>NZ_JBFAAH010000002.1:0-310435 GCF_040639635.1 Promicromonospora sp. NPDC023805 | reverse complement strand
CACGCTCACGCAACTCGTCGGGGTACTTCCGTGGTGCCGACATAGCTCCCAATCCTCCGGGTCTTCGATGTCTCCATCAAACCCGGGGCGGAACACTCTCCCGGCTCGAACGGGGCGTTGGTGCGCCAGCCCCAGCCGACCTCCTCCACCGCGACCCGCACTTCTGGAACGATCTCCATGGCGCGGCGGATCACCGGTCCTGGGTCGAACGTGTGAGCGGCAACGACCTCGTATCCCGACGGTGCAGACGGGTCCAGGCGCACGGTCAAGGCGCCGTTGGAGCACACGCCCCAACTGTCGGTTAGCCCCAGCCGGATCGCGATTGGCACCAGTCCGATCAGCGAGCGTCCGGTGGCGAGCACGGCCTCGTGCCCGGCAGCACGGACAAGGTCTAGTTCTTCGACCGTTCCGGACGGGATCCTGTTCCCTTCTCCCACGAGCGTCCCATCGATATCGAGCGCCACAAGGGTCCGGGAGCACGTCGTGGTCGTGGCACTCATCGGACCACCATCTGACGCAGCACCGACCGGACCTGGACCTCCAGGCCATGGCGTTCACCCGTCCACAGCGTGTGCCCGGGAACGAACATCCTGTGATCCAACGGTGCGTCCAGCCCGAGCGCGCGGGCAATGTGCTCGCCCTGGTTCAAGTCGGTCGGCTGTAGACAGATCCGGCCCCTGGTCAGGGTGACGATCTCGATGTGCTCCGGCCCTACGACCTTGACGGCATCGTCAGCGATGCCCATTGCGAACGAGAGGAGGTCTGGGACACCCGACGCCTCTTCTCGATGATGCAGATGAAGTCCCATCACAGCCGCCTCTGATCGCTCGCAGTCAGTCGTCTCGATGGCAAGCCCGCATGGTCACAGGCTGGTCAGGATCAACTTTGGATCTGGGGCGGGAAGCCGGGTGACACATTCATGTGTCACCCGGCCGAGCGGCACACGCGGGCCCGCGCACCACCGGTAGCGTGTCGAGGGTCCGTTGAGTCGTACTGGGTGAGGAGACGCGCATGTTCGTCGTCGGTGGGAACGGTTACGTGGGCTCGGCCTTGGTGGGCTTGGCTCCGGATGACGCGGTCGTCGTATCCCGAGCCGGTACCGAACCTGGAGCGGTTGCGTGGAGCGACCTCCCGAGGGCTCTCGCAGAGACGACCGCGCCTGTGATCGTGTGGTTGTTGGACGGTGCCAAGCACGACGAACCCGCTCGCCTCGCCGAACTGATCAAGGCCGTGCCACCAGGTGCGCACGTGGCATACGTATCGACGTGCACTGTCTACGGCGACCAGCCCGGTGAGCCTTGCACCGAGGACGCACCGCTGGAACTGCTCGCACCTCATGCCCGAGTCAAGGCCGCCGGTGAACAAGCGTTGGCCGCAGCCCAGATCAGCACGACGGTCCTCCGCTTGGGTGCCCTGTACGGGCCGGACCCGCGAGGGGATCGACGAGACCGGGTCGAGCAGTGGCTTACCGAGGCCAGCGACCACGGCACGGTCACCGTTCCGGACCCCGCTCACTGGCGCGGATGGCTGCACCGCGATCAAGCCGCCCGTGCGCTGCTGGCGGCAGCACGGATGCGCGTTGCAGGTGTGTTCAACGTCAGTTCTGCCGATGCGACCTTCGCCGACGCCGCAGGGCCGGCGGCGGACTGGTTCGCCGCTCGGGTCGTCGGCTCGGACGCGCCGGACCCACTCAACTACCGGATCGACTCGTCCCGCGCTCGTGAGGCGGGCATCCTCTCCGTGCTGCCGGACGAAGACCTCCCGGCCTGCACCACAGCATTTGCCAAGGCCCACTGGCCGCACGCCAACAACGGTTGACCCCAAGATCGAGTCACCGGGCCCTCCCGCCACCCGTACGCAGAGGCGTAGGCTCCAGGTTGGCCTGAACTCACATCAGGGATGCGAAGCATGAACGACGACGAATCGATCGGCCGCCGGATCGCGCACTACCGCAAGACGCGCGGGATAACGCAGGTCGCCCTGGCGCAACATGCCTCGATCAGCCTGTCCCTGCTGCGCAAGGTGGAACAGGGCACGCGCGATGCCACCCCCGTTCTGATCGCGGCTGTCTCCAAGCCGCTCGATGTCGAGGTCACCGTCCTCACCGGTCAGCCCTACGGCTTCGACGGGCGTCGGCCCGACCGAATCCACGCCCTCATGCCAGGCCTTCGCCGCGCGTTGGCGTACTGGGACCTGCCGCCCGAGACGCACACCCCGCCGCGGACTCGGGCCGAGATCACGGCTGACGCCCGGGAGATCTCTCGGCTTCGGCAGAGCGATAGGCATGTGCAGATCGCCGAACGGCTCCCCGCGCTCCTACTGGAGACGGCGACGGCCGTCCATCGCGAGGAAGGGACCGAGCGCGAGCGCTATTTCGAGATCATGGCGGTGTTGCTGTTCGCCGCTCACTCGGTCACGTACAAGACCGGTTACCAGGACCTGTCGACGGTCATCGAAGAGCGTCTGCAATGGTCGGCCATCCAGTCGGCCGACCCGCTCATGGGCGCACTGGCCGCGTGGAGCCGCACCACGTCCCTGCTCCGCACTGGTGCGTACGACGTCGGCCTTCGTCTGCTCGACAGAGTCCAGAGCCAGATCGCTACCGCTGACGACCTGGCCACGATCTCCATGCGAGGACCGCTGCACCTGCGCTCCGCCATCCTCGCCGCCCGCGCCGGGAACACAGGGACAGTTGACACCCACCTGGACGAAGCGCGACAGATCAGCGCTCGCCTCGGGGCCGACACCGACGGCGGATGGCATCAGCTTTCCTTCGGGCCTAGCAACGTCGCAATCCACGACGTGGCCGCTGCTATCGAACTTGGCGATGGAGCGCGCGCACTCGGACGTGCTGAGAACGTCCGCTTGTCCAGCGCAGTGCCCGCCATCCGCGCCGGGCATCATTACATGGACCTGGCCCGCGCCTACCTCTGGCAGAACCGCAACGAACAAGCACTGGCCAGCCTGCAACAGGCGCGGAAGGTCGCTCCGCAGCAGACACGTCACCACCCCACGACCCGCGAGGTGCTGCGCATGCTGACACGCGCCCACCGACACGCGAACGAGCCCTTGGTCCGGTTCAACGCCTGGGTCGGCACAGACGCGAACGGCTGAGTTACGCGATCCGCGCGGCCATGACCGCCCGCGCTCAGTCCGCAGATAGTCCGCAAGAGGTCCGCGCCAGCCCACCCGGCCCCAACACGACCAACGGCCGGGAGCGTTGGAATTCCAACGCTCCCGGCCGTTGCCGCTCCCGCCATACCGTGCCAGATGTCCGGACTGCGATCCACGAACTACCGCTGACGTCTCACCCGTTCGACGGGCGGTTGCCGGGAACACCGGTAACCGCCCGTTCGGTCTCCCAGGAGGCCGCCGCGAGCTCTCCGGCCAGCTGTATGCAGCGCAGGCGGGCCGGGGACCAGTCGTAGGGCATCTTCCCGGTGGCCTCGAATGCGCTCATGGACCCCGGTTCCCTCACGGAGCCTCGGCCGGCTTCGCCCGCGTCAGGGGTAGGGGGATGCAAGGCATCCCAGGCGTCGAAGAGCGCATCGTCCTCCTGCGCCAGGCCGGAATCGTCGATGACGGTTTCGAGCGCCTTCTCGAAGGCGTGCCGCTGGGCAGCCACCTGGGCCACGCGGGGGTCGTCGACGGCGACAGTGTCGTCGAGTGCCTCCTCGGCGGCATCAATGCGGTCGGACTGCTCCCGCAGTTCCGGATGGGTGGACAGGGCGATGTACCGGGTGGCGTTGACGGCCGCACCGAGCGGGCCGAAGATCCGCTCGATGACCAGCATGTTGTCCAGGTCCGCCTGGCGCAGGGAGCCCTCGGGCAGGCTTTTGAGGCGGCTGGTGACGAAGTCGGAGAGCAGGCCCATCCTGCTGCCCTCGGTGCGCATGCGCTGCACGGCGGTCCGCTGTCGCCGCAGCTCTGCTTCCTGGGCGACGAGCGTCTCCTCCAGCCGTTCCAGGATGCCCGCGATGCCGTGGTCGCCGTCGCCGTCGCCGTCGCCGTCGGCAGCGGCAGGAGCGGTAGTAGGAGCCGCCCCGGCAGGAGCCGCGTCGGCGAACGCGTTACGGATGTCGTCCAGCGCGATCCCTGCGTCGGCCATCCTGCGGATCCACAGCAGCCGGATCATGTCTTCGTAGCCGTAGCGGCGGCGGTCGTCACCGCCCCGCTCGGGCTCGGGAAGCAGGCCGATCTCGTGATAGTGCCGGATTGCCCGCGGCGTCGTGCCGACGAAGGCCGCCGCGTCACCGATCTTGACCTGGCGCGGCGGGATGAAGGACGAATACATGAGCAGGGAGCCTTCCTCGGTGGGGCGGGACATGAGTCCACGGGACCACATGCCGCTACGGAAGATGCAACTCCGGGCTACGCGATAGTGCTGGCGCAGCCCATCGCCGCGTCCGGTGCGGCTTCGCCCTCGGTGCGCCGCAGGTGAGCCTCGCCCCAGACCCGCACTCCCTCGACGACGGGCAGGACCGAGGCCCCGTACGGAGTGAGCCGGTAGATGACGGGCGCGGGGACCGGTCCGGTCACCACACGTTCGACGAGTCCGTCGGCCTCGAGCTCGCGCAGCTGCTCGGCAAGCACCTTGGGCGTGATGGGCGCCCCTCTGCGGCGCAGGCCGGCGAAGTGGGTCTCCCCGTGGGCGAGCCAGTAGAGCAGGGTCAGCTTCCACTTCCCGCCGATGGCGGCGAAAGCCGCCGCCATCGGGCAGCCAGGCAGCGGATTGGGACGAGAGGGGTTACCCGCAGGTGCCTTCTTGTTCACGGCAGTGCTCCGCTCGATAGTCGGACCATGACCATTCCATACCGAAGGATCCTGACCGCAGGCCTTTCCGCTCTCATGCTTCTCGCGACGGCGGCATCGGGCACCGCAGCACCGCCGCCCGCCTCATCGGCGGTCGCCGACGGCCAACGGGATTTCAACTGGGAGATCGGCACCTGGCGCACCACCGTGCAGGTCCTCGCCGACCCGCTCTCGGAGTCCCCGGATCAATGGCTCGAGTTCGCCGGCACCAGTACGGTGCGGCCCCTCGCGGACCGGCGGGCCAACGTCGTCGAGCTCGACGTGTCGGGGCCGAACGGCCGCATCGAAGCGCTCAATCTGCGGCTGTACGAGCCGCAGGCGCAGAGGTGGAGCCTGACCTTCGTCAACCTCCGCGACGGTCTGCTCACCCCGGCGGTGTACGGCGGTTTCCGCGACGGCGTCGGCGAGTTCTACGGCGACGACCAGCTCGACGGCCGCCCGATCAAGGTGCGGTTCCTCATCGTCCGGGTGAGCAAGGACGAGGCGAGGTTCGAGCAGGCGTTCTCGGCGGACGGCGGCACGACGTGGGAGACGAACTGGATCGCCGTGGACCGCCGGGTCCGCAGCTGACGGAAGACCGCCGAGGACGAGTGTCAGGCGATGGAGCCCAGTGCCGTGATCAGCTTCTCGGTCATCCCCATGGCCTGTGCGGCCTGGACGGGGTTCGAGTAGTCGCGAGAGTGCACGATCTGGCCGTCCTGCGTCGTGATGACCATGATGTAGTCGAGCGTGAACTCTCGTTCCTCCTCAGCTGTGACGCCGTGCAGCCGGTACTCCAGGACGGCGGCGTTCGCCGCGCCGGTCTCATGGATACGAACGTCGCTCACCCCCGTGTAGCGCGGCCTCCCCGGCCGAGTGAATCCGGTGCGCAACTCATCTCGCGTGACGTCACGTACGACCGGGAAGAGCGGAGCCGCGAACGGCATCTCGATCACGGCCCGGTCCGCATAGACGTCGGCGAGTGCGTCGACGTCGGTGACGGTCGCTTCGATCAGGCGCCGCGCAGCCTCGGTGGCCTCAGACATGGGCCGCGCCCGCCGGCTCCGGTACGCGCTCGGCCAGCGGCTGCTCGGCGTCGGCGTGTGCGAGCGACGGGCCGTCACCGCGACGGCGGAAGAGCAGCGCAGACACCACTGCTCCCAGGGCGAAGAACCCCGCTCCCCACCAGTACGCGGTCGAGTAGCCGGTGATGGCCGCCTGCGTGCCGATCGCCTCGGTGACGGGGGCATGGGCCAGGAGGTAGTCGGCGGTAGCGGTGGCGGCCAGCGTGTTGAGCAGCGCCGTGCCGATCGAGCCACCCACCTGCTGGCTCGTGTTCACCATCGCCGACGCGACGCCGGCGAACTGCCGGTCCACGCCGAGCGTGGCGGTCTGCATAGACGCGGGCATGATCGTTCCCATGGCGAAGCCGATGACCATCAGGCCCGGCAGGACGTTCGCCGCGTAGGTGCTCGACGCGTCCAGGAACGTGAGGTCGAGCATGCCGAGCGCGCCGAGCGTCATGCCGATCGGTACCAGCACCTTGGGGCCGAACCGGGGCACGAACAGGTTGGTGCCGAGCTGTGCGGCGAGCACGAGCATGCCGATCATGGGCAGGAACGACAGGCCCGTCTGGATCGGTGAGTACCCGAGCGTGAGCTGCAGGTAGTAGGTGACGAAGAGGAAGATGCCGAACATCCCCGCACCCGCGATCAGCACCGAGAGGTACGCGGCGCCACGGTTCCGGTCGAGGACTATCGAGAGCGGCAGCAGCGGGTGGGCCGCTCGCGCCTGCCAGGCGACGAACGCGGTCAGCAGCACGGCGGCGCCGGCCAGCATGCCCCAGGTCAGGGGCGCGTCCCAGCCGCCGGTCTCGGCGTTCGAGAAGCCGTAGACGAGGCCGAAGAGCGCGCCCGACACGAGCAGCGTGCCCGGGACGTCCAGCCTCGGCCGCGGGCCGGTCCGCGTGACGCGCGGGATGAAGACAAGGGCGCCGACGAGGGCGAACGCGGCGATGAAGACGTTGATGTAGAGGTTCCAGCGCCAGTCGAGAGTCTCCGTCAGGACACCGCCGAGCAGCAGCCCGACGGCGCCACCGGCGCCGGCGATCGCGCCGAAGACGCCGAAGGCGCGGGCGCGTTCCTTCGGGACGGTGAAGGTGGTCGTCAGCACGGCGAGCGCGGTGGGGGCGAGCAGCGCGCCGAACATGCCCTGCAGCGCACGGGCGGCCACCAGCAGCTCGAACGAGCCTGCCGCACCACCGAGGGCCGAGGCGATCGCGAAGCCGATGAGCCCGATGGTGAAGGTGCGCTTGCGGCCGATGAGGTCGGAGAGGCGCCCGCCGAGCAGGAGCAGGCTGGCGAAGGCGAGGGAGTAGGCGGTGATGACCCACTGGCGCTGACCGTCCGAGAAGCCGAGGTCGGCCTGGGCCGAGGGGAGCGCGATGTTCACGACTGTCGCGTCGAGCACGACCATGAGCTGTGCGAGCCCGACCACGACGAGCGTGATCCAGCGCCGACGGTCGGTCGCGGGTGTTGAGGTATCGGACATGCCTGGCACCATATACGGTACTGACTAGTTCCGGATATGGCTGGTTCAATAATTAACCCAACGGTAAGGTCGAGTCCGACAGGAAGGAGGGCGACTGCGATGGCGCAGATCGAGCAGGCCGAGGTGAAGCCCCGGCTGGGGCGCAAGCGGGACCACACCCGCGACCCCGAGATCCTGGACGTCGCGCTCGACGTCCTGGCGGAGACCGGCTACGACGGGATGACCATCGACATGGTCGCGACGCGCGCCAAGGCGGGCAAGGCGACGCTCTACCGCCGGTGGCCGTCCAAGTCCCACCTGGTGCTCGACGCGGTCGCCTGCATGAAGGGCAGGGACCTCGACCTCGACAGCCTGCCCGACACCGGGACGCTGCGCGGTGACCTGGTGGCGATGATCAAGCCGCCGAGCATCCGCGACAGCGAACGCAAGCTCAAGGTGATGGCCGGGATCGTCTCCATGATCGCCCGCAACCCCGAGATGGCCGCCGCCGCGCACGCGGCACTGGTCGAGCCGCGCGCGGCCGTCAACCGCATCTTCTTCCAGCGTGCGATCGACAGGGGCGAGATCCCGGCGGACGTCGACGTCGAGAAGCTCTGCATGATCGGCCCGGCTCTGGTCGCGTACCGGGTGCTCATGCTGCGCACGCCCGTCGACCGGGAGTTCCTGCTCTCGAACATCGACGGGGTGATCCTGCCCGCCGTCGGGCTGCGAGCCGCCTGAACCGTGCATCTGGACGGCGGGATCCTCCTCGGCGCCCTCTTCGGGCTGATCTTCGTGAGCGCGATCCTGCAGTCGCTGTCGGGGTTCGGGTTCGCGCTGCTGAGCGCCCCGCTGCTCGCCGCGACCATCGGGGGCGCGGAGGCGGTCTCGACGATCATCATCACCGGCACCGTCTGTGACGTAGCGATCCTTGCGATGCGGCGCAGCGTGCCGCGCCCGGTCGCCCGTGAGGTGTGGGCGCTGGCCGGCTGGTCGGTGCCGGGCATGCTGGCCGGCGCCTGGCTGCTCGCCTGGTTGCCTGCGTCCGGCCTGCAGATCTTCGTGGCCTGCGTGGTGATCGGCGCGGTGGTCCTGCGCCTGCGCCTGCGCTCGCGGGAACGGGACGTCGTCGTCCGGCCCGTATGGGCGGTGCCTGCCGGACTTCTGTCGGGTGCGCTGAGCACCTCGACCTCGCTCGGCGGCCCGCCGAGCGTCTACTACCTGGTCCACCGGGACCTGAAGCCGCACGCGATGCGCGACACGCTCGTCACGGTCTCGCTCGTGCGCCTCCCGCTGAGCGTCGCGTCGCTGGTGCTCGCCGGGACGTGGGTGACGTACGAGTACTGGCTTCCCCTCGTCGGCGCGGCGCTGCTGGGGCAGCAGGTGGGGGCGAGGGCGTTTCACGCCTTCGGCAGCTCGCGGTACGAGCGCGTGGTCCTCTGCCTGCTCGTGGTGTCGGCGCTCGTGTCGGTGGGAGCGCTGCTGATCCGCTGATGCGGCGGCTCAGACGCCGGTCCGGAGAGCGAGGAGCTCCGGTGCCAGCAGCAGTACGGCGGCCAGCGCCTGCCAGGCCGCCGATGTATCGGCCGATACCGATCGCCGCATCGTCCGACCGTACCGTCGCCCGCATGCTGATTCTCGAGCTGACCTTCACCGCCGCACCTGAGCGCCTGGCCGCACGCCCGGAGCTGGACCGCATCCTCGACGCCGATCCCTACTACCGGACGCCGGGTGTCGAGGTCACCAGAATCCGCGAATGGGTGCCCGTGGTCGGCGCCATGCGCTGACTGTCCCGCGCTGCCTGTACGCCGTCTCGATGACAGCGTACTGTAGGTACGTACCTACATTGGAGGTGATCGCGGATGAGTGTTGTCACTTCTCGCGAGCTGAACCACGACGTGAGTGCGGTCAAGCGTGCCGCCGCCCGCGGTCCGGTAGTCATCACCGACCACGGTCGGCCGTCGCATGTGCTACTGACCTTCGCGGACTACCAGCGGCTCACAGGCACCGACGTCAGCCTGGCGGATGCCTTTGTTATGCCGGAAGAGATCGAGTTCGAACCGGTACGCCCCGAGGGCTCGACGCGGGAGATCGACTGGTGAAGTTTCTTCTGGACACCAACGTCGTGTCCGAACTCCGGAAGCCTGCCGAACGGCGCTCGGAGCAGTTCAATGACTGGGCGGGAGATCTGTCGCCGTCGGATACCTCGCTCTCGGTCATTACCGTGCTGGAGCTGCGCGCCGGTATCGAGTCGAAGCGCCGGCGCGACCCTCAGCAAGCTGAGATTCTGGATGTCTGGCTGGAGAAGAGCGTGCTGCCCAGCTACCTGGGGCGAGTGCTGGACGTCGACCAGGCGGTGGCTGATGCTGCGGCCCGGCTCCATGTGCCTGATCGTCGGCCTGCCCACGACGCTCTCATCGCGGCGACCGCGCAAGTACATGGCCTGACCCTTGCGACGCGCAACGTTGCGGACTTCGAGCCCATGGTCATCCCGCTCGTCAACCCGTGGGATGAGCAGTGACCCACCTGCCCCGCGTGGTCGCCACCGATCTCGACGGCACGCTCCTCCGCAGCGACGGCAAGGTCTCTGACCGCACCCGGCAGGTCCTCGCGGACCTGGACGCGGCGGGCGTCGAGGTCGTGTTCGTGACCGCTCGTCCACCGCGCTGGCTGACCCACCTCGCCGACACCGTCGGCGGCCACGGCCGGGTCATCTGCATCGGCGGGGCCTGCGTGCTGGACCTCGCCTCCGGCGAGACCCTCGACACCTGCGGGTTCGACGACGACGACGTACGCGCCGCGGTGGCCGGGATCCGCGCCGCCCTGCCGCACGCGGCGCTTGCCTTCGAGCGGCCCGACGGCGTCACGTTTGACCCGCACTACCCGAACCGGGAGCCGGCGCTCGACCCAGGCCTGTGGTCGGTGCCGGTCGAGGACACGCTCGGCGTGACCGGTCAGGTGTCCAAGATTCTCGCGCTCGACCCCGCTTACATCCCGCCGCCGGGCATCTTCGTCGACCCGCCGGAGGAGATCCGGCTCGCGCAGGAGCAGTTCTTCGCCGCGGTCCGGGGCGCCGTCGGGCCGCACGCGCAGCTCGCGTACTCGGGCGCCGTCGGCCTGGCCGAGCTCATGCCGCCCGGCGTCGACAAGGCCGCTGCGCTGGCCCGCTGGTGCACTCGGCTCGGCGTCGACGCCTCCGACGTCTGGGCGTTCGGCGACATGCCCAACGACCTGCCGATGCTCACCTGGGCGGGCCGCGGCATCGCCGTCGCGAACGCCCACCGCGACGTACTGGCGAGCGCGGACGCCGTCGTCGGGCACCATGACGCCGACGGCGTGGCCGAAGAGCTCGCCTCCGCACTGGACGGAGCTCTCCGGCCGCGTCGGTGAGCGCGACTCAGGGGGACGGCTCCCCACCGGCCCCGGTGCCGGCCGCCGTGCTGGCCTCGCGCTGGATGCGCTCGGCGATCCGGCGGATGCGGCCGAGGCGGCCGTCCCAGGCCGTGCCGACCTCCATGAGCTGCCCGACGGCGCGGGCGAGCTGCTCCTCGTCGACCCGGTACAGCTTCTCCCGGCCGGCCGTCGTGCCGTGCACCAGGCCGGCCTGGTCGAGCACGCCGAGGTGTTTGGCCACGGCCTGCCGGGTCACGGGTAGTCGCTCGCTCAGGCTCGTCGCCGTCCCGTGGCCGTCGCTCAGCAGCAGGTCGAGCAGCCGCCGACGGGTCGGGTCCCCGATCGCCGACCAGAGGTCGTCGTCCACCGCCACGCTCATGTGCCCGCGCCCACGGTCGCGGCGTACACGCTGAGCCTCGGCAGGAAGTGGTCCCAGCCGTTGCTGTGGTCGGCGTGCTCGGCGGCGGCCTTCGCCTCGTCCCAGCCGCGCTCGCGGAAGCCGCTCTCGGTGAACTTCAGGAGGGTGCCGCCGCCCGATGGCAGCAGCTCGAAGACGACCAGGTTCGAGTTTCCCGCGACGGCCACCTCCCCCTCCTCGTGGGTCCAGCGGAACGAGAAGTGCGTGTACGGCACCGCGTCGGCGACCGTGAGCTGAGCCTTGTGGCCGTCCTGGGCGAGGTTCCCGAAGCCGACCCAGCCCGGCTTCCCCGGCTCGGGGCCGAACTCCGCCTCGTCGGACCACCACTCCCGCACGTGCTCGGGACTGCTCACCACGTCGAAGACGACCTCGGGTGAGGCCTCGATGTAGATCTCTCGCTCGATCGTGCAGTACTCCATCGCCGACCAGCCTTTCGTCGTGTCCGGGTGCAAGGAGACCATGCGTCAGTGCCAGTTGCTGATCTGCACGTCGTGCGGCGACGGCTCACCCGTGCCGGTCTCGACGAACCGCTTGAGGCTCATCAGGAAGGTGGCCCACTTGGTGCTGCAGTGGTTCATGAACTCGACCGGCTCCTTCCAGCCGGTGTGGCCGAACAGCACGATCGTGAACCCGTCCTCCTCCTTGAGGTCGAAGTGGATGTGCGTGCCTATCCACTCGTCGGGTCCTCCGGTGACGAGCCAGTCCACCGAACCGGCCGGGTCGAGCTCGGTGATCTCGAGCTCGAAGAACCCGAGCCGCTTCCCGGCGGCGTCGTTGAAGGTCGTCGTCAGCGTGCTGCCGACCGTCCCTTCGCCAGTCGTGTCCTTCGTCCACCAGCTCGCGACGCCGTGGGGCGTCGCGATCGCCTCGTAGACCTTCTCGCGCGGTGCCAGTGCGCCGACCCGGTGCAGGATGTCGACCATCTCAGTTCCTCCAGTGTGAGTAGTGCAACCTTTGGTTGCATGTGACTCTAGGTCGCCGAACGGGGACGCGCAACCCTTGGTTGCACATTTCGCTCCAGGAAGTGTCGGGAAGCACCTTTCGCCGACCTGTTGTGAGCGCTAACATCAGGCGTTCGTGCACGACGCCGGGCGCCGCCGCCCGTCTTCCGTAAGGTCCTCAAAGGAGAGAGCCATGAGCAGTACCCGAAGGAACGCGCAAGCGAGTCCGGCCGTCGCCCTGCGGCGCACCATGACCACCACCGTCGCGATGCTCGCCGTCCTGGCCCTGCTGACCTGCACGTGGGTCGTCGCGACCGCGCAGCGCGCGGCCGCCCTCGACCCGTTCACCGGGTACCTGATGGCGCACTTCACCGGCGAGTCCACCAGCGGCGAGCAGATCTACCTTGCCCACAGCACCGACGGCCTGAACTGGTCCGACCTGAACAACGGCGCACCGGTGGTGGTGTCGACGGTCGGTACCCGCGGCGTCCGGGACCCCGCGATCGTCCGTTCACCGCAGGGCGACAGGTACTGGATCATCGCGACGGACCTCCGCATCGCGAGCGGGACGTCCTGGTCGGACGCCGCCAACCGCGGCAGCACGTCGCTCGTCGTCTGGGAGTCCACCAACCTGGTGGACTGGTCGGAGCCACGTCTCGTCAACGTCGCGGGCGGGATCTCCGGCGCGGGCAACGCGTGGGCACCCGAGGCGATCTACGACCCCGCCACCGGCGACTACGTCGTCTACTGGGCGACGAACGCGCCCCGCGACGGCGTCACCAAGCATCGGATCTACTACTCGCGCACCAGGGACTTCCGGACCTTCACCACCGCGCAGCTCTACATCGACCGCCCCAGCAGCACGCAGGGCATCATCGACACCCAGATCGTGGAGTCCCCGACGAGCGTCGGCGGCTACCGGTACTACCGCGCCTCCGCCGACGGCCACATCACCATCGAGGGCAGCAACTCGATCCTCGGCACGTGGACCACCATCGGGAACCTGTCCCACATGGGCATCTCCAACGGCACCGGCGGCGGGAACGTCGTCGAGGGCCCCATGTGGATGCCGTTCAACAACGGGACGTCCTGGGCGCTGTGGCTCGACCAGTACGCCACCGGCCGCGGCTACATGCCGATCCGCTCGACCAACCTCGGCAGTACGCAGAACTTCCAGACGGTGAGCTCGTACAACCTGGGCGGCACGCGGAAGCGGCACGGATCGATCCTGCAGGTCACCACCGCCGAGCGGAACCGGGTCCTCGGCCGGTGGGCGAGCACGGCGGTCAGCCGGGTCCAGTCCTACAACTTCCAGGACCGGTACCTGCGCCACGCCAACTACGACGTGCGTATCGACCCCAATGTGTCGCCCGCCCAGGACGGCCAGTGGCGGATCGTCCCGGGCCTGGCGGGCAGCGGGACCGTCTCGTTCCAGTCCGTGAACCACCCCGACCACTACCTGCGGCACTGGGACCTCGACCTCACCCTGGCGCGCTACGACGGGACGTCGACCTTCCGGTCCGACGCCAGCTTCCGGGCGGTCCCCGGCCTGGCCTCGTCCTCCTGGACGTCCTACCAGTCGTACAACTTCCCTGACCGGTACCTCAGGCACTACGGCTATGTGCTCCGGCTCGACACGATCACCGACGCGGCCGGCCGCGCGGACGCAACGTTCCGCGGGGTGAGCTGACCACCCGAAGGTAGGGCCTCTGTTGTGAGCGCGATCGTTGCGCCTGCGTGGCCGTCCTGGCCGCAACGATCACGCTCGCAACGGAGGTTGCTCGTCGAGGAGCGGGGACAGGTGGGCCGTGCTCAGGGCCCGGGTGGCCTGGCGGGCGCCGGCCCGGAGGCATTCCGCGGTGCCCGCACCGGTGAGACGGGCGGCGAAGAACCCGGCGAAGAACGCGTCGCCCGCGCCGTTCGTGTCGACGACGTCGACGGGCTCAGCAGGGCACTCGAACCAGCCCTCGGCGGTACGCGCGACGGCGCCCCGCGCTCCGAGGGTGCACACCACCGTGCTCGCGCCCCGCTCCAGCAGCGACGTCATGAGGGCCCGGTGGTCCTCCGTACCGTCGTCGTTGAGGAAGACGTACGAGCACGCGTCGGCGAACGGCCGGTGGAACTCGGCCACGCCGTCGTAGTCGTGCAGGTCGGTCCAGAGCGTCGCCCTGCTCGCCACGGCGGCGGGAAGCAGGCTCAGCCCGACGACGCTCAGGTCCAGCACCACGTGCTCGGCGGCGGCCACCCGAGCCACGGCCGCGGCGTCGGGCCCGGGTGACGCCGCGGGCGTGGCGAGATAGATCGAGAGACGCTCGCCGGCGTCGGTCATCAGGTTCAGGTGCTGCTCCGAGGGTCCGGCGACCCGGCGGCCCAGGATCTCTGCACCCCGCGCACGCTCGAGCGCCGCGAGGATCAGGTCGCCCTCCTGATCGGTCCCGACGTCGGTGGCGAGCGTGCTCGCCACCCCGAGATCCGCGAGGTGCAGGACCTTGCCCGCGCTCGTACCGCCCAGTGTCCGCACCGCGCCACGCGCGAACACGGTGTGCGGCCTGGGGTCGGGCAGCTGGTCGAGCCGGACCAGCGTGTTCCACGCCGCCGGTCCGGCCACCACTGTGCGAGGAGCGTTCATGCGCACACCCTGCCATCCGCCACCGACACAGCCGCGGGCGGTCAGCCCAGCAGCTCCACGTCCAGCACGGCGATGGCGGCCGGGTCGCCCACCAGGTCGACGGAGACGATGCGCCCCTCGTGCACGACCACCGCGAACACGGCGCGCGGCGTGCCGCCCGGCGCCCACGTGAACCCGACGGAGCCACCGACGAGCGCGGGCACGGCGCCTCCCGCTCGTCCCCGGAACGACTCCGCGACCGCCGCGGCCCCGCGCACCTCGCGCGCCAGCAGCGGAGCGCCCTTGTCGGCGGACGCCGCCGCCGTCTCGACGGCGGACTGGTCGGCCCGCAGGACCACGTCCGGTGCGAGCACCGCCAGGAGACCTGCCAGGTCACCCGTCCGGGACGCCGTGAGGAACGCCTCGACGACCTGCCGGTCGGTCCGGGTCTCGGCGGCGGTCCGGGAGCCGGCTCCGGCGCCGTCCTGAGCCGCCGCACCGGACTGCACCCTCCGCCGTCCGCGGCTCGCGAGCTGACGCGCCGCGGCGACCGAGCGGCCCAGCACCGGGGCGATCTGCTCGTAGGGGACGGCGAACAGGTCGTGCAGCACGAACGCCAGGCGTTCGGCCGGGTCGAGGCTCTGCAGCACTATCTGCATGGCCAGCCCGACGACGTCGGCCAGCTCCGCCTCCTGTGCGGGGTCGGGGACGTCGCCGTGGGGAAGCTCGGGCCCGAGGTCGTCGGGCAGCCCGGTGGGCAGCGGCGCCTCACGTCTCGTCGACCGGGACCGGAGCATGTCCAGGCAGATCCGGCCCGTGACGGTGGTCAGCCAGGCGGCGAGGTTGTCGATCTCGGCGTCGCCGGTGCGGTTCAGGCGCAGCCAGGCCTCCTGCAGCGCGTCGTCGGCATCGTCGGGGTTGCCGAGCATCCGGTACGCGACCGCACGCAGGCGGGGCCGGTGCTGCTCGAAGGCGGTGGCGAGCTCGTCGGGGTTCATCTGTCACATCCTCGTTCTCGGGGTCGTCAGGAGTGTGACGGCGCGCAGGGCGCCGGTGTGACCGGCCGGCACCCCGGCCATGACGAGAGGGCCACGATGACCACCGAGACCACCACGCACGACTTCGCCCCCGAGGCGTCCACTACCCCGCACCTGCGGACGCTGACCTCCCGGATGACGAGCCCGGCGATCCTCGTGCCGGGCGCGGTGAAGCACCTGGCCGCGCTGGGTCAGCTGGTCCACGGTCAGGGCGTCCCGGCGACCACGCTCGAGCTGGTGCACCTCCGCGCCAGCCAGATCAACGGCTGCGGCTGGTGCATCGACTACGGGATGCAGCAGGCGCGCAAGGCCGGCGAGTCGGAGGACCGCCTCGCCTCGGTCTCCGCCTGGCGCGAGTCGCCCTACCTGTCCGACGCCGAGTGCGCGGCGCTCGAGCTGGCCGAGGCCGTGACGCGGCTCGCCGACAGCCCGGACCCGGTGCCCGACGTCGTCTGGGCGCGTGCGTCGGAGCACTACGACGAGCAGGGGCTCGCCGCGCTGGTGCTCTACGTCGGGGTGACCAACCTCTACAACCGCCTCAACGTGACGACCCGCCAGGTAACCGGCACCGGCTACTGAGCAGCCCCGACGGTCGGGCTTGTCGAGACCCGCCAAGCCCGACCAACGGCCGGCCGGATCAGTCCAGCCCCGGCCGCGGCGTCCGCCGAGCCTGCCGGATCCCGTCCACGGTGAGCAGCGCCAGCGCCACCCACACCAGCGCGAACCCGGCCCAGCGCGCGGCGGGCATGTGCTCGCCGAACACGAGCAGTCCCACCAGGAACTGGATGGCGGGAGCCAGGTACTGCAGCATCCCGACGACGGACAGCGGCAGACGCCGCGCCGCTGCACCGAACAGGAGCAGCGGCAGGGCCGTCACGATGCCGGCCGACATGAGCAGCAGCGCATGCCCGGTGCCGTGCCCGGTGAACGTCCCGGAGCTGCCGAGCCAGAGGATGTAGGCGAGCGCGAACGGCGTGGCGACCGCCGTCTCGACGGCCAGGCCGGGCAGCGCCGCGACGGTGCGGCCCACGCGGTTCTTCACGAGCCCGTACAGGCCGAACGACACCGCAAGGCACAGCGAGACCCAGGGCAGGCCACCCAGCCCGGTGGACAGCACGACGACCGACGCGGCGCCGAAGGCGATCGCGACCCACTGCGCGGGCCGCAGCCGCTCGCGCAGCACCAGCACACCGAGCAGCACGGTGACTATCGGGTTGATGAAGTAGCCAAGGGCGGCGTCGAGCACGCGGTCGCTGAGCACGGCGTACACATAGACGACCCAGTTGACGACGATCAGCGCCGCCGCGACGGCGAACGTGCCCAGGAGGCGCGGCGAACGCAGGGCGGTGCGGAAGTCACCGAGCTGGCGCAGCGCGGCGAGCGCGATCAGGCAGAAGAGCAGGCTCCACACGATGCGGTGCGCCACGATCTCCAGGGCACCCGCCGGCTGCAGCAGCGGGAAGAACAGCGGCATCCCGCCCCAGAGCAGGTAGGCCCCGATGCCGAGGGGCAGACCCCAGCGATCTTGTTGGTGTGTCACGCCGTCACGATAGGTCCCCCGCCCGCCGGCCCGGATCGCGGCGAGCCGTGTGGGGCGCGTCACCAGGCCGAGGCCTCTTTTCGATTTCTCGCGCGGGCCGGTTGGGGGCTATGGTTGAGTCCGTTCGCGGCGGATTACCCGAGCGGCCAAAGGGGGCTGACTGTAAATCAGCTGGCACAGCCTACGGGGGTTCGAATCCCTCATCCGCCACCGCGACGAGCAGGGCGTCATCCTCAGGGATGGCGTCCTGTTCTCGTTCCCGGCCGAGATCGAACCCGGTTCTCGAGGTCCCTCTTCCGCCGTGGCGTGGCCGAACGGCTGTAGACCGACAGCCCGGGACCAGTCCCTTTTGCGCCCGGTGCGCAGCCTGGCGAGCAGGGCGGCACAAGTCACACCCGATTCGATTTCACGCCAGGCCGGAGGGCATGTAGAGTCTTCCTCGCCGCCCCGATAGCTCAGTCGGCAGAGCGTCTCCATGGTAAGGAGAAGGTCAAGGGTTCGATTCCCTTTCGGGGCTCTGTGATCGACGCGGGGTCGTCCGTTTCTCTCAGCAGTGATACTGGTGAGGGAACAACGGCGGACGGCCTCGCGTTCAGTCACGCGCGGCGGGGTAGCTCAGCTGGTCAGAGCGCACGACTCATAATCGTGAGGTCGCGGGTTCGAGCCCCGCCCTCGCTACCAAGCAAGTACATCCGTTCGGCGTCCCTATGCCGGACGACGAGAAGACACATGGCGCCTCCCTCTCGAGGCGCGGAGGTGAGAGCCATGGCAAGCAAGAGTGCGGATGTCCGCCCGAAGATCACGCTCGCATGCGTGGACTGCAAGGAGCGGAACTACATCACCAAGAAGAACCGTCGTAACGACCCTGACCGCCTGGAGCTGGCGAAGTTCTGCCCGCGCTGTGGCAAGCACACGTCGCACCGCGAGACTCGTTGAGTTTTGGTGGCGAACGCTGACTTCGAGGGCCGGGTCTACCCGGCCAACGCTCCCTACTCCGTAGGTCGCGAGAAGATCCGCGAGTTCGCCAGTGCCGTCGGAGCCACGCACCCCGCGCACCACGATCTCGTGGCGGCGCGGGGTTCTGGCTATCAGGACCTGGTTGCTCCGCCGACGTTCGCCGTCGTCGTCGCGCAGCGCGCGGAGTCGCAGTACATCAGCGACCCCGAGGCCGACATCGACTTCTCCCGTGTGGTGCACGCGGACGAGCGCTTCACGCACCACCGCCCGATCGTCGCAGGCGACGAGCTGACGACGGTGCTGCACGTGGACCGGGTCGTCTCCCGGGGGGCCATCAGCATGGTGACCACCCGCTGCGAGATCTACGCGATACCGGAGAGCATCCAGGTGCCGTCCCCCGAGGCCGACAGCCTCGGCGAACCCGTCGCCACCGTCACGTCCACGCTGGCGATCCGAGGTGCGGACGCATGAGCCGCCCCGACATCGCTGACCTCGCCGTGGGCGACGTGATCGGCACGCGCGCGGTCACCTTCGACCGCGCGGCGCTCGTCCGCTACGCGGGTGCGAGCGGCGACCTCAACCCGATCCACTGGAACGACAAGTTCGCAGTGGGCGCGGGTCTGCCCGGCGTGATCGCGCACGGCATGCTCACCATGGGCACCGTCGTCGGCCTGGTCTCGGACTGGGCGGGCGACCCGGGGGCCGTCGTCGACTACCAGACGCGGTTCACCAAGCCTGTCGAGGTGCCCAACCCGGGTAGCGCGTCGATCGACGTCATGGGCACCATCGGCGCGATCGACACCGAGGCCGGCACCGTCCGCGTGGACCTCGCCGTCACCGTCGACGGGGCAAAGGTCCTGGGCCGCACCCAGGTGCTCGTCCGCCTCTGACGCTCCGGCGACCCGGTTCCAGGTCTTTACTTCACATGCGCCCCCGGATCGGGTGTGATTCTCTCGTCCCCATGTATGGCCGACGAGAGGATTTCCGCGTGACGTCACGACGGCGCAGCACAGCCCTGGCCGCAGCGGCCGGGCTGCTTCTTCCACTTATACCGCTCTCGGCGGCCGACGCCGCCCCGGCGGCCGCGCCCGACGGCGGTGTGGTCGCGTGCACCGCCGTCCTTGCCGCGGGCTCGCTCGACGAGGCGTTCTCGGCGGCGGCCGAGGCCACCGGAGTGCCGCAGGACCTGCTCAAGGCCGTGTCCTACATGGAGTCGCGCTGGGACCAGCACGCCGGCCAGGTCAGTGCCGACGGCGGCTACGGCGTGTTCAACCTCGCGAGCGACCACGCGCCCGGCCATGCGCACGGCGACGGCCTTCCGCTGTCAGAGATCATCGACAAGGAGGGCCCGGCGCGCGAGGGCACTCCCGAGCTCGTCCTGGCGGCCCGGCTCACCGGACTCAGCGAGGAGACCCTGAAGTCCGAGTCACGGGCCAACGTGTGCGGTGGCGCGGCGCTGCTCGCGTCGTACCAGGCCCAGGCGATACGCGACGGTGCCGTCGACGCCGAGCCGGCCGGGACGACGTCGGCCAGCCTGGGGGAGTGGGAGAACGCAGTGTCCCGCATGAGTGATGTCGAGGGTTTCGCTACACGGGTGTACACAATCCTCAGGGAGGGCGCGGGCGCGACCACTCCCGCCGACGGGGCGGCGATCCTCACGGGTAACCGGGACGTCGCCGTGCCGCGGGCCTCCAGCACGAGCGACCCGGAGACCGACTGCCCCGAAGAGCTCGGCTGCGAGTGGCTGCCCGCGCCCTACGAGAAGGCATCCCCGGACCTGCCCGACAACACCGACAGATTCGGCAACCACAGCCAGGCGGATCGCACGGGCGACGGTGGCCCGTCGCTCGACTACATACTGATCCACGACACCGAGACCGCCTACCAGCCCACGGTGAACCTGGTGCAGGACCCGACCTACCTGGCGTGGAACTACACCCTGCGCTCCTCGGACGGGCACGTCGCGAACCACCTCGACCCGGCCGACGTCGGCTGGCACGCGGGCAACTGGTTCATGAACATGCACTCCATAGGCCTGGAGCACGAGGGCTGGGCCGGCACGGGTGCCTGGTACACGGAGGCGATGTACCAGGCGTCGGCGGACCTCGTCCGGTACCTGGCGGCGGAGCACGGCATCCCGCTCGACCGGGCGCACGTCATGGGGCACGACCAGGTGCCTGGCACCCTGCCCGGGTCCACGAAGAACGTGCACTGGGACCCGGGCCCCTACTGGGACTGGGACCACTACTTCGAGCTGCTCGGCGCCCCCATCGGCGGTGACCTGGAGACGACGACGAACGTCACGCCGGGCGACGTGGTCGAGGTGCGCACGGGGTACGTCGACAACCCGAACACCGTGACGGGCTGCGAGCAGGCGTCGCCGGGCTCGGGCGCGTGCGTAGCGGGTGCCGGGACGAACTTCCGGTACCTGCACCAGTCGCCGTCGGCCGACGCGCCGCTGGCGAAGGACCCGGGCTGGAAGCCGGACGGGTCGAACGGGACCACGTACGCGAGCGACGTGAGCGCGCGCGTGCAGTCGGGGCACAAGCTCGTCGTCGACCAGGTGGAGGGTGACTGGCTGGGCGTGTGGTGGGCCGGTTCGCTGGCCTGGCTGCACAACCCGGCCGAGCGTCCGGTGGTCGTGCCGGCGACGGCGAAGACGGTCACCGTCGCGGGCGACGCCCCGGCGCCGGTCTTCGGCAGGGCCTACCCGGAGGCGGCGGCCTACGAGGAGCACCCGGGCGTCCCGGTGCAGCCGGTCACGCCGATCGAGTACCGGGTGGGCGTGGACCAGACCTACGCGGTGGCGGATGACCACGTGGCCTCGGACTACTTCCGGGCCGCCACGTTCGACGGTACGGGCCCGGGCGGCCGCACGGTAGTGCGCGGCGACGACGTCTACTACCAGCTCTGGCTGGCGCACCGGCACGTCTTCGTCAACGCGGCCGACGTCGAGATCCACGATCCCGTGGTGGCGGACGTGACCGGGCCGAGCATCGAGGGCCGGGCCAAGCCGGGGAAGGTCCTGCGCGCGGACGCCGGCACGTACCTCCCGGGCGAGGTGGACGTGGAGTACCGATGGCTGCGCGACGGCGAGCCGGTGCGCTGGGCGAAGGGTGACCGGTACCTGGTGACGGGCCTCGACCGGGGCGCTGAGCTCACCGTGCAGGTGACGGTCTCCGCGGACGGCTACACGTCGGCGACGTACACCTCGGCCCCGACGCAGGTCCCGCGGAGGTAGAACCAGGGCGAGACAGAACTGTGGCGAGGTAGAACCAGAAGTTCGGGTTCTACCTCGCCACAGCTATCTCGCCACAGTTCTACTTCGCGGGGCTGGGGTTACCAGTTCTGCGTGACGCCCGGCATGTTGCTCGGGAGCTTCACGTTCTTCGGGTGGTAGACGTACGTGACGCCGTCGGTGGACGTCTGCCACACCCGCTCGAAGTTCTCCCGCGTGTACACGACCCGAACCTCGTCGTTGCTCGCCTTGTTCGGGTCGTTGATGATCGGGTCACCGTCCGCGGTGAACCCGACCAGCACGACGAGGTGCCCGGGGGTGCTGTAACCCGCCTCGGGCATCTCCGCCTCGTCGAAGTTGATCGAGAAGGTGAGCGGGATACCCGCCTCGATGAACTTCTCGGCCTCCGCGAGGGAGCGCAGCCGGGTCACGAACGACTTCAGCCCGAACGTGCTGGCGTAGGCGGCGTTGAACGGCCAGTTGCCCGCACCCTCGTACGCGTAGTCCCAGGTGTTGATCGCGGCGTAGTCGACCTGCGGGTCGCCGTTGGGCGCGACGATGTCCTCCAGCTCCTTGGCCGGCACCTCGCGGCCGTAGGAGTAGATCACCATCGTGGACGACGTCGGCGAGCACCACACCTGGCCGCCGCCCCCGAACTCGGGGTACTCGCCGCGGTGGATGTTCTGGCTGTACTGCGGGACGTCGAGCGACACCTCGCGCCCGAGCGTGAAGTCGCTGGTGCCCGTGTAGTGCTCGTCGGGCAGGTTCTCGTTGGTCATGGTGCTCACCGACGCCAGGCGCGGCGAGACCTTGGCGCCCTGCGGCCGGTACAGCCTGGCCCGGGTCTGGAACGCGTTCGGCTCGAAGCCCGCCCTCGCGACGAACGTGTCGGTGAACAGGGCGGCGTCGGTGTCGCCCTGGCCGTTCAGGGAGGTGCGGTGGATGTCGCCGACGCGCCCGTTGGCGGGTGCGAAGTCGTCGCCAGACGCCCAGCGGCCCATCACGAACCACTTGGTCCAGGCCCCGTCAGCCTTGCGGCCGCGGAACTCCACCTCGACCCAGGTGCCCGTGGGGGTGTCGGCGTTCCAGGAGGGCACGGCCTGCTTGATCGGGTACCCGGTCTCGACGACGGGCGAGGTCCACGTGCCGGTCTCGTACGTGACGGGCGTGCCGTCGCCGTACGGGTCCGTGTAGTCCACGAGGTCACCGCCGCGGGGCAGGATGAGCCCGCCGTGGACGTCGAACCGCAGTCCGTCGCGTTCGCCCGCGAGCAGCTCCCGGCGCCCGTCCCACGAGGTCAGGGTGATCTGGTTGTCCGACGCCGTAGGGCTCACCTCAGCGCCCGCCGCCGACACCGCACCCGCCACGATCCCTGTTTGAACCACGAGAGCCCCCGTAGCCGCCAACGCGAACGCCCTCGTTCGCAGGTTGTTCCGTACCGGCATTCCAGCCTCCATGTCCCGGGCTCCCTGCTGGGGTGAGCGAGCCGTCGGGCCTTGCTTATCACGGTGGGCGGCGGGGCAGAAGGAAAGTGCCGGACAGTGCTAACCTCGGCGGCGATCCCACGGGTGCCTCACGCAGGGGCTGAGATCGGGCTGTACGGCCCGGGACCGTTGAACCTGTCCGGTTAACACCGGCGTAGGAAGCAGGAGTCTCATGATGGAGAAGTCCCAGTCCCGCACGCTCGCTTACCAGTACGAGCGCGACCACGAGCACGACGGCGGGTACAGCACACCGCAGGACGACACAGGTCTCCGGGTGCCGGTCACGGAGATCACGCTGGCGCCGTCGCCCGACGGCGCCCCGAACGAGCCGGTCCGGGTCTACCGGACGCAGGGCCCCGGTTCCGACCCGGTCCGCGGCCTCGCGCCGGCCCGCGAACCCTGGGTCGTGGCGCGCGGAGACACCGAGGAGTACGACGGCCGCCATCGGGCACTGGCCGACGACGGGCGCGGCGCACTGCGCCGCGGTGCCGCCAGCCAGGAGTGGCAGGGAGAACGACGTCGGCCCCGCCGGGCGCTCCCCGGCCGGACCGTGACCCAGATGCACTACGCACGCCAGGGCGTGATCACGCCCGAGATGCGGTTCGTCGCGGTGCGCGAGGGCTGCGACGTCGAGCTGGTGCGCAGCGAGGTGGCCGCCGGCCGGGCGATCATCCCGAACAACGTGAACCACCCGGAGTCGGAGCCGATGATCATCGGCAGGGCGTTCCTGGTCAAGGTCAACGCGAACATCGGCAACTCCGCCGTCCACAGCTCCATCGCGGAGGAGGTGGAAAAGCTCGAGTGGGCCACCAAGTGGGGCGCCGACACCGTCATGGACCTCTCCACGGGCGACGACATCCACACCACGCGCGAATGGCTCATGCGGAACTCGCCGGTGCCCATCGGCACCGTGCCGATCTACCAGGCCCTCGAGAAGGTCGACGGCGACGCCGGCGCGCTCACCTGGGAGATCTACCGCGACACGGTGATCGAGCAGTGCGAGCAGGGCGTCGACTACATGACGGTGCACGCGGGCGTGCTGCTGCGATACGTGCCGCTCACCGCCGACCGGGTCACGGGCATCGTCTCGCGCGGCGGGTCGATCCTCGCCGGCTGGTGCCTGGCGCACCACCAGGAGAACTTCCTCTACACGCACTTCGACGAGCTCTGCGAGATCTTCGCCCGGTACGACGTCGCCTTCTCGCTCGGCGACGGCCTGCGGCCCGGATCGCTCGCCGACGCGAACGACGCCGCGCAGTTCGCCGAGCTCGACACGCTCGCCGAGCTGACGAAGCGGGCCTGGGCCTACGACGTCCAGGTGATGGTCGAGGGACCTGGACACGTCCCGTTCCACCTGGTGCGCGAGAACGTGGAGCGGCAGCAGGAGCTCTGCGACGGCGCCCCGTTCTACACGCTCGGCCCGCTCGTGACCGACATCGCACCCGGGTACGACCACATCACCTCAGCGATCGGCGCCACCGAGATCGCCCGGTACGGCACCGCGATGCTCTGCTACGTCACGCCGAAGGAGCACCTCGGCCTGCCCGACCGCGACGACGTCCGTACCGGCGTGGTGACCTACAAGATCGCCGCGCACGCCGCCGACGTCGCCAAGGGTCACCCTGGCGCCCGCGACCGCGACGACGCCCTGTCCAAGGCCCGCTTCGAGTTCCGCTGGCGGGACCAGTTCAACCTGTCGCTCGACCCGGAGCTCGCCGAGGCGTACCACGACGAGACCCTCCCGGCCGAGGCCGCGAAGACCGCGCACTTCTGCTCGATGTGCGGTCCGAAGTTCTGCTCGATGCGGATCTCGCAGGACATCCGCGACGAGTTCGGCGGTGCACAGCACCAGACGGCGCTCGCGGACGCGGCGACGGCGGGGATGGCCCAGAAGTCGGCCGAGTTCCGTGAGACGGGCGGCGAGGTCTACCTCCCGGCCCCAACCCTCCGTCCCTGACACCCGCCCGTTGGTCGGGCTTGTCGAGGTCCCGACAAGCCCGACCAACGGGGGACGGCTCAGGGCATCGCGCTGAGGTCGGGCACCGGTCCCGAGGTAGTGCCCTCGACCAGCGTCACGGGCAGCACCACGGATGGAGGCTCCTCGCCGGCCAGCAGCGCGATGACGGCCAGGCCGAGCGCCCGGCCCTTCTCGACGAGCGGCTGATGCACGCTGGTGAGCACGTCGGGGGAGAGCCACGGCAGGTCGAGCCCGTCGAACCCGGCCACGGACACGTCCTCGGGCACCCGCAGCCCGAGCTCGCGGGCGGCGATCACGGCACCGGCGGCGAGCAGGTCGGAGTGGGCGATGATCGCCGTCGGACGGTCCCGGGCGGGCGCCCACTCGGAGAGGATCTCCGTGGCGGCGTCGCGGCCGTGCTCCACGAGCGAGGCCGGCGTCTCCCACGAGATGACGGGTTCGACGACGTCCCGCACGCCGGCCAGCCGGTTGCGGGTCGGCGTGCGTTCCGCGGCGGCGAGCCGGTCGGCGTCGACCAGCCCCGACCGCTCGTCCCGCCCGAACGGCAGCGTGATCTCCGCGATCCGCGTGTGCCCGAGCTCGACGAGATGCCGCACCGCCTCGGCGGCGCCCCGGCGGTCGTCGACGCTCACCACGGGGACGCCGGACACCTCGTTCCCCTCGCCGATCACGACGGGCACCCCCCGGCGCTGTAGTGCGGCGAGGTTCGGGTCGTCCTTCAGGGTGCCCCAGACGAGCACCGCGACGTCCATCGCGGCGGCCTCGACCAGCGGGTCGACGGCGGGCGGCAGCCCGGCCTCGGCGCCGAGCCCCATGGACTGGGTGGTGGCGCCCTGCGGCATACCCGGCACGAGCAGCACGCCGAGGCCCTGCTCACCGATAGCGGAGACCAGGCCGTGCAGCACCTGGGTGGAGACAGGGTCGCGGAACGACCTGCCGAGCTGGTCGCCGATCACCACACCGACGATCCCGGACCGTCCCGACCGGAGCTGTCGCCCGAGCGGGTTGGGGCCGGAGTACTCGAGCTCGCGTGCGGCGGCCAGCACCTTCTCCCGGGTCTCGGGGGTGATCGGTCCGGCGCCGGAAAAGGCGAGCGACGCGGTGGAGACGGAGACACCGGCCAGCTCGGCGACCCTCGCGAGGGTCGGTCGTACGTTCTGGCGGCTCATCGCGGGTTCCTTGTCTCTCACTCGGCACCAGTGGTGCGGGGCCCAGGAATCTGCTGGGCTGGTCCCAGATTGTGGCTTACGGTCGGGAGATTCAATCGCACCAAGGAGTTCAGTGCCTACTGCACACGCCGCCGCTCGTGCGGTCTTCGTCGTCTTCGCTGCCAGTGGGTTCGCCTTCGCGAGCTGGGCATCACGTCTGCCGGCCGTCCGGGACGGGCTTTCCTTCTCCGAACAGGAGATGGGTCTGCTGCTGCTCACGGGGTCCATCGGCTCCGTCGCCGCCATCCCGCTGTCGGGCCTGGTCGCCGAGCGGTTCGGTACCGCGCGGACGGTCCTGGGCTTCGCGTGCGTCGTCGTGGCCGGCCTGGCCGTGGCCGGCTACGGCGTCGCAACGGGCGAGCACCTCGCGGTGCGTCTCGGTCTGATCCTGTTCGGCGTGGGCATCGGGGTCTGGGACGCCGCGATGAACCTCGAGGGCGCCGCCGTCGAGCAACGCCTCGGTCGCGCGATCATGCCGGTCTTCCACGCCGGGTTCTCGTTCGGCACGGTGGTCGGCGCCGGCATCGGGATCCTGGTGGCCAACACAGGCGTCCCGGTCCTCTGGCACATCGTGGCCGCGGGAGCGGTGGCCCTCCTGTCGGTGGTGATCGCGGTCCGCTTCTTCTCCCCGAGTGTCGTCGGGGCGGCGCTGCCGGACGGCGCGGCGATGACCGGGGCGGGTAGTGCGGACGGCGCCGACCCGGGAGAGGTGACGCCGCCGTCGTCGGGAATGACGGGGCTGCTGGCCGCCTGGCGGGAGCCGCGCACGCTGGCGATCGGGCTCGTGGTGCTCGCCGCCGCCCTGACCGAGGGCGTCGCCAACGACTGGGTGGGCCTCGCGGTGGTGGACGGGTTCGGCACGTCCGACGGCATGGGCGCCGCTGGCCTCGCCGTCTTCCTCACGGCCATGACGGCCGCCCGGCTCGCCGGGACGCGGGCCATCGACCGGTTCGGCCGCGTGCCGGTGCTGGTGGTCTCCGCGGTGCTTGCTTTCGTGGGCGTGCTGACGTTCGCGCTGGTCCCGGTCCTGTGGCTGGCCCTGGTCGGCGTCGGCCTGTGGGGCTTCGGCGCGGCGATGGGCTTCCCGATGGGGATGAGCGCGGCGTCCGACGAGCCGAAGCGTGCCGCCATGCGGGTGGCTGCGGTCTCGACCATCGCGTACACCGCGTTCTTCGTGGGGCCCCCGCTGATCGGCTTGGTCGCGCACGCGACGGGCTACCGCCTCGCGGTGCTCGTGCTCCTGATCCCCATGGTGCTCGCGCTGGTCCTGGCGCGCTCCGTCCGGCCGCTGCCTACCGCGGCCGGTGTGAAGAGGTAGTGCAGGGCGACGAGCGGACGGCTTCGGCGGCAGGGCCTGTCAGGACGAGCACTGAACACGTCCGCCGACACCAAAAGGTTCCAGAATTGGCAGACATCACCCACGGCATGTCGAAGATGTGCACAAATCCAACGCGACAGGTAGATAGGCTTGCACGGTGAGCCCATACCCGGCAGACACCGTCCAGGCGCAAGCGGTGGCCCCAAGCCTCGCCGACCTCACCACACTCCGCGTGGGTGGCCCGGCAGCCTCGTTCGTCGAGGCCGAGGAAGAGGCTGCACTGATCGAGGCGGTGAGCACCGCCGACGACGACGGTGTGCCGCTGCTGGTCGTGGGTGGCGGCTCCAACCTGCTGGTGGCTGACGAAGGTTTTGACGGTCTCGTCGTGCGGGACACCCGCAGCGGCATCACCGTCGAGTCGGACGACTCCTGTGGCGGCGCCGTGGTGAGCGCCCCGGCCGGCCAGAACTGGGACGAGCTCGTGGAGCGCGCCGTCGCCGAGGGCTGGGTGGGTGTCGAGTCCCTGTCGGGCATCCCCGGGACGGTGGGCGCGGCCCCGGTGCAGAACATCGGCGCGTACGGCCAGGAGCTCTCCGGCGTGGTCTCGCTGGTCCGCACGTGGGACCGGGGCGAGCGGCGGGTGCGCACCTTCTCCGTCGGGCAGCTGGACTTCGGGTACCGCACGTCGCTGCTCAAGCGTTCGATGCACAGCGAGGGCCGGGACGAGGACCCGCGTGCCCCCTGGTACCCGTCGCCGCGCTACGTGGTGCTGGACGTGCAGTTCCAGTTCCGCCTCGGCACCCTGTCGGCTCCCGTGGGCTACGGCGAGCTGGCCCGTCGTCTGGGCGTCGAGGTGGGGCAGCGCGCCCCGATGAGGGAAGTCCGCGAGACCGTGCTGGGACTGCGTGGTGGCAAGGGCATGCTGCTCGATCGCCCGCCCTTCGGCGCGGAGCCGGACCACGACCGCTGGAACTCCGGATCGTTCTTCACCAATCCGGTGATCCCCGTCGAGCACCTCGCGCACCTGCCCGAGGACGCCCCTCGGTACCCGGTCCGTTCGTCGACGCCGGAGACCAGCACGGGCCCGAGCCTCGGTGCGATCGACCCGACGCTCGTCAAGACCAGCGCCGCCTGGCTCATCGAGCGGGCCGGCTTCGGCAAGGGTTTCGGCCTGGCAGGGGAGCGCAGCCCGGCGCGGCTGTCGACCAAGCACACGCTCGCGATGACCAACCGAGGCGGCGCCCGGGCCGAGGACATCGTGGCCCTGGCCCGGGCAGTGCGTGACGGGGTCCGCGACCGGTTCGGCGTGACCCTGGTCCCGGAGACGGTGATGGTAGGCGTCTCCCTCTGACCGACCGCCTCGGCGCGGGGAGGGTCAGTAGACGACTACCGGGGTGCCCGACGGCGCTCCCCAGGTGTCCCAGATCCAGTCCATCGCGCCGTTCGACACACGTACGCATCCGTGCGACGCAGGGAACGCGGGCACCGACGCCGAGCCGTGCAGCGCGATGCCGCCCGTGAAGAACTTGGGCCGCCACATGTCGCCCAGCTCGAGCGTCGACGAGTGCATCCCGTTCACCTCGCGGAACACGGCGAACGAACCGCGCGGCGTGTACGCGGTGTAGGTGGCGCCCTTCGCGTCGTAGGTCTCCCCGTTGCCGGACGACGCGTTGATGACCTTGACGACCTTGCCGTTCTCGACGGCCAGCACGAGCTGCCGGTCGATGTCTATCTCGAGCACCTTGCCCGACGACGTCTGCGCCTTGGGCACGACGCCGTCGTCCGCCGCGTTCCGCGTGGCGTCACCCACCACACCGTCGCGGTACAGGCCACCGGCCTTCTGCAGCGCGAAGACCGCCTGCTGCGTCTCGCCGCCGAACGCCTTGTCGACAGAGGTGACGAAGTAGCCGAGGTCCTGCAGCCGCTGCTGCAGCTTGCCCACCCGGGCGCTGACCTCGCCGTACTCGATGTAGTCAGGCTTCTCGGGCTCCTCCTCCTTCGGGTCCTTGTCACCGCCCTTGCCATCGGGCTTCCCCTCACCCTGTGACGTGCCGTCACCCTCGGACGACTCGTCGTCGCCCTTGTCGTCGCCTGGCTTCGCGGTGCCGTCGCTCTCGTCAGCACCGTCGCCGCTGGGCTCGGACGACGGCTCGCTCGCCGAAGCCTCCGGCTCCTGTTCCTCGGCGCTCGGCTCGGGACCGGGGGTGCTCTCCTCCGGGCTGGGCGAGCTCGTCGTCGCCGTGTCCGCAGGTGGCTCCTCGCCGCCGTCGCAGGCCGACAGCAGGCCCACGGTCAGCGCGACCGCGCCCAGCGTGCCAAGGACCCTCTTACCGACCGCCGTGCCCACACCATGGGCCGGCTTGCCGTGCATTACCCGCATCGTGACTCCTCCTCGACTGCACCTTCTGGGGGTGGTGGAGCAGCACCGCACTCGCGAGACGACGTCGTCCCCTCGCGAGTGTCCTGTATCTCCCACTGACGCGCGGGCGTCCGCGATGGTTGCGTCGGCCGATCGTCACCCGATCGTGATCGTGCCGCCCGCGGGGAGCGCGTCCAGGGTGTCAGCGGGATCAGGAGCTAGCAACCACGCGTCGACGGCCGCCAGGAGCCGTGCCTTGGTGCTCGACGACGCCCGGCTCGCCCGGATCGACGACGCCGCGAGCCCGGCGAGCTCCGGATCGGTGAAGCCGTGCGCGCTCCGCGCGATCTCGTACTGGTCGACGAGCCGCGTCCCGAACAGCAGCGGGTCGTCGGCGCCGAGCGCCACCATCGCCCCCGCATCCACCAGGGCGCGCAGCGGCACCTCGCTCGCCTCGCTGTACACGCCGAGGCCGATGTTCGAGCCCGGGTTCACCTCGAGGGCCACACCGCGCTCCACGATCTCGCCGAGGAGCCGCTCGTCCTCGGCGGCGCGCACGCCGTGCCCTATCCGGTCGGGAACGAGCTCCCGCATGACCTCGCTGATGTGGTCGGGCCCCAGCAGCTCGCCACCGTGCGGCACTGCCGCGAGGCCGGCGCGGCGCGCGATCTCGAAGGCGTGCCCGAACTGCGACGTGTCCCCGCGGCGCTCGTCGTTCGACAGCCCGAAGCCCACCACCTCGCCCACGCCGTCGCCCGCGTACCGGGCGGCGAGCCGGGCGAGCGTGCGCGCGTCGAGCGGATGCCTCATGCGCGACGCCGCGATGATCACGCCCACCTCGATGCCGTGCGCGGCGCTCGCAGCCTGGGCGGCGTCGATGACTATCTCGACGGCGGGGGTGATGCCGCCGACGAACGGGGCATAAGAGGTCGGGTCCACCTGGATCTCGAGCCGGCCGGAGCCCTCGGCGGCGTCGTCGGCCGCTGCCTCGTCGACCAGGCGGCGCATGTCGGCCTCCGAGCGCACGCATGCGCGGGCGGCGTCGTACAGGCGCTGGAACCGGAACCAGCCGCGCTCGGTGGCGGGCAGGCGCAGGGGGTCGTTGTCGATGAGCGCTTCGGGCAGCCGCACCTGGTACGCGGCTGCCATGTCGACGAGCGTCGGCACCCGCATGGATCCGGTGAAGTGGAGGTGGAGGTGCGCCTTGGGGAGGAGTGCGAGGTCGCGCATCTGCGTAGTCTGGCAAAGCGGTGCTCCGGCGGCAGCCGGGAACGTGATACTCCGCACTACTCACACATCCCGCCGTCCATCTTTGGTGTGCGTGCGCTCCGCTCCGTATCCTGAGAAGAACATGCCCCAGATAGCCGAAATGACTGATTTACTCGATGCGCAACCACGGACACCGGTGAACCAGTGAACGAAGAGACCACGATCGAGGACAACGCCGCAGACCATTCGGTGCACGTCGTTCTCGGCGGTAAGTACGAGCTGGTCGACGTTCTCGGCACTGGTGCGACGTTCACGGTCTACGAGGCGCAACGTGTCGCGGCCCCTGCGGGCCCGGAGCCCGCGGCGAGCGACGACGGCGACACCGACGGCGAGGCTGACGCTGACGAGACCGACGCCGACGAGACCGACGCCGACGAGACCGGGACCGACAAGGCCCGAACCGACGAGGCTGACGCGAGCACGAGCGAGGCCAAAACCGGCGAGACGTCCGACGACGAGACGTCCGGTGCCGACGACGCCGACACCGCGGCCGCCGAAACCACGACAGCTCCCGGGGACGCCGAACCGGCCGAGCCCGAGGTCGACCTCGACCAGCCGCTCGTGGTCAAGGTGCTGCACCCTCACCTGGTCGACGACCAGAACGCCCGCGACTCCCTGCGGCGCGAGGTCGATGCGTCGGCACTGGTGGACCACCCGGGCGTCGTGAAGGTGCTGGACTCGGGCGAGGACGACGTCGCGGGCGCGACCGTCCCCTGGACGGTCATGAACCGGATGGCCGGCGTCTCCCTGTCCGACCTCGCGGGCGACCACGGACTGCCCTGGCGCGACGCGCTGGCGATCATCGACGGCCTGCTGGAGGCGCTCGGCGCCGTGCACGCGGCAGGTCTCGTGCACCGCGACGTCGCGCCCCGCAACGTGATGGTCGACAAGCAGGCCGACGGCACGTTCGTCGTCGGGCTGCTGGACCTCGGGCTCACCCGGCCCGCGGGCGGCGACGGCGACGGCGCGACGGTGGCCGGTTCGGTCATCGGGATGTCACCGGAGCAGGCCCGGGGCAAGCCGCTCGACGCGCGCAGCGACATCTACGCCGTCGGTGCGCTCGCGTACTACACGCTCACGGGGCACGCGCCCTACGAGCGAGCGCAGGCGGAGGACGTCCTGCGGGCGCACGTCAACGCGCCGGTACCGGCGGCCTCGGCGCGTCGTGCTGCCGTCCCGGCGTCCGTGGACCGCCTCGTGTCGCGTGCCATGGCCAAGGACCCGGGCCGCCGGTTCCCGACTGCCGAGGCGATGCGCGGGACCGTGACGATCCTGCTCGGCGGCCCCGCCGGCCGGCTGGGCAACAGCGGCGAGACCATGCAGCTCGGCGTGGGTGCCGGTGGTACCGAGGTGATCGACCCGGTCCTCGGTGCGGGCGCCGGCTCGGGCACCATGAAGCTGGGCCAGGTCGACGAGGGCACCGAACGGACAATGATGGTCGGCGCCGTGGGCGCCGCGGCCGTCGGAGCGGGTGTCGCAGGGGCGGCAACCGCGGCCGGGGCCGATGGTGCGCCCGGCGCGGCGCCGACCATGGTGTCCGCGCCGCCCTCGGTAGGGCGGCCGCCGATCGGTCCTTACCCGGCGGTGCCGGAGGAGGAGCGGAAGTGGTGGCACGCCCTGACGACCGGGCGCGGCCGCGTGGTCACGATCATCGTGTTCGCGCTGCTCGTGTTCGGTGGTGCGGGTCTGGTGATCGCGAACATCCTCAACAGCCAGGGCACGCCGACGCCCACGCCGACCGTCAGCACGATCACTGACGATCCGACGCCGACACCTTCGTCGTCGCCCGTCCCGAGTCAGTCCGACAACACCGACGACGACTTCACGCCGACGCCGACCCCCACGCCGACGCCTACCCCGACGCCGACGCCCACCCCGACGCCAACGCCCACCCCGACGCCCACCCCGACGCCGACGCCTACCCCGACGCCTACCCCGACGCCCACCCCGACGCCGAGCCCGGACGTGACGCCTTCCGACGAGCCGGTCGATCCGACGGGCGAGCCGACCGGCGGGGGAGAAGCGGGCGGCGACCCGTCGGCGCCCGCCGACGGCGCGGGTCGCTAGACCGCTCCCCGGGGGCGGTCCGGCGACCGGCGGTCAGGCGATCCAGCCCCGCTCCCTGGCCACGGTCACCGCTGCCGTGCGGTCGGCGACGCCGAGCTTGGCGAACGCCCGGATGAGATGCGTCTTGACCGTCGCCTCCGTGATGGACAGCTCGCGTCCGACCTGTGCGTTCGACCGGCCGAGCGCCACGAGCGCGAGCACCTCCGCTTCTCGGGCAGAGGGCCGTTCCGCGGAGCTGCGTACCGAGCTGACCAGCCGGGTCGCCACGCTGGGCGCCAGCACGGTCTCGCCCCGGGCCGCCGCACGGACCCCCGCGACCAGCTCGGCGCGGGGCGTGTCCTTGAGCAGGTAGCCGGTTGCCCCGGCCTCGACGGCGCGCAGGATGTCGGCGTCGGTGTCGTAGGTGGTCAGCACCACTACGCGGGGTCCGGTGCCCACTATCCCGGCGGTCGCGGCCACGCCGTCGAGCACCGGCATCCGCAGGTCCATGAGGACGACGTCGGGCCGCAGCGACGCCGCGAGGGCCACCGCCTCCTGCCCGTCGGCGGCCTCGCCGACCACCTCCAGGTCGTCCTCGACGCTCAGCATGCCCGCCAGGCCCGACCGCACCACCGGATGGTCGTCCACCACCAGCACCCGGATCATCCCGCCACCCCCTGTGTCCTCTCGTGTTCTCCGGTAGCGGTGCGTGCCGCAGTGCCGACCTGCCCGTCGACCGGTACACGGGCACACAGCGTGGTGCCGCCGTCGTCCCCCGGCCCGACCGCCAGCGTGCCGCCCGCCGACCGTAGGCGCTCCCGCATCCCCGCCAGCCCGAACCCGTCGACGGCTTCCGCGTCGAACCCGCGCCCGTCGTCGGACACCGTGAGCGTCACCTCTCCCTCCGCCTGCCCCAGCCGCACGACGACGGAGCGCGCCTGCGCATGCCGTCGCACGTTCGCGAACGCCTCCTGCGCTGCCCGCAGCAGCACCACCTCGACGGTCGGCGACAGCGCCCCGACCCGGTCCGTCTCCACGGCTACCGCCAGGCCGGTCTCCTCGGCGAACCGGCTACCGAGCCGGCCGAGCGCCTGGGGGAGCGACGCGTCCTGCAGCGCCACGGGAGCGAACGCCGCCACCAGGGCGCGGGCCTCGGCGAGGTTGTCGCGCGCGGTGTCCTCCACGACGTGCAGCCGTTCGCGCACGGCGACGTCGTCCCCGACGTCGAGGGCCGCCGTCGCGGCCTGCGCCTGCATCACCACGCTCGTGAACCCCTGGGCGAGCGTGTCGTGGATCTCGCGGGCCAGGCGCTCGCGCTCGGCGAGGACCCCCGCCTCGTGGCTGGTCAGGGCGAGCTGCGTCTGCGTGGCGTGCAGCTGGCCGAGCAGCCGCACCTGCTCCTCCGCCCGGCGCATCGCCACGTGGAACCACAGCCCGAGCCCGATCGCGAACACGAGAGTGACCAGCATCTGCGGCACCACCTCGCCCATGACCGCGAGGTCGAAGGCGTACCGCGACGAGATACCGACCGACACCGCGACCGTCAGCGCGACACAGCCGACCACGCCGTGCCGTATCGACTCCAGGAGCATCCACACCTGCGCGAACGCGATGAACAGCAGGAGCGACGCCACGCCGCCCTGCGACACCGTCACCCCGGTGCCGGCCACCAGCACCACCAGGTACAGCACGGCCAGCCGCTGGTTCCGGGTCCGGGCCGCCCGCGCACCCCACAGCACGTAGGCCAGCACGATCACGCCCATCGCCGAGTACGCGACGGCGAGCTGCGTTCCCCGCGTCCCGTCCAGCACCAGTGCGACGGCGGTCAGCGCGACGATCACGCCGAACGCGGCGTCCCACCACCGCACCTGGTCCTCCCACCCGGCGTACAGGCGCTCCAGGCCCTGGTCGCCGTCCGCCTCGTCCCGGTCGGCCGCGTCGCCCGCTGTCTCGTCAGCCGTCATCGTGCCGCCGCCACCGGAACGTCCGCGTGCCGATCACGAGCCCCACCACCAGCCATGCCGCCAGTACAGCAGCCGTCGCGCCGGACTGCCAGGCCCCGGACGGCTCCGCCGCGGCGAAGGCGTCCGGCAGGAACACCGACCGCATGCCCTGCGCGATCCACTTGAGCGGGAACAGGGACGACAGGTCGATCATCCAGCCGGGCAGCTGGCTGAGCGAGAAGAAGACGCCGGACGTGAACTGCAGGACCAGGAGCGGCGTGACCACCACCGCGCTCGCGGACCGCCCGGAACGGGGCACCGACGAGTACGCGACCCCGCACACGGCCCCTGCCGCCGTGCCGAGCACGAACACCCAGGCGAACGTGGCCCAGCGTTCCGGGTCGTCCGGCAGCGGGACGCCGAAGGCGAGGGCCGCTACCGCGAGCAGCAGCGCTGTCTGTGCGAGCACGGTGACCAGCGACAGGAACACCTTGCCGAGAAAGTACGACGTCGCGGGCAGCGGCGTGGCACGCAGACGCTTCAGCGTCCCGTCGTCCCGCTCGACGGCTATCGACATGGCGAGCGTCTGGTACGTCGAGAGCATGACGCCCGTCGCGACCATGCCAGGCAGGAAGTACTGCGCGAAGCTGACCGTGACGCCGCCGGCGACGATCGGGTCGTCGTCACCGAACACCGTCGCGAAGATCGCGAGCATGACTATCGGATAGGCGAACCCGAAGACCACCGAGTCGCGCTCGCGGACGAACTGCAGCAGCTCGACGCCGCCGCGCACCAGCCCCAGCCGCAGCACGCCGGGCAGCCGCTTCCGCTGGTCGACCCCTCTCCGCTGGTCGAGCTTGTCGAGACCCGTCGCCTCCGTCGCGCCCATCACGCCGCCTCCCTGCCCTGGTCGTCGACATCGATGCCGTCCACGGGTGCCTCGCCGATCAGCGAGAGGTACACGTCCTCGAGCGTCGGCCGGGTCACGGCCAGGCCGGGCACCTCGCCGTCAGGTCCGGCGCTCGCGATCAGCCGGGCGACGGCGGCCGTGGGCCGGTCCGTCCGCTCGGTGCGCCGCACGTCGCCGTCGTCCCATGCGACGACGGGTGTGCGGGCCTCGGAGCCGCCAAGGGTCTCGGGAGTGCCCGAGGCGACCACCACGCCGTCACGCACGACCACCACCCGGTCGGCCAGCTGGGCCGCCTCGTCGAGATAGTGGGTCGTCAGGAGGATCGTGGTGCCGTCGTCGCGCAGGCTCGTCACGAGGTCCCAGAAGGACCTGCGGGCCTGCGGGTCGAACCCTGTCGTGGGCTCGTCGAGGAACAGCAGCTCTGGTCTGCCCACGATGCCGAGCGCCACGTCGAGCCGGCGCCGCTGCCCGCCGGACAACCCGCGGGTTCGCGCCCGGGCCTTCTCCGCGAGCCCCACTGCGGCGATGACCTCCGCGGGGTCGCGCGGGTCCGGGTAGGACGCCGCGGCGGCCCGCACCTTCTCCAGGACGGTGAGCTCGCTCATGTCCCGCGAGTCCTGCATGACGACGCCGATCCGGGCCCGCCAGGCGCGTCCGGCGTGCCGGGGGTCCTCGCCGAGCACCGCCACCTCGCCGTCGTCGCGGTCGCGGAAGCCCTCGAGGATCTCGACAGTGGTGGTCTTGCCCGCGCCGTTGGGGCCGAGGACCGCCACGATCTCGCCCGTGGCGACGTCGAGGTCGAGACCTGCGACGGCGTCCTTGTAGCCGGCGCGTGCGTTGCCGTAGCGCTTGCGGAGGCCGCGTACTCGCACGGCCAGAGGGTCGGATGTCTGCATACCGTCGAGCATGCTCTCGCCGACGTCCCTGGCGGGACGCCCGTTCGGCTGCACCTGCTGTCCACCGTTCGATGGACACCGTTCGATGGACACCGCCCCTGCGAACCCTTTGGCACTCCGTTGGTCGAGCCTGCCGAGACCCCTGCCGAGACCCCTGCCGCCGTCGCTCGGAACGGGTTCGACCTACAGCGTTGGGTACCGTACAGTTGTGCCTCGGTGATCGATCCTCACCTGAAGTGGCGTGCCTCTCCGGAGGTTCGTGTGAACACTTGACAAGGGATCGAACGCAGAGGGTAGTGGCGCAATTGGTAGCGCAGCGGTCTCCAAAACCGCAGGTTGCAGGTTCGAGTCCTGTCTACCCTGCCAGCGTGAACCCCAGCGGGGCCGCGCGCAGCGGGCCCACGTGAGTGGACCTGGCAAGCCAGTCCGCGCCAGCCGGCGCGCCGGGCCACAGGAGTGGGGTAGCAGTGAGCGACACCGAGGTGATCCAGAGCGCTGCGGAGCGTCCGAGCAAGGGCAACGGCAATATCTTCGCCCGAATCGTGCTCTTCGTGCGCCAGGTGGTGGCCGAGCTCAAGAAGGTCGTCTCGCCGACGCGCTCCGAGCTCATGACGTACACGACGGTGGTGCTGGTCTTCCTGGTCGTGGTCATGTTCTTCGTGGTGGTGCTGGACTACGCGTTCGGCATGCTCGCGGGCTGGGTCTTCGGCTGATCCGGTCGTCCGCGACGGCACGTTGACGCGGCCGTAGACGATCTCGACCACGGTCGACGTCGGTCCGGGTGCGCCGGACAAGCAGATGGGGCACGCTGCGCAGTACTTCGCTGTGACCGTTCTCGCCTGTTGCTGATTGTCGCTTCGCGGCACTTTCGCGCGACAATGGGCGAACACAGCTCGTAGAAGTACGCACACACGTGCCGGGCGTAGCCCCGGCGCACGAAGAGAAAGCAGGTTCGTTTCGTGTCCCAGGACTCTCTGGACCAGACGGAGAACGTCTCGCCGACCGACGGCGACGATGCAGCCGTCGACGTGCCCCTGGACGCCGAGAACGCCGACGTGCCTGCGGACGCCGAGACTCCGGTCGACACCGACGCCGAGACCACGGACGAGGGCGAGGTCGAGGGCGAAGCCACCGACGAGCGCACCGTCGACGCCGACGGTGACGTCATCGTGGACGAGGTCGAGGAGTTCAAGCGAACCCTCCGCGGACAGTCCGGCGACTGGTACGTCATCCACTCGTACGCGGGTTACGAGAAGCGCGTGAAGACCAACCTCGAGAACCGCATCCAGAGCCTCAACATGGAGGACTACATCTTCCAGGTCGAGGTTCCGATGGAAGAGGTCGCCGAGATCAAGAACGCACAGAAGAAGATCGTGAGCCGGGTGCGGATCCCCGGTTACGTCCTCGTGCGTATGGACCTGACCGACGAGTCGTGGGGCGCCGTACGGCACACCCCGGGCGTCACGGGCTTCGTCGGGCACACGCACCAGCCGGTGCCGCTGAACCTCGACGAGATCTACTCGATGCTCGCGCCGTCCATGCTGCAGCAGCCGTCGCAGGCGGGCCAGACGGCCGCCGGTGGTGGCGCGTCGACCGGTGGCAAGGCCCCGGTCCACGTGGACTTCGAGGTCGGCGAGTCGGTGACCGTTACCGACGGTCCGTTCGACACGCTGCCCGCCTCGATCTCCGAGATCAACGTCGAGGCCCAGAAGCTCAAGGTCCTCGTCTCCATCTTCGGCCGGGAGACCCCGGTCGAGCTGGGGTTCAACCAGGTCGCCAAGATCTGACCGTTCGTCCCTCAGCATTTGCAACCGGGTCATCGCCCACGGCGTCGGCCCAACTGAACAGAAGGTAGAAACGCATGCCCCCGAAGAAGAAGGTCTCCGGCCTCATCAAGCTGCAGATCAACGCCGGTGCCGCGACGCCGGCTCCGCCGATCGGCCCCGCGCTCGGTCAGCACGGCGTGAACATCATGGAGTTCTGCAAGGCGTACAACGCCGCGACCGAGTCGCAGCGCGGCAACGTCGTCCCGGTCGAGATCACGGTGTACGAGGACCGCTCGTTCACGTTCATCACCAAGACCCCGCCGGCCGCAGAGCTGATCAAGAAGGCCGCCGGTGTGCCCAAGGGTTCGCCCACGCCGCACACGGTCAAGGTCGCGACGATCACCAAGGCTCAGGTCCGCGAGATCGCGACGACCAAGCTGGCGGACCTGAACGCGAACGACCTCGACGCCGCGTCGCTGATCATCGCGGGCACGGCCCGCTCCATGGGCATCACCGTCTCGGAGTGATTCCCCCGGGGCTGCTTCCAGCCCCGGACCGCACGAGGTGACCGGCGGACGTCGTCGGTCACCGCAGTGGCAGGGCCGACAGGCCCGCTACGACCACAAGGAGAGAGAACATGGCAAAGCGCAGCAAGGCGTACCTCGCCGCCGCAGAGAAGATCGACAGCGAGACGCTGTACGCGCCGCTGGACGCGATCCGTCTCGCCAAGGAGACCGCCACCGTCAAGTACGACGCGACCATCGAGGTCGCGTTCCGGCTGAGCGTCGACCCGCGCAAGGCGGACCAGATGGTCCGTGGCACGGTCAACCTGCCGAACGGCACGGGTAAGACCGCCAAGGTCATCGTGTTCGCCAACGCCGCCAAGGCGGAGGAGGCCCGCGCGGCCGGTGCCGACGAGGTCGGTGGCGACGAGCTGATCGAGAAGGTGGCCGCCGGCTACACCGACTTCGACGCGGCCGTCGCCACGCCGGACCTCATGGGCAAGGTCGGTCGCCTCGGTAAGGTGCTCGGCCCCCGCGGCCTCATGCCGAACCCGAAGACCGGCACCGTGACGATGGACGTGACCAAGGCTGTCACCGACATCAAGGGCGGCAAGATCGAGTTCCGCGTCGACAAGCACGCGAACCTGCACTTCATCATCGGCAAGGCCTCCTTCACGGAGATCCAGCTGCTGGAGAACTACGCGGCCGCGCTCGACGAGGTCCTCCGCCTCAAGCCGTCGTCGTCGAAGGGTCGCTACATCAGCAAGGCGACCATGGCCACGACGATGGGCCCCGGCATCCCGCTGGACCAGAGCAAGACCACCAAGCTCCTGGAAGACGTCTCGGCCTGATCCGAGTGCGCTCCTGAGCGCGAGAAGGCCCGCATCCCGCAAGGGGTGCGGGCCTTCTTGATTTGGGTTCAGCACGATGTATCGAACCGGGCTCCCGCCCCTCTTGTCATGTGAGCGGCATCGAGCCGACGCGCGCCGACGAGAGGGGAGTGCCTGATGGGCACAATGTTTTACCTCCCCGGATCCGGAAGCTCGGCCGTAGACTCGGTTGGTCCAAGTGGTTCACGTTCGGTATCGGACGTGGAAACATCCGCCAGCAGAGAATCCCGTGGTGCAATGACAGGATCAAGGGAGGCCCTGCCCGACGTCGACGGGCCCGGGCTCACGCTCGGCGATCGCGCTGCGATCGCCTTGACCGAGTACCGCGAGGGCAACCACCAGGCACTGGGTGATCTGGTCCGCGAGGCGACACCGCTCCTGTGGCACACGGTCCGCGCGCAGGGCGTCGGGCACGACGCCGCCGAGGACGTGGTGCAGAGCACCTGGGTCGCCCTCGTGCGTCACGCCGACTCGATAGCCGAGCCGAAGGCCGTGCTGAAGTGGCTCCTGGTGACGGCGAAGCGCGCCGCCTGGGAGGCCGTGCGCAAGCACCGTGACGACGAGAAGCGCCGCACCGAGCTCCCGGACGACAGCCCTGAGCACCCGATGGCCCTTCCTGCGAAGGATCCGCTGCCGGATGACGAGGTCCTGCGCGAGGAACGCGATCGCATCCTGTGGATGTCGCTCCAGCAACTACCCGGACGCTGCCAAGAGCTGCTGCGTCTGGTTTCGCTTGCCGACCGGCCGGACTACCGGCACATCTCGGCGGCGATCGGAATGCCGATGGGCTCCATCGGCTCGACTCGTGGCCGCTGCTTGGCGAAGCTTCGGACCATCCTCGACGAGCAGGGGGACTTCTCGTGGACGTGACGCCGGAACCGAACAAGGACGAAGAGGCCGTGGGGGACCTCTCGTACGACCCGAAGGGCATGCTCGACGCCGACGACGGGGCTGTGCTGACCCGTCTTGCCCAGCTGGTCGACGCGGTTGACCCGGTGCCGAGCGACCTCGTGGAGCGCTCGCTGTTCGCGATCACGCTGGCCGGCCTGGAGGCCGACCTGATGGAGGCCGTCTATCTCGACGCGCCGCTCGCAGGCGTCCGGGGGGCCGCCGCCGCAGCACGCGCAGACGACACGGCGCCCGCCGAGGCGAAGACGATCACCTTCACGCACGACTCGCTGACCGTCATGATCAGCCTGTCTCCGTCCGCTGGTGGCCGGGTACGGATCGACGGCTGGGCTGCTCCCGCGGCCGGGCTGGACGTGGAGCTGCACCGACCGGGGGCCGACGTCGTCACTGTCGCGTCCGACGAGGACGGCCGGTTTGCCTTCGACTCCGTCGAGCGTGGCCGCGCGAGCCTGGTGGTGCGCCGGACCGACGGCGGCGGCGGTGCGGTGAGCACGCCGGTGATCGAGCTTTGAATCTCTGACCTGTTGGATCTCTGACCCGGCTGTGGGGGCGCGGCGGGGTTAGCCGAGTGCGCCTATCGATGGAGAGGTACTGCTGTGAGTGAGCCCATGCCTGAGGCCGAGTCGCGTGTCCGAGACCACGACGGGGTCTGGCGCAGAACGCGTGACCTCGATCCTTCGACAGTAACGCCGCGACGAGGCGGCCGTGTCGCACCTACCCGCTATGTGGCTGACCGTCTCATCGTTCGCGGTGTGGACGATGCCGCCGCTGATGTCCTCGTTGCAGCAGTGCGCGAACGTGCCCGTGCACGTGGCCTCCAGCTCGAAGAGTCGGTGCTGGATGACGCGCCGTCCAGAGCGGTGGCCGAGCCGCTCACGCCTCGTCCGAGCATGGTGTTCAGGGTTACTGCGGGTGACGATGGCGCATCCGATGACGTGTGGGACCTGCTGGACGAGGTCGCTGACGCCGTTGACGACGAGCACCGGACGCGGATGTCGCTGGACCATGTGCTGACTGGGCATCAGCAATGGCAGGGTCACGGAGACCCGAACCAGCGCGTCCCTGCAGTGTTCCACGGTCCTCCGCCTCGTCGAGTACTCGCGGAGGGCAGCTCGCCGCTGGTTACGGCGGACGGAGTCCCAAGGCCGGTGGTGGCCGTGCTGGATACCGGGATCGGAGCGCACCCGTGGTTCGACGAACCGTCGCGGGTGGTTCTGCGAGGGGCCACCCTGGACGGCGTCCCGCTCGGGACGAGCGTCGAGGACGAGCCGTTGTACGACGCGGAGGTCCGCGGTCGGCGTTGGGACGAGGCGGCCCTTCTGGCCGCGTATGCGGGGCATGGCACCTTCATCGCCGGAGTCGTTCACCAGGTCTGCCCGGATGCGGCGATCCTCCCGGTGCGTATCTACGGCGGCGACGGGCAGGCGTCCGAGTGGGACGTAGCGCGCACCCTCGAGAAGGTGCTGGAGTTCCATCTTCGTGGGATCGCGGGAGTCCCGGGCCACCACCCGGTGGATGTCCTGGTGCTCAGCGGCGGCTACTACGCGGAGCAGACCGATTCGGACAGCGACTACGACGGGGTGCTCCGCGGAAGGCTGCGCGACCTTCGTCGCTCTGGAGTGCTTGTTGTGGTCTCCGCCGGCAACGATGGCTCGACGCGCCCTGTCTATCCTGCGGCATGGGCACCTCATGTCCGGCGGACGCCGGACGGGCTGGTTCCTCAGGTTCCGGAGGACATCCGGCCGGACTACACCCCGCTTCTTCCGGTCGCTGCCGGCAATCCTGATGGATCGCTTGCAAGGTTCAGCAACGACGGAGCATGGGTGAGCGCTGTACGGCCGGGAACGCTGGTGGTCAGCGCCATGCCGACAACTTTCGACGGAGCGGCGGAGTCGGAGCCGAGCGCCGACGGCATGCGCCACACGGTCGACCCCGACAACTTCGTGTCTGGCTTCGGACTCTGGAGCGGTACGTCGTTCGCGGCACCGGTCCTGGCCGGAGAACTGGCCAACGAGCTGCTGCAGAACCGTTCGGCCGCGTCGGAGTTGCTAGGCCAGACCTCCAACCCTGCGATAGCGTCACAGGTGCTTGCGGCGTGGACGGCAGTCGCGGGCGTGGACGGGCTCTATGAGGGAGTGCCTGTAGTCGTGTGATTCAGGGGAGCGTGACGGAGTGGGAGACGCGGACTGGTCGCGGCTCGAGCAGCGATACGAGTCAGCGCGAACGTTGAACGATCGCAAGCGGCCGGTCGAGGCGCTGTCTGCGTTCCGCACGCTCCTGCTGGAAGTCGACGCTACGCCTTCAGTCTCAGGTGAGACCGGAGTCCACAAGGCGCGCCTTACCGTTCGTGTGCTGCTCGGGCTCGCTCTTGCGTCGTTCGAGACCTCTGCTGATCGCCCGGGGACCCTGGCGCTACTGGAACGTGCCGAACTGGAAGCCTTGTCGGCACCGGGGCGGGTGCGCGCCGGCTTGGTGGGTCTGGTCTCGGGTCAGCGAGGGGTCCTCCTCCTGCGAGAGGGTAAGTATGCCGAGGCAGTCGACCGGATCACGACTTCCCTGTTGTCGCACGACCCGGAAGACCACCGCAGCAGAGCGATCGATCACCTCAATCGGGGCTACGCGATCTCACAGACAGGACGGCTGCAAGACGCGCTGAAGGACTACGAAGCTGCCCAGTTGCATGCGATGGAGGACGGGAATCCGCGCACCCGGTCATTCGCCCTCCACAACAGCGGGTATGTCCGTCACTTGCTGGGAGACCTGCCTGGAGCGCTGACGGCCATGGAGGAGGCTCTCCAGGTCGCACGGGACGGCGGGGCGGGAATCAACCAACTGGGTCGCGCCGAGGTGCTGTTCGAAGGCGGAATGGTTGCGGATGCTGAGAAGCTGCTTGGCTCCGCCGCAGTTGAACTCGTAGCCTCCAGTCTGCGTCCTGAACGGGCCGAGGCCGAGTACTACCGCGCCAGATGCCTACTGATCCTGCACCGATTCGATGAGGCCGCGACACTTGCGGTTACTGCGCGTCGACATTACGAGCAGGTCGGCCATAGCGCCCGCGCCACCCTCGCACGTGTCCTGGAGCTGGAGGCAGCACTCGCGCCCGCCCGCAGGAGCCGCACGGTCGCCCGAGGGGTGGCCCGCCGCCGAGCCCGCCAGGCGCTCGATGCCGCACGCGACGGAGATGCGGCCGGCCCGATCCTGGGCCAACATCCCGGCCACGCTGCTCGCCTGGTCGCGGCGCAGTGGTCCTTGCAAGCGGGCGACCTCGATACCGCTCGTGAAACGCTTGCTGAGCTGCCTCGTGGCCTCACGACGGCGCCCCTGACCATGCGGATACAGCACTACACGGCCCGCGCGGAGCTCGCGTTCGCGACGGGCGACCGCGCGAGAGGATTGCGTGCGGTGCGGTCAGGCTTGGGCCTGCTCGCCGATCACCGCGGCCGGCTCGGTTCGGTCGAGTCGGTCACAGCCGCGGCCACTCATGGCGTCGACCTGAACCGCATCGACGTCGACGCCGCGGTCGGCACAGGAAAACCGGCTGCCCTGTTCGATGCCCTAGAACGGGGGCGGGCGACATTCGCAGGCACCGGCCGAGTCACTCCGCCAGACGATCCGGAGGCCGCCGCGCTTCTCACCGAGGCGCGGGGCTTGCTCGCGAGGGCTCGGGAACTTGGCGCGGCTGAGGCGAAAGAGCGCGAGCGCCTCACTCACCGGGCGCGACGCATCCAGGACGAGGTCCGGGAGCGTTCATGGCGGCATGTGGGCAATGCGGGGGCAGTGCAGCGTCCTGCTACCGCCAGTGAGTTGCAGCGCGTACTCAGTCGGCGGGACAACTACGCCAACGTGGTGGTGAACTTCGCGGTCATCGACGGAATGATTCACTGCGTCCGGGTGGACGCCCAGACCGTGAAGACCATCGCGTTCGGCCCCGCAGAAGAGGTGACCGAACGCGTCCGCCGCCTGGGTGCCGACTTCGCCATGGCCGCCAACGACCTCATCCCCACACCCCTGCGAGCCGCCGCCAACGCCTCCCTGGCGCGCAACCTCAAGGTGCTCGACGACATCCTCCTCGCCCCGCTCCGCGCCGAGGGCGATCTCTACGTCGTTGCCCGCGAACCCCTCCTCAGCGTCCCCTGGACCGCGCTCCCGTCCCGCAGCGGCCTGCGCACCGCCGTCAACTCGTACGTCGCCCGCGGCCGCACCCACGCCCGCCCGAGCGGCAAGCGACGTCTGCTCGCAGCGGCGGGACCCAGCGTGCAGCACGGCACCGAGGAGGTCCAGGCGGTCGGCAGGCAGTGGCCGGGCGCAACCGTGCTGACCGGGGACGACGCCGTCACCGAGCACGTCCGCACGGCGCTCGCCACGCACGACGTCGTGCACCTCGCCACCCATGGCCAGCACGACGCGGACAACCCGCTGTTCGCGAGCATCGACCTCGCCGACGGCCCGCTGTTCGCCCACGAGCTCGACGGGACGCCGCTGCCTGGCTCGGTGGTGATCCTGTCCTCGTGCGAGGTCGGCGGCTCCACCCAGGTGCTCGGCGGCGAGGTGCTGGGCCTGACGTCGGTGCTCCTGCGTCTGGGCGCCCGCGCGGTCATCGCGTCTGTCGCCAAGCTCTCGGACGAGCTCGCCGCCCGGGTCATGCCGCTTCTGCACGCTCACCTGCGCGAAAGTGACGACCCGGAGGCGGCGCTCGCGGCGGCCCTCAAAGACGTGGCCGAGCCGGTGCCGTTGGTCTGCTTCAGCTCGGTCGAAGGGCTTGCGAATCGTTGACTAAGGTCGAGGATTGCCCCTATAATCCCTTGCGTCCGGTATGTCGAACTCCGCATGCAGCTGAGTTCATGTCGACGGGAGAATCTATGCGCCAGAACAACACCGGCTTCGGACGTCAGAACAAGCCGGGTGTCTAACACTTTCCGAATTGCGCTGTACCAGTCTCCTGGGCGATCGGGTCACCGAGGAGCCAGGATTCGATACAGCTAGTACCGGCCGGGGCGCCGAAACGCCCCGGCCGGGAGGCGGATCGTGATGGCCGTCTTTCCTTCTCGAATGGATCGCGACACCAATGAAGGTTGATGAGAGTGTGATCATTCGGCCTCTGTTGGCTGGCGATCTTGATAAAGTTGTTAAACTGGACGAGCAGGCTTTCGGTGACGATGCATGGCCCCGCGATTGGTTTGAAGAAATCGCCGATCACTCAGATTTTAAAGTCTATGTTGCAGAAATTGGTCGTGCAGAAACTCTGACTATTGCTGGCTACTGTGCATTGCAGGTGAAAGATGGGTACGGCGAAGTAGCAACAATCGGCGTGGGCAAATCCTTTCGGCGAGCTGGACTGGGCCGGAAGATGATGAGCGTGCTGGCTGACACTGCACGTACCTCGGGCCTGTCGCTTATCCGCCTCCGTTTGCGAACCGACAACGCGCATGCCAGGAAGTTGTACGAATCGCTCGGTTTCACGACCACTGGAATTGAGCGGGGCTACTACGAATCTGATGGCACGGACGCCGAGATAATGACCATCGACCTTTGATTGCGACCCATCCTACTGCTTGTACGTCGCGCAGTATTCCATGTATATGGAACTGCGACTCTGACCCGGTAACGACCCGGGGGTATTCGGCTGGCGAAGGTGTAGAGGGACTAGATGTCGTCTGAGGTTCTGGAGCCCGCAGAGGTAGAGCGCGTCTCTCCTCCATTCCGCCACGACCGGCTTGCTCATCTGTGGATCGTGACCAGGGCCATGTCTTCGGTGACCGATACCATCTGGGGTATTGGGCTCGCTTGGACAGCAGTGCAGGTCGGAAGCCCAGCGGCAGCCGGCGTCGTGTTAGCGGCAGGCACGATCCCTCGGGCCCTTCTACTGGTCCTGGGGGGTACGGTTGCTGATCGGTTTGACGTTCGCCGGGTGATGGTCGCGTCAAATATCGGACGATTGCTGGCACTGATGGCGGTCATCGTCGCTGCGACTTCGTCGGGCATCTCCTATCCGTTGTTGGTCGCCTCGGCGGCGTGCCTTGGGGCATGCGACGCACTGTACGAACCGGCGGCCTCGACCATTGCTCGCCAAATCGTCCATCCTTCGGATATTCCGTCCTACATTGGCATGTATCAGACCGTTGGGCGCCTCGGTGAACTGTTTGGTTCGGCTGCGGGAGGAATCGTGGTTGCGTACTGGGCCATTCAGGGGACTGCGCTCCTGAATGTTGTGGCCTTCGGTGGCGTGTTGTTGTTTGTCGCGTTCTACATGCCTCTGCGATATCCGATTGCGAAAGTTGCGTCTGGGTCGATGCTCCGGGACGCGTTCCAGAGCTTCACGCATCTGAAGGACGCTCCTGTGACGCGCACACTCGTGCTGTCACAGATGCTTCTGAATGTCTTCATTGTTCCGGCGCTCGGGCTTGGTGTCGCTCTCCGTACCCGGGAGCTCGGGATGGGGGCCGAAGTGGTTGGCTACGTTGGGGTGGCTGTTGGTATTGGCGCAACAATCGGTGCTTTGGGTTCGGTCCGCTTCAAGGCTAAACGTCCCGCGCTGACTGCTTACGGCCTGTTTGCTGTCGAGGGTCTTGCGATCGCTTTGCTTGGCGTCGGCGGGGTCGAGACATTGTTTGCTGGAGCTGTGGTGATGGGGCTCTGTGCAGGAGCTGCATCGGCGATGCTGGGCGCCGCATTTATCTCACAGATCAGGGCTGAATATACTGGCCGGATGATCGCACTCACCCGGCTCGGTGACGAAATCTTGATGCCGATCAGTACCGTTGTCTTTGGTCTAATTGCTGCCGGCACCTCCGCAACGATCGCTCTCGCCCTCTTCGGCCTGCTTATGGTGATCGCAATGTGTCTTCCGCTGACGAATGCGAAGATCCGGCGAATTGCGGTGCCGTGACAAGTTCGGCAAGTGTTGCGCGTGCAACTTATTGATGGGTCGAAATTTCATCCGTTGGTGAGGCCGGTCCCGGTAGCTTGCCGACGATGAGCGTTCGTGCTCCTGTCAGGGCTCCTTGTTCCTGCCGTTCACCGATGGATTGGCGCGTTGAGTCCCTGACCTGCGTCGTCGGTAAGTGCGGTGACAGCGAACACTTCACCCGCTAGCGTGTCGCCTGATGCCCCTGTGGGGGTGAAAGAACTAGGGGCGACATGTGGCCGGAACTCGAGGCGGAGCTGCTGGTCGCGCGGGACCTCAACTCCCGCTCGCGGCCGGGCGACGCTCTGCTGCGGTTCCGGAAGGTGCTCGACCGGCTTTGGGTCGTGGACCTCGCAGAGCTCGAGCCCGGAGACCACGAGCGCTGGGCGGAGGGCGTGGTGCGTTCCCTGACGGGGGAGGCGGTCGCCGTCCATGCGGTCGAGGACGCGCTCGACAAGCCGCTGGCCATCCTTCAGGACGCCGAGTCCCACGCCGAGTCGGCGCCACCGGCGGTCCGGGCGCGCCTCGCCGCCGTCGTCGAGGGGGCACGCGGCCTGCTCCTGCAGCGCTCCGGCCGGCTGACCGACGCCATGGCGGCCTTCGACAAGGTGCTCGCGGATCCGGGAGTGCTGCACGGGCGAGACCTCGCGACGGTGCTGCTCAACCGGGGCGCGACAGCCATCGAGTTGGGCCGGCTCGATGCGGCGCTCCGGGACTTCGACGTCTGCCACGAGCAGGCGGTGCGTGCCGGCACGCCCTCGATCGCATCCCTCGCCCTGCACAACACCGGCTTCGTGCGGTACGCGCTCGGCGACCTGCCCGGCGCGCTCCGGGCCATGGAAGCGGCCCGCGCCGTCGACCCGGAGCGGGCCGACGGCCTGCTCGACATCGGCCGTGGCGCCGTCCTCTACGAGGCAGGGCTGCTCGAGGACGCCGAGCGAGTGCTCACCCAGGCGATCTCCCGCATGGTCGGTCCTGGCCGCGCGCAGCACCGTGCGGAGGCCGAGTACTTCCGCGCCCGCTGCCTCATGGCACTGCACCGGTGGGACGAGGCCCGGTTCGCCGCGGCCTTCGTCCGGCAGTACTACGCCGGAGTAGGCCATCCGCAGCGTGCGGCGGTCGCCCGTGTCGCGGAGCTCGAGGCGATCCTCCTGCCGGTCCGGCGTGGCGAGGCGCCCGTGCCGGACGACGCGCGCGACCGTGCCGAGCAGGCCATCGAAGCGGCGGAGGCCGGCGACGAGGTGGACCCGCTCCTCGGACAGCACCCAGGTCTGGCCGCGCGGTTCGTCGCCGCACACTGGTACCTCCTGGCCGACGACGCCGTCGCCGCCCGCGCCGTGCTCGACAACGTCCCGGACGGCATCGCCGACGCTCCGCTGACCACGCGGATCCAGCAGCAGACGGTGCTCGCCCAGCTCGCCTTCGCGTCAGGAGACCGGGACGCCGGAGTCGCCGCCGTCCGGACCGGCTTCGGCCTGCTCGCTGACCACAGCCTGGGGCTCGGATCCGTGGAGTCGGTGACCGCCGCCGCCGTCCACGGCGTCGACCTGCAGCGCACCGACGTCGCGGCCGCCGTGCGGACCGGCCTGCCCGACGCGCTGTTCGAGGCGGTCGAACGCGGGCGTGCCACGTTCGCGGGGGTGGGCGCCGCCGCGGCGCCGGATGACCCCGCCGTGCGCGCACTCGTCACGGAGGCCCGGGGCCTCGCCGCCCGGGCCCGCACCCTCACGGACCGCGAGAGCGCCCCCGAGCGAGGCCACCTGTTCCAACGCTCCGGCAGGCTCCTGGCGACGGCCCGCGAACGTGCCTGGCACCGCACGGGTGCCGAGAAGGCCGCGGCCGAGGAACGCCCCGCCACCGTCGCGGACGTGCGGAACCTGCTCGCCACCCGCGACGACGGCGCAGTGGTCGCCAACTACCTGGTGCTCGACGGCGTCCTCCGGTGCGTCCGCGTGGACGCGGACGGTGCGCGCACCGTGGAGCTGGGCCCACGGGCCGACGTCGCCGAACGGGTGCTACGCGCACGGGCCGACCTCGGCGTGTGCGCCAACGACCTGGTGCCAACGGCCCTGCGCGCCGCCGCCCGGCGCTCCCTGACCCGCAACCTGAACGCCCTCGATGAACTCCTCGCCATACCGCTGGAGGCGGACGGCTCGTTGTACGTCGTCGGCCGGGACCCGCTCGTCGGGGTGCCGTGGACGGCTCTCCCGTCCCGCAGGGGCAGGCGCACCACCACGCGCTCCTACGTCGCACGGGGCCGGGCCCACGCGCGGCCGGGGGAGGGGCACCGGCTCCTCGCGGCGCACGGCCCGGGCGTGACCCTCGGCGCGAGCGAGGTGCGAGCGGTGGGCGACATGTGGCCGGGAGCGACGGTCCTCACCGGCCTCGCGGCCACGACGACCGCGGTACGCGAGGCGCTCGCCACGCACGACATCGTGCACCTGGCCACCCACGGCAGGCACGACGCCGACAACCCGCTCTTCGCCTCCATCGACCTGGCCGACGGACCGCTCTTCGCGCACGAGCTCGACGGCACCCGGCTGCCCGGATCGGTGGTGATCCTGTCGGCGTGCGAGGTAGGCGGTTCCTCCCAGGTGGTCGGGGGAGAGGTCCTGGGCCTGACGTCGGTCCTCCTGCGCCTCGGCGCCCGCGCCGTCGTCGCGGCGGTCGCCCCGCTGTCGGACGCCGTCGCCGCCCGCGTCATGCCGCGCTTCCACGCGCACCTGCGGGCCACCGACGACCCGGAGGCCGCGCTCGCCGCGGCGCTCGCGGACGAGACGGAGCCGGCGCCGCTGGTGTGCTTCGGTTCCCTGGAGGGGCTGGAGCGCTGACGCTCGCAGAGCGACCGCCGTCGGGCAGCGTGTGGCGAGGGCCACCGCCTGCCGATTCGGTACCGCCCACGGGGCCGTGTTACCTTAGCAACGTAACCCAAGACCGCCGGTTGTCCGACGCTGCTCTCTTGCAGAGCGGAAGAAGACCGAAGTCCCGCTGAGAGCGGGGGCCTGCGCAGGTAACGAACTCGAGTGCGGTCCTGCCGCGCGAACCGAGCCCCGTGCACCTGCGCCGGGGCTCTTTCTCATTTTCCGGGGCACGCCCGGGGCATCTGCCCCAGGGACGGTGGTACCACCACCGGAAGGATTGCCATGGCGAGGCCGGACAAGGCAGCCGCAGTCGCAGAGATCGCGGGCAAGTTCCGCGACTCCAACGCGGCCGTGCTGACCGAGTACCGCGGGCTCACCGTCGCGCAGCTCAAGGAGCTGCGTCGGTCGCTCAGCGGCAACGCAACCTACGCCGTGGTGAAGAACACGCTGACGGGGATCGCGGCCAAGGAGGCCGGTGTCGAGGGTCTCGACGCCGACCTGAAGGGCCCGTCCGCCATCGCATTCGTGACCGGGGACCCGGTCACGGCTGCGAAGGGTCTGCGTGACTTCGCCAAGGCGAACCCTGCTCTGGTCATCAAGGGTGGCGTGCTCGACGGCCGCCCGATGTCCGCTGCAGAGATCACGAAGCTCGCGGACCTCGAGTCCCGCGAGGTTCTGCTGGCCAAGGTGGCCGGCGGTCTGAAGGCCACGCTGACGCGTGCTGCTTACGCCTTCACCGCCAAGCCCGCCCAGGTCGCTCGCGTTATCGATGCCCTGCGTCAGAAGCAGGAGTCGGAGGGCGCTGCCGCCTGATCAGGCGGTAGCGCTAGAACAAAAACCCCCTGCTTCTCGCGGGCCGCACCGGTCCGCGAAGCGCCTACTGAAAGGAACGCCATCATGGCGAAGCTCTCCACCGACGAGCTCCTGTCCGCCTTCGAGGAGCTCACGCTCATCGAGCTGTCCGACTTCGTGAAGGCCTTCGAGGACAAGTTCGACGTCACCGCTGCCGCTCCGGTCGCCGCTGCCGCTGCCGGCCCGGCCGTCGCCGCCGAGGCCGTGGAGGAGAAGACGGAGTTCGACGTCATCCTCGAGGCTGCTGGTGACAAGAAGATCCAGGTCATCAAGGAGGTGCGCGCGCTCACGTCCCTCGGTCTCAAGGAGGCCAAGGACCTGGTCGACGGCGCACCGAAGCCGGTTCTCGAGGCTGCCGACAAGGACGCCGCCGAGAAGGCAAAGGCTGCCCTCGAGGGCGCCGGCGCCACCGTCACCATCAAGTGACCTCAGGCTCCACCGCCTTCGGGCTGGTGTGACGGCGGCCCGGGCTCGTCCCGGGCGCCGTCCGCCGACTGCAGAGGCCCGCATCCCTTGGGGTGCGGGCCTCTCGTTTTCACCCACGTCAGCCGCAGCGTCGCGGCAGTGCGGCCGACCGTGCGGATACGCAACGATTCGAGGATTATTGCGGTCTCGGCGTGCACGTAGTAGGGCGACTGGACATACTAGAACCAGATAGGTATGCTAGCGCTTTGCGCCCGCGTGTGCCCTCGACGGCTCCCCCTGCTTCCCGAAAGTCCTTGTCGCATCCCCTCTTGTGGGATGCCCTCCGGCGACCGGTGAAGTCCGGCAGAGCTTCCTGCAGCACCGCAGAGCGTACAGCGTTCACCCGAACTGCAGGGAAGGACCCCTCTTGGCTGCCTCGCGCACCCCTTCAGCTCCGTCCGCCGAAGCCATTGCGAACCGTACCGCTTCCCGTCGCGTTTCCTTCGCAAAGATCTATGAGCCACTCGAGGTCCCCGACCTGCTTGGCCTTCAGACCGAAAGCTTCGACTGGCTCCTTGGTAACCCAGCCTGGCAGGCCAGGGTAGAAATTGCCAAGACGGCTGGCCGTAATGATGTCCCGGAAACTTCGGGCCTCGAGGAGATCTTCGAGGAGATCTCCCCGATCGAGGACTTCGGCTCCTCGATGTCCCTCTCCTTCTCGAACCACCGCTTCGAGCCGCCGAAGTACACGGCGGACGAGTGCAAGGAGAAGGACTTCACCTACGCGGCCCCGCTGTTCGTCACCGCGGAGTTCGTCAACTACACCACCGGTGAGATCAAGAGCCAGACCGTCTTCATGGGCGACTTCCCGCTCATGACGGCCCGCGGCACCTTCATCATCAACGGCACCGAGCGCGTCGTCGTCTCCCAGCTGGTGCGTTCGCCGGGCGTCTACTTCGAGCGCACCCCGGACAAGACCAGCGACAAGGACGTCTTCTCCGCGAAAATCATCCCGTCGCGTGGTGCCTGGCTCGAGTTCGAGATCGACAAGCGCGATGCCGTCGGCGTCCGCGTCGACCGCAAGCGCAAGCAGTCCGTCACGGTGCTGCTCAAGGCCCTCGGCATGAGCGAGGCGGAGATCCGCGAGGAGTTCGCCGAGTTCCCGTCGGTGCTCGACACCCTCGAGAAGGACCACGTCCACACCGAGGACGAGGCTCTTGTGGACCTGTACCGCAAGATCCGCCCGGGCGAGCCGCCCACGGTCGAGGCCGGTCGCGCGCTGCTCGAGAACTTCTACTTCAACCCGAAGCGTTACGACCTCGCGAAGGTCGGCCGCTACAAGGCGAACAAGAAGCTCGGTGTCGACGCACAGCTGGCCGAGTCCACGCTGTCGCTGACCGACGTCGTGGCGACGATCAAGTACCTCGCCGCCCTGCACGCCGACAAGCAGATCCTCTCGGGGATGCGCAACGGCAAGCCGGTCGAGGTGCGCGTAGAGGTCGACGACATCGACCACTTCGGCAACCGCCGTATCCGCGCCGTGGGTGAGCTCATCCAGAACCAGGTGCGTACGGGTCTGTCCCGCATGGAGCGCGTCGTTCGCGAGCGCATGACCACGCAGGACGTCGAGGCCATCACGCCGCAGACGCTGATCAACATCCGTCCGGTCGTCGCGTCGATCCGTGAGTTCTTCGGCACGTCGCAGCTGTCGCAGTTCATGGACCAGAACAACCCCCTGGCCGGTCTGACGCACAAGCGTCGTCTGAACGCGCTGGGCCCGGGTGGTCTGTCCCGCGACCGCGCCGGTATGGAGGTCCGTGACGTCCACCCGTCGCACTACGGCCGCATGTGCCCGATCGAGACCCCTGAGGGTCCGAACATCGGTCTGATCGGTTCGCTCGCGTCGTTCGGTCGCATCAACCCGTTCGGCTTCATCGAGACGCCGTACCGCAAGGTCGAGAACGGCAAGGTCACCGACAACATCGAGTACCTGACGGCCGATGACGAGGACCGCTACATCATCGCGCAGGCGAACACGCCCCTGCTCGAGGACGGCACGTTCGTCCTCGACCGCGTGCTCGTCCGCACCAAGGGTGGCGAGACCAACGACATCCCGGGTGCCGAGATCGACTACATGGACGTCTCGCCGCGCCAGATGGTGTCGGTCGCGACTGCCCTGATCCCGTTCCTCGAGCACGACGACGCAAACCGCGCCCTCATGGGTGCGAACATGCAGCGCCAGGCGGTGCCGCTGGTCCGGTCCGAGGCCCCCGTGGTCGGTACCGGCATGGAGCGCCGTGCGGCGGTCGACGCCGGCGACGTCATCGTGGCGACCAAGCCCGGTGTTGTCACCGAGGTCTCGGCCGACCTGGTGCTCGTGGCGAACGACGACGGCACGACGGGCTCGTACCGCGTGCACAAGTTCGTGCGCTCGAACCAGGGCACGAGCTACAACCAGCGCGTGCTGGTCGACGAGGGTGCGCGGGTCGAGGTCGGCTCCGTGCTAGCCGACGGCCCGGCCACGGACGAGGGCGAGCTCGCGCTCGGCCGCAACCTGCTGGTCGCGTTCATGTCGTGGGAGGGCCACAACTACGAGGACGCGATCATCCTGTCGCAGCGCCTCGTGGAGGACGACGTCCTCTCCTCGATCCACATCGAGGAGCACGAGGTCGACGCTCGCGACACCAAGCTCGGCCCGGAGGAGATCACGCGGGACATCCCGAACGTCTCCGAGGAGGTCCTCGCGGACCTCGACGAGCGCGGCGTGATCCGCATCGGTGCCGAGGTCGGCGCGGGCGACATCCTGGTCGGCAAGGTCACCCCCAAGGGTGAGACCGAGCTGACCCCGGAGGAGCGCCTGCTCCGCGCCATCTTCGGTGAGAAGGCGCGCGAGGTGCGCGACACCTCGCTCAAGGTTCCCCACGGCGAGCAGGGCACGGTCATCGCGGTGCGCGAGTTCAACCGGGAGGACGGCGACGAGCTGCCCGCCGGCGTGAACCAGCTGGTGCGCGTCTACATCGCGCAGCGCCGCAAGATCACCGTCGGTGACAAGCTGGCCGGCCGCCACGGCAACAAGGGCGTCATCTCGAAGATCCTCCCGCAGGAGGACATGCCGTTCCTCGAGGACGGCACGCCGGTCGACGTCGTCCTGAACCCCCTGGGTGTGCCGGGCCGGATGAACGTCGGTCAGGTGCTGGAGACCCACCTCGGGTGGATCGCCAAGCAGGGCTGGGACGTCTCGCTGGCCGACGACAAGGGTGGGGAGTGGCTGCAGAGCCTCCCCGAGGTCGCTCACACGAGCGAGCCGGGCCGCCCTGTCGCCACGCCGGTCTTCGACGGCCTGGAGGAGGTCGCGCTCCGCGGTCTCTTCGGGGCCACCCTGCCCAACCGTGACGGCCAGCGCATGGTCAACCACGACGGCAAGGCGATGCTGTTCGACGGCCGCTCCGGCGAGCCGTTCCCCGAGGCCGTCTCCACCGGCTACATGTACATCCTGAAGCTGCACCACCTGGTCGACGACAAGATCCACGCGCGTTCGACCGGTCCGTACTCGATGATCACGCAGCAGCCGCTGGGTGGTAAGGCGCAGTTCGGTGGTCAGCGGTTCGGTGAGATGGAGGTCTGGGCACTCGAGGCGTACGGCGCCGCGTACACGCTCCAGGAGCTGCTCACCATCAAGTCCGACGACGTCCCGGGCCGCGTGAAGGTCTACGAGGCGATCGTCAAGGGCGAGAACATCCCCGACTCGGGCATCCCGGAGTCCTTCAAGGTCCTTCTCAAGGAGATGCAGTCGCTGTGCCTGAACGTCGAGGTGCTCTCGAGCGACGGCAGCCACATCGAGATGAAGGAGTCGGACGACGAGGTGTACCGCGCCGCTGAGGAGCTCGGCATCGACCTCTCGAGGCGGCCGAACGCCGCCTCCAGCGTCGACGAGATCTGACACCGGTCCGCGCCCGTACATCGGGCGCGGACCTGGACACCGGGCGCGGACCCGGACACCACGAGGGTTTTCGAGAACTTCAGGAAGTAGGACATCTTGCTCGACGTCAACGTCTTCGACGAGCTGCGTATCGGCCTCGCCACGGCCGAGGACATCCGTGCCTGGTCGCACGGTGAGGTCAAGAAGCCAGAGACCATCAACTACCGCACCCTCAAGCCGGAGAAGGACGGACTCTTCTGCGAGAAGATCTTCGGTCCGACCCGCGACTGGGAGTGCTACTGCGGCAAGTACAAGCGCGTGCGCTTCAAGGGCATCATCTGTGAGCGTTGTGGCGTAGAGGTCACGCGTTCCAAGGTGCGCCGTGAGCGCATGGGCCACATCGAGCTCGCCGCGCCCGTCACGCACATCTGGTTCTTCAAGGGTGTGCCGTCGCGCCTGGGCTACCTGCTCGACCTGGCACCGAAGGACCTCGAGAAGGTCATCTACTTCGCGGCCTACATGATCACGTCGGTCGACGACGAGGCCCGCCAGGAAGACCTGCCGAACCTGCAGAACGAGATCGATCTCGAGAAGAAGGAGATCTCCGACCGCCGGGACAACGACATCAACACCCGCGCCCAGAAGCTCGAGGCCGACCTGGCCGAGCTCGAGGCCGAGGGTGCCAAGGCTGACGCGCGCCGCAAGGTGCGCGACTCCGCCGAGCGCGAGATGGCTCAGCTCCGCAAGCGTGCGGACCAGGAGCTGGACCGCCTCGAGCAGGTCTGGGACCGGTTCAAGAACCTCAAGGTCGCTGACCTCGAGGGCGACGAGATGCTCTACCGGCAGCTCCAGGACCGCTACGGCACCTACTTCGAGGGTGCGATGGGTGCGAGCGCGATCCAGCAGCGCCTCCAGAACTTCGACCTGGAGGCCGAGGCCGACTCGCTGCGCGAGACCATCCGCTCCGGCAAGGGCCAGCGCAAGACCCGTGCCCTCAAGCGGCTCAAGGTCGTGAACGCGTTCCTCACGACCACGAACTCGCCCACGGCGATGGTGCTCGACGCCGTCCCGGTCATCCCGCCGGACCTGCGCCCGATGGTGCAGCTCGACGGTGGCCGGTTCGCGACGTCGGACCTGAACGACCTGTACCGCCGCGTCATCAACCGGAACAACCGCCTCAAGCGGCTTCTGGACCTGGGCGCGCCGGAGATCATCGTCAACAACGAGAAGCGGATGCTCCAGGAGGCCGTCGACTCGCTGTTCGACAACGGCCGCCGCGGCCGTCCGGTCACGGGTCCGGGCAACCGCCCGCTGAAGTCGATCTCCGACATGCTCAAGGGCAAGCAGGGTCGGTTCCGTCAGAACCTGCTCGGCAAGCGCGTCGACTACTCGGGCCGTTCGGTCATCGTCGTCGGCCCGCAGCTCAAGCTGCACCAGTGCGGTCTGCCCAAGCAGATGGCGCTCGAGCTGTTCAAGCCGTTCGTCATGAAGCGGCTCGTGGAGCTCAACCACGCGCAGAACATCAAGAGCGCCAAGCGCATGGTCGAGCGCACGCGCCCGGTCGTGTGGGACGTGCTCGAAGAGGTCATCACGGAGCACCCCGTGCTCCTGAACCGTGCGCCGACGCTGCACCGTCTGGGCATCCAGGCGTTCGAGCCGCAGCTCGTCGAGGGCAAGGCAATCCACCTGCACCCGCTCGTCTGCGGCGCGTTCAACGCCGACTTCGACGGTGACCAGATGGCAGTGCACCTGCCGCTGAGCGCCGAGGCGCAGGCCGAGGCCCGCATCCTCATGCTCTCGAGCAACAACATCCTCAAGCCGTCGGACGGCCGTCCGGTGACCATGCCCTCGCAGGACATGATCATCGGTCTGCACCACCTCACGAGCGACCGTCCGGGCGCCGTGGGCGAGGGTCGTGCGTTCGGTTCCGTGGCCGAGGCCATCATGGCCTTCGACCGGGGTGAGCTGGACATCAACGCCACGATCAAGCTTCGGATGTCGGACCTCGTGCCGCCGCTGAAGGACTTCGAGGCGCCCGAGGGCTGGGAGCAGGGGCAGCAGCTCCTGTTCGACACGACCCTCGGCCGGTACCTGTTCAACGAGACGCTGCCCGTCGACTACCCGTACGAGAACGGTGTCGCCGACAAGAAGCGTCTCTCGACGATCGTCAACGACCTCGCCGAGCGCTACCCGAAGGTGGAGGTGGCCGCGGCGCTGGACGCGCTGAAGGACGCCGGCTACCGGTGGGCCACGCGCTCCGGTGTCACGATCGCCATCTCCGACGTCGCTGCGCCGACCGAGAAGGCCGCGATCCTCGACGAGCACGAGGCTCGGGCCCTCAAGGTCCAGCAGCAGTTCGACAAGGGTCTGATCACGGACGACGAGCGCCGTCAGGAGCTCATCGAGATCTGGACGCAGGCGACCGACCGGGTCGCATCGGTCATGCGGGAGAAGCTCGAGAGCGACGCGCGGAACACCGTGATGCGCATGGTGGGCTCGGGTGCTCGTGGTAACTGGATGCAGGTCCGTCAGATCGCCGGTATGCGCGGCCTCGTGGCGAACCCGAAGGGCGAGATCATCCCTCGTCCGATCAAGTCCAACTACCGTGAGGGCCTGTCGGTCCTCGAGTACTTCATCGCGACGCACGGTGCCCGTAAGGGTCTGGCCGACACGGCCCTCCGTACGGCGGACTCGGGTTACCTGACCCGTCGTCTGGTGGACGTTTCGCAGGACGTCATCATCCGTGAGGACGACTGCGGTACGGAGCGCGGCCTCACGCTGCCGGTCGCCGAGAAGCTCCCGGACGGCTCGCTCGTCCCGGACGACCGCGTCGAGACCAGCATCTACTCGCGTACCTTCGCGACCGACGTGGTGGACGCCGACGGCAACGTCATCGCGACCGCCGGTTCGGACGCGGGCGACGTCATCATCGACCAGGTGATCGCGGCGGGCATCGAGAGCGTCAAGGTCCGTTCGGTCCTTACCTGCACCTCTCGTGTCGGCACCTGCGCGAAGTGCTACGGCCGCTCCCTGGCCACGGGCCTGCTCGTGGACATCGGCGAGGCCGTCGGCATCATCGCGGCGCAGTCGATCGGTGAGCCGGGCACGCAGCTGACGATGCGTACCTTCCACACCGGTGGTGTGGCTGCCGCTGAGGACATCACGCAGGGTCTGCCGCGTGTCACCGAGCTCTTCGAGGCCCGTACCCCCAAGGGTGAGGCGCCGATCGCGGAGTACACGGGTCGCGTGACGATCGAGGACACCGAGCGGACGCGCCACCTCGTGCTGACGCCGGACGACGGTGGCGAGGAGATCAAGTACCCGGTCACGAAGCGTGCGCGCCTCAAGATCGCGGACGGCGACCACGTCACCGTGGGCACGCAGCTCGTCCAGGGTGCTGTCGACCCGAAGAAGGTGCTGCGCATCCTCGGCCCGCGTGCCACGCAGACGCACCTGGTGGACCAGGTCCAGGAGACCTACCGCAGCCAGGGCGTGGACATCCACGACAAGCACATCGAGGTCATCGTGCGGCAGATGCTGCGCCGCGTGACCGTGCTCGACTCGGGTGACTCGCAGCTGCTGCCCGGTGAGCTCGCGGAGCGCATGCGCTTCGAGGACGCGAACCGCAAGGCCGTGTCGGAGGGTGGCCAGCCGGCCGCCGGCCGTCCGGAGCTGATGGGTATCACGAAGGCTTCGCTCGCCACCGACTCGTGGCTCTCGGCGGCCTCCTTCCAGGAGACCACCCGAGTGCTCACCGAGGCGTCGATGAGCGGTCGCCGTGACCCGCTGCTGGGCCTCAAGGAGAACGTCATCATCGGTAAGCTCATCCCGGCGGGTACGGGTCTTCCCCGCTACCGCAACGTCGAGGTCGAGCCCACCGAGCAGGCCAAGGCTGAGCTCTACCCGAGCTTCGGCTACGACGAGATCGACTTCCCGACGCTCGGTATGGGCTCGGGCGAGGCGATCCCGCTGGAGGACCTGGACCTCGGCGACTTCCGCTGACCCTGTCCTTTGACATCCGGCCAGAGCGCCTGCTGGTCTCGACAGGCTCGACCCACTGTGGTCGGGCCTGTCGGGACCTGGCGGGCGCTCTGCTGTGGTTTCGGGCGCATCTCACACCCGATTCGTTTTGACCCCCCGTAAACACGTGGGTATTCTTAGAATTCGTGCCCGCGCCGTCGGGCCGCACCTCTTGAAGGCCGCCGCAAGGCAGCTTCGGAAGCGGCCGATGTGAGTGCGTGGGCATCCCGGCAAGAACCTCCCGGGGCACGTCGTGCCCCGATGGCGGAGCCGGGCCATCGAGCCGGTGGTAAGTGGCGCAGCAGTCCCCGTGGGGGCTGTGGGTGTCGCATGCAATCGGCACGCACAAGCCAAACCATCGACGGGGACGCCGGCAGGGCGTCGCCGAAGCTCAATAAGACGACGGAGACGTAGTGCCTACGATCCAGCAGCTCGTCCGCAAGGGGCGTACCCGGAAGGTTACGGCGTCCAAGACGCCGGCCCTCCATGCCTCCCCCCAGCGGCGCGGTGTGTGCACTCGCGTGTACACCACCACCCCCAAGAAGCCGAACTCGGCGCTCCGCAAGGTTGCGCGTGTGAAGCTCTCCTCCGGTACCGAGGTCACCGCGTACATCCCCGGTGTCGGCCACAACCTGCAGGAGCACTCCATCGTGCTCGTGCGTGGCGGCCGTGTGAAGGACCTCCCGGGTGTGCGGTACAAGATCGTCCGCGGCGCGCTCGACACCCAGGGTGTCAAGGGCCGCAAGCAGGGTCGGAGCAAGTACGGCGCCAAGAAGGAGAAGAGCTGATGCCCCGCAAGGGTCCGGCCCCGAAGCGGCCGCTCATCGTTGACCCGGTCTACGGGTCCCCGGTTGTCACGCAGCTGATCAACAAGGTCCTGCTCGACGGCAAGAAGTCGACCGCCGAGGCGATCGTCTACGGCGCCCTCGAGGGCGTCCGTTCCAAGACCGACGGCGACCCCGTTGTGGTCCTCAAGCGTGCGCTGGACAACGTCCGTCCCGCGCTCGAGGTCCGCTCCCGCCGCGTCGGTGGTGCCACGTACCAGGTGCCGGTCGACGTCCGCCCCACGCGTGCCACCACGCTCGCGCTGCGCTGGCTCACCGACTTCTCCCGCGCTCGTCGCGAGAAGACGATGACGGAGCGTCTCATGAACGAGATCCTCGACGCGTCGAACGGTCTCGGTGCTGCGGTCAAGCGCCGCGAGGACATGCACAAGATGGCCGACTCCAACAAGGCCTTCGCGCACTACCGCTGGTAGTAGCTTCCGAGCGGCCCCGGGTCACCCCGGGGCCGTCGGTGGATGCTTGACCGCCGGCCCCCACCCATCTTCAGACCAAGGGGTAAGACACCGTGGCACTCGACGTGCTGACCGACCTGAACAAGGTCCGCAACATCGGCATCATGGCCCACATCGATGCCGGAAAGACCACGACGACCGAGCGCATCCTGTTCTACACGGGTGTGAACTACAAGATCGGTGAGACGCACGACGGTGCGTCGACGATGGACTGGATGGAGCAGGAGCAGGAGCGCGGCATCACGATCACGTCCGCCGCGACGACCTGCTACTGGAAGAACAACCAGATCAACATCATCGATACGCCGGGTCACGTCGACTTCACGGTCGAGGTGGAGCGGTCGCTCCGCGTGCTCGACGGTGCCGTTGCCGTGTTCGACGGCAAGGAGGGCGTCGAGCCCCAGTCGGAGACGGTCTGGCGCCAGGCGGACAAGTACGACGTCCCGCGCATCTGCTTCGTCAACAAGATGGACAAGCTCGGTGCGGACTTCTACTTCACCGTCGACACCATCATCAACCGCCTCAAGGCGAAGCCGCTCGTCATCCAGCTCCCGATCGGGTCGGAGAACGACTTCGAGGGCGTTGTCGACCTCATCGAGATGAAGGCGCTCACGTGGCGCGGCGACACCAAGATGGGTGAGGAGTACGAGGTCGAGGAGATCCCGGCCGACATGCTCGAGAAGGCGCAGCAGTACCGCGCCGACCTGGTCGAGGCTGTCGCCGAGGCGGACGACGAGCTGCTCGAGAAGTTCCTCGGTGGCGAGGAGCTGACGATTCCGGAGATCAAGTCCGGCATCCGGAAGCTCGTCATCAAGTCGGCGGCCTTCCCGGTCCTGTGCGGCTCGGCGTTCAAGAACAAGGGCGTCCAGCCCATGCTCGACGCCGTGATCGACTACCTGCCGACCCCGCTCGACGTCCCGGCTGTCCAGGGCGTCGACGTCAAGGACGCAGAGAAGATCATCGAGCGTCGGCCGGACGAGTCGGAGCCGTTCTCGGCACTGGCGTTCAAGGTCGCCACGCACCCGTTCTTCGGCAAGCTGACCTACGTCCGCGTCTACTCGGGCAAGGTCTCGCAGGGCGCTGCCGTGCAGAACTCGACCAAGGGCAAGAAGGAGCGCATCGGGAAGCTCTTCCAGATGCACTCCAACAAGGAGAACCCGGTCGAAGAGGCGCACGCCGGCCACATCTACGCGTTCATCGGGCTCAAGGACGTCACCACCGGTGACACCCTGTGCGACCCGCAGAACCAGGTCATCCTCGAGTCGATGAGCTTCCCGGAGCCCGTCATCGACGTGGCGATCGAGCCGAAGACGAAGGCCGACCAGGAGAAGCTGTCGACCGCCATCCAGAAGCTCGCGCAGGAGGACCCGACCTTCCGCGTGCGGCTGGACGACGAGACCGGCCAGACCGTCATCGGCGGTATGGGCGAGCTCCACCTCGACATCCTCGTGGAGCGCATGCGCCGCGAGTTCAAGGTCGATGCGAACGTCGGTAAGCCGCAGGTCGCCTACCGCGAGACCATTCGCCGCGTTGCGGAGAAGGTCGACTACACGCACAAGAAGCAGACCGGTGGTTCCGGCCAGTTCGCCAAGGTCCAGGTGACCTTCTCGCCGCTGGAGACGACGGAGGGCGAGCTCTACGAGTTCGAGAACGCCGTCACCGGTGGCCGTATCCCGCGCGAGTACATCCCTTCCGTGGACGCTGGCATCCAGTCGGCCATGCAGCAGGGTGTCCTGGCAGGCTTCCCGGTCGTCGGCGTCAAGGCGTCGCTGATCGATGGTGCGTACCACGACGTCGACTCCTCGGAGATGGCGTTCAAGATTGCCGGTTCGATGGTCTTCAAGGAAGGCGTCAAGCGCGCCGACCCGGTCCTGCTCGAGCCGGTCATGGCCGTCGAGGTGCGTACGCCCGAGGAGTACATGGGCGACGTGATCGGCGACATCAACTCCCGACGTGGCATGATCCAGTCCATGGAGGACGCGACCGGCGTCAAGGTCGTTCGCGCCCAGGTGCCGCTCAGTGAGATGTTCGGCTACATCGGTGACCTCCGGTCGAAGACCCAGGGTCGCGCGGTGTACTCGATGCAGTTCGACAGCTACGCCGAGGTTCCCAAGGCAGTTGCCGAAGAGATCATCAAGAAGACCCGGGGCGAGTGAGTCCCCACAGGTCGACCCGCACTACCAACCTGTAGGAAAAACCGCACGCCCCGCAGTTGTAGGCTTCTTGGCCGAGCATCTGCAACGTTCGGAACATCTACCCAAGTCCCAGGAGGACCCCAGTGGCTAAGGCCAAGTTCGAGCGGACCAAGCCGCACGTCAACATCGGCACGATCGGTCACGTCGACCACGGTAAGACGACGCTGACCGCCGCGATCTCGAAGACGCTTGCGGACAAGTACCCGGGCCTTCCGGCGAACACGCAGCGCAACTTCGACGAGATCGACGCCGCGCCGGAAGAGAAGCAGCGCGGTATCACGATCAACATCGCGCACATCGAGTACGAGACGCCGAAGCGCCACTACGCGCACGTCGACGCCCCGGGTCACGCCGACTACATCAAGAACATGATCACCGGCGCCGCGCAGATGGACGGCGCGATCCTGGTGGTTGCCGCGACCGACGGTCCGATGGCCCAGACGCGTGAGCACGTGCTGCTCGCCCGTCAGGTCGGCGTGCCGTACCTGATGGTGGCGCTCAACAAGTCCGACATGGTCGACGACGAGGAGATCCTCGAGCTCGTCGAGATGGAGGTCCGTGAGCTGCTGTCCTCGCAGGAGTTCGACGGCGACAACGCTCCCGTCGTGCGCGTCTCGGGCCTCAAGGCGCTCGAGGGCGACCCGGAGTGGGTCGAGAAGATCGTCGAGCTGATGGAAGCCGTCGACGAGAACGTGCCGGAGCCGGTGCGTGACCTCGACAAGCCGTTCCTGATGCCGATCGAGGACGTCTTCACGATCACCGGTCGTGGCACCGTCGTCACCGGCAAGGTCGAGCGTGGCACGCTCGACATCAACTCCGACGTCGAGATCGTCGGTATCCGCGTGCCGCAGAAGACCACGGTCACGGGCATCGAGACGTTCCACAAGCAGATGGACCAGGCGCAGGCCGGCGACAACACCGGTCTCCTCCTGCGTGGCATCAAGCGCGAGGACGTCGAGCGCGGTCAGGTCATCGTGAAGCCGGGTTCGATCACCCCGCACACGAACTTCGAGGCACAGGTCTACATCCTGGGCAAGGACGAGGGTGGCCGTCACAACCCGTTCTACTCGAACTACCGCCCGCAGTTCTACTTCCGCACCACGGACGTCACCGGCGTCATCACGCTGCCCGAGGGCACCGAGATGGTCATGCCCGGCGACAACACCGAGATGACGGTCGAGCTCATCCAGCCGATCGCCATGGAGGAGGGTCTGGGCTTCGCCATCCGCGAGGGTGGCCGCACGGTCGGTTCAGGCCGTGTCACCAAGATCCTCAAGTGATCTTGGAGCACAGACTCATCTGACGGAAGTCAGCTGAACGATGGGGCCCGGGTGCTTCGGCACCCGGGCCTCATCGCGTAAGTAGTGGGCGTCACACCATCCTCCGTTTGGTACATGCGGAGTCGTATGGCAAGATTGCATAGTTGCCTGTCAAGGGCGCGCTCTTTCAAGTATCGAACAGTGTGCAGAACCGCAGTCCTTGGTCCCGGATCCGTTCGGGGCCAACAGAGGCTGGAGCGGTCACCCTCCCGGGGAGAAACCGGGTGAGGGGTCGCGGGGTTTATCGCCTGTTGTTCGATACGCACGAGGCGCCCCGCGGAGCACACGTCCTTCGGTCTTCCGGAGGAACTGTTCCGAGCAGGCTCTGCAAACGTCGTGGTCGCTCTGGCTTGCAGCCAGCGCAGATCACTTCCCAACGGCCCCGGCACCAGCAATGGTGTTATGCGCCCGGCTGTGCCGCATTATGCGACACGCCCGAGTGCGTGGGTCGGACAGTAGCGGTTCGAGAGAGAGAGTCAGACGACGCCATGGCGGGACAGAAGATCCGCATCCGGCTCAAGTCCTACGACCACGAGGTGATCGACAGTTCGGCGCGCAAGATCGTCGACACGGTCACTCGCGCTGGTGCGACGGTCGTGGGTCCGGTGCCGCTGCCGACGGAGAAGAACGTCTTCGTTGTGATCCGGTCGCCTCACAAGTACAAGGACAGCCGCGAGCACTTCGAGATGCGTACGCACAAGCGGCTCATCGACATCATCGATCCCACGCCCAAGGCCGTCGACTCGCTCATGCGACTCGACCTGCCGGCGGACGTGAACATCGAGATCAAGCTCTGAGGCTGGAGGACATCATGACCAACCAGCAGAAGAACGTGACCGCGTTGCTCGGGACCAAGCTCGGCATGACGCAGCTCTGGGACGAGGCAGGCCGCCTCGTGCCGGTGACCGTTGTCGCCGTGGGCACCAATGTGGTGACCCAGGTCCGCACAGCAGACGCCGACGGTTATGCGGCTGTTCAGCTCGCGACCGGACAGGTTGACCCGCGCAAGGTCACCAAGCCCCTCAAGGGCCACTTCGAGAAGGCCGGCGTCACGCCGCGCCGTCACGTGGCCGAGATCCGCACCGAGAACGCCTCCGAGTACACCCTCGGCCAGGAGATCACCGCTGACGCCTTCGAGGCTGGCGCGCTGGTCGACGTGGTCGGTACCACCAAGGGCAAGGGCACCGCCGGCGTCATGAAGCGTCACGGCTTCCACGGCGTGGGTGCTTCTCACGGTGCGCACCGCAACCACCGCAAGCCCGGCTCGATCGGTGGCGCTTCGACGCCGTCGCGAGTCTTCAAGGGCATGAAGATGGCCGGTCGGATGGGTAACGCCCGTCAGACCACTCAGAACCTGACCGTTCACGCGGTCGACGCCGAGAAGGGTCTGCTGCTCGTCAAGGGCGCGGTTCCCGGCCCCAAGGGTGGCGTCGTCCTCGTGCGTAACGCCGCGAAGGGAGCGTGAACCCGATGACCGCTCTGACTGTCGACGTCCTGGACGCCCAGGGCAAGAAGTCCGGCACCGCCGAGCTCCCTTCTGAGGTGTTCGACGTCGCCGTGAACATTCCGCTGATCCACCAGGTGGTCGTTGCGCAGCGCGCAGCCGCCCGCCAGGGGACCGCATCCACGAAGACTCGTGGCGAGGTCCGCGGTGGTGGCCGCAAGCCGTACAAGCAGAAGGGCACAGGTCGCGCCCGCCAGGGTTCGACGCGTGCTCCGCAGTTCGCCGGCGGTGGCGTCGTCCACGGCCCGCAGCCGCGCAGCTACGACCAGCGCACCCCGAAGAAGATGAAGGCTGCCGCCCTGCGCGGTGCCCTCTCGGACCGCGCTCGTTCCGGTCGCGTGCACGTCGTTGCCGGTTTCGGCATCGAAGGTGTCCCGTCGACCAAGACGGCGCTCGCCACCATCACGAAGCTCACGACGCGTGCTCACGTGCTCATCGTGACGGAGCGCAACGACGAGGCCACGGTCAAGTCACTGCGCAACGTTCCCGAGGTGCACCTGCTGGTCGCTGACCAGCTGAACACCTACGACGTGCTCGTCTCCGACGACGTCATCTTCACTGAGGGTGCGCTTGCCGCGTTCCTCGAGGGCCCGACCAAGGGCGCGAAGGCTGTCGCCACGGAGTCCGAGGCCGAGACCGCTGAGGAGACCGCCAAGTGACCGTCACCGTGAAGGACCCGCGCGACATCCTGATCGCGCCGGTCGTCTCCGAGAAGAGCTACAACCTTCTCGACGAGGGCAAGTACACCTTCATCGTCGACCCGAGCGCGAACAAGACCGAGATCAAGATCGCTATTGAGAAGGTCTTCAGCGTCAAGGTCGCGTCGGTGAACACGATGAACCGCAAGGGCAAGACGCGTCGCACGCGTTTTGGCCTCGGCAAGCGTAAGGACACGAAGCGTGCGATCGTCACCCTCCGCGAGGGCACGATCGACATCTTCGGCGGTCCGGTCGGCTGAGCTGACGAGAGACGATTGAGGACAGGTTTCCATGGGAATCCGTAAGTACAAGCCGACTACGCCCGGCCGCCGCGGCTCCAGCGTTGCCGACTTTGTCGAGATCACGCGCTCGCAGCCCGAGAAGTCGCTGATCCGCCCGCTGAGCAAGACCGGTGGTCGTAACAACACCGGTCGTATCACGACACGTCACAAGGGTGGCGGCCACAAGCGCGCCTACCGCGTCATCGACTTCCGTCGTCATGACAAGGACGGCGTGCCCGCGAAGGTCGCTCACATCGAGTACGACCCCAACCGCACGGCGCGCATCGCGCTCCTGCACTACGCGGACGGCGAGAAGCGCTACATCATCGCGCCGAACAAGCTGTCGCAGGGTGACCGCATCGAGGCTGGTGCGGGTGCTGACATCAAGCCCGGCAACAACCTGCCGCTGCGCAACATCCCGACCGGTACGGTCATCCACGCCATCGAGCTTCGGCCCGGCGGCGGTGCGAAGATCGCTCGTTCGGCTGGTGCGTCCGTGCAGCTCGTTGCCAAGGACGGCCCCTATGCGCAGCTGCGCATGCCGTCCGGCGAGATCCGGATGGTCGACCTCCGCTGCCGCGCGACGGTGGGCGAGGTCGGCAACGCCGAGCAGTCGAACATCAACTGGGGCAAGGCCGGCCGCATGCGCTGGAAGGGCAAGCGCCCGACCGTCCGTGGTGTCGCCATGAACCCGGTGGACCACCCCCACGGTGGTGGTGAAGGCAAGACGTCCGGCGGACGTCACCCGGTCAGCCCTTGGGGCCAGGCCGAGGGTCGTACCCGCCGTCCGAACAAGTCGAGCGACCGGATGATCGTCCGTCGCCGTCGTACCGGCAAGAAGCGCTGATAGGAGCCTGAAACATGCCTCGTAGCCTGAAGAAGGGCCCCTTCGTAGACGGACACCTCCAGAAGAAGGTGGACGTCCAGAACGAGAAGGGGACCAAGACAGTTATCAAGACCTGGTCCCGTCGGTCGGTTGTCACGCCCGACTTTCTCGGTCACACCTTTGCCGTGCACGACGGTCGCAAGCACGTCCCGGTCTTCGTGACCGAGTCGATGGTCGGCCACAAGCTCGGCGAGTTCGCTCCCACGCGGACCTTCCGCGGCCACGTGAAGGACGACAGGAAGGGTCGTCGCCGCTGAGACGTGGGATTCTCCCCGTCACAGCAGCGATGATCTGGACTGTCTGAGAAAAGGAAGCAGGACAGCAATGGAAGCCAAGGCGCAGGCGCGGTTCGTCCGTGTCACGCCCCAGAAGGCCCGGCGCGTCGTGGACCTCATCCGTGGCAAGCAGGCCTCTGAGGCCGTCGCGGTGCTGAAGTTCGCACCGCAGGCCGCCAGTGAGCCGATCCGCAAGGTCGTGGAGAGCGCGATCGCGAACGCTCGGGTGAAGGCCGACCGCGCGAGCGAGCGCTTCGACGAGGGCGACCTGGTCGTCTCCGCCGCGTTCGTGGACGAGGGGCCGACGCTCAAGCGGTTCCGGCCTCGGGCTCAGGGACGTGCTACGCGCATTCTTAAGCGCACCAGCCACATCACCGTGGTGCTCGCCGATAAGGAAGGGGCCCGATAGTGGGACAGAAGGTTCACCCGCACGGGTACCGCCTGGGTATTACGACTGACCACCGGTCGCGTTGGTTCGCCGACAGCACCAAGCCTGGTCAGCGGTACCGCGACTACGTCCGTGAGGACGTTCAGATCCGCAAGCTCATGGGCACTGGCCTCGAGCGTGCGGGTATCTCCAAGGTTGAGATCGAGCGCACCCGCGACCGTGTCCGCGTGGACATCCACACGGCACGTCCGGGCATCGTGATCGGTCGTCGAGGTGCTGAGGCCGACCGCATCCGCGGTGAGCTCGAGAAGCTCACGGGCAAGCAGGTTCAGCTCAACATCCTCGAGGTCAAGAACGCGGAGATCGACGCGCAGCTCGTTGCTCAGGGCATTGCCGAGCAGCTGGCCAGCCGTGTCTCCTTCCGTCGTGCGATGCGCAAGGGCATGCAGTCCGCCCAGCGTGCCGGCGCGAAGGGTATCCGCGTGCAGGTCGCCGGCCGCCTCGGCGGCGCCGAGATGAGCCGTTCGGAGTTCTACCGCGAGGGCCGCGTGCCCCTGCACACCCTCCGGGCGTACATCGACTACGGCTTCTACGAGGCCCGCACCACGTTCGGCCGTATCGGCGTCAAGGTGTGGATCTACAAGGGCGAGGTCACCGAGAAGGAGTTCGCCGCTCAGCAGGCTACTGCCGCACCCCGCGCGGGTCGCGGTCGTGGCGACCGTCCTGAGCGTGGCGAGCGCGGTGGCGAGCGCGGTGGCGACCGTCGCGGTGGTGGCGGACGTCGTAACGAGCGTCCGGCCGAGCGCAGCACTGAGGCAGCCCCCGCGGCTGAGGCAGCTGCTGCTCCGGCCGCTGAGACCGGAACGGAGGCCTGACCATGCTGATCCCGCGCAGGGTCAAGCACCGCAAGCAGCACCACCCGTCGCGCTCCGGTGCGGCAAAGGGTGGCACCCAGATCGCGTTCGGCGACTTCGGCATCCAGGCTCTGGAGCCGGCGTACGTCACCAACCGCCAGATCGAGGCGGCGCGTATCGCAATGACTCGCCACATCAAGCGTGGCGGCAAGGTGTGGATCAACATCTACCCTGACCGTCCGCTGACGAAGAAGCCTGCCGAGACCCGCATGGGTTCCGGTAAGGGTTCTCCGGAGTGGTGGGTCGCCAACGTCAAGCCCGGCCGGATTCTCTTCGAACTGGCCGGTGTTGACGAGTCCCTTGCACGTGAGGCCATGCGCCGCGCGATGCACAAGCTCCCGATGAAGTGCCGTTTCGTGGTGCGCGAGGGTGGTGTCTGATATGGCTATCGGTACGCAGGGGCTTGCCCCCATCGATCTGGATGGCATGGACGACGAGACCCTCGTCGCCAAGCTGAAGGAAGCCAAGGAGGAGCTTTTCAACCTCCGCTTCCAGTCGGCGACCGGCCAGCTCGAGAGCCACGGTCGTCTCAAGGCCGTCCGTCGCGACATCGCTCGGATCTACACGATCCTGCGTGAGCGCGAGCTCGGCATCCGTACGGCTCCGAGCGTGAGTGAGTGAGGCAATGAGCGAGAAGACGACGCCTGAGGCCCCCGAGGCCCAGCGCGCGACGCGTAAGGTGCGCCGTGGCTACGTGGTCAGCGACAAGATGGACAAGACCATCGTGATCGAGGTCGAGGACCGGGTTAAGCACCCCCTCTACGCCAAGGTCATCCGTCGCACGACCAAGGTCAAGGCACACGACGAGCAGAACAGCGCCGGCATCGGCGACCTGGTCGTCATCATGGAGACCCGCCCGCTGTCCGCTACCAAGCGGTTCCGCCTGGTGGAGATCCTCGAGAAGGCCAAGTAAGGACTTCTACATCGGCAGGGGCGGTGCGTGACACACGTACGCGTGCCGTCCCGGCCTAGCACAGCAACTATCCGTTCGACCAGGCTCGCCGGAAGCAGTCCGCGCGAGAACCAGTTCGACGACAGGAGTTCATTCAAATGATCCAGCAGGAGTCGCGACTTCGGGTCGCCGACAACACGGGTGCCAAGGAGATTCTCTGCATCCGCGTTCTCGGTGGCTCGGGCCGTCGCTACGCCGGAATCGGCGACACCATCGTCGCCACCGTCAAGGACGCGATCCCGGGCGGCAACGTGAAGAAGGGCGACGTCATCAAGGCTGTCGTCGTCCGGACCGCCAAGGAGCGCCGTCGTCCAGACGGTTCCTACATCAAGTTCGACGAGAACGCCGCCGTCATCCTCAAGAACGACGGCGAGCCTCGTGGAACCCGCATCTTCGGCCCGGTGGGCCGCGAGCTGCGTGACAAGCGGTTCATGAAGATCATCTCGCTGGCACCGGAGGTGCTCTGAACATGGCGAAGATCAAGAAGGGCGACCAGGTCATCGTGATCTCGGGTCGTGACAAGGGCAAGACCGGCCGCGTGCTCGAGGTCCTCAAGGACTCCGACCGCCTCGTGGTCGAGGGTGTTCAGCGAGTCACGAAGCACACCAAGGTGGGTCAGTCGCAGCGCGGCGCCCGCACCGGTGGCATCGAGACGGTCGAGGCGCCGATCCACGTGAGCAACGTGATGATCGTCGACCCGGAGACCAAGAAGGGCACCCGCGTCGGGTACCGCGAGGAGCAGGTGGAGCGCGACGGTCGTACCAAGACCGTCCGGATCCGCGTTGCGAAGCGCTCCGGGAAGGACATCTGATGACCGAGACGACCATCGAGGCCCCGGCCCTGCCGCGCCTCAAGCAGAAGTACCGCGAGGAGATCCTCCCGGCGCTGATCGAAGAGTTCGGCCACAAGAACCTGCACCAGGCCGGCGGTCTCACGAAGATCGTCGTGAACATGGGTGTGGGCGACGCGGCCAAGGACTCGAAGCTCATCGAGGGTGCCATCAAGGACCTCTCGGCGATCACCGGTCAGAAGCCGCAGGTCACCAAGGCTCGTAAGTCCATCGCACAGTTCAAGCTGCGCGAGGGCATGCCGATCGGTGCGCACGTCACGCTTCGCGGTGACCGCATGTGGGAGTTCCTGGACCGCCTGCTGGCGACCGCCCTGCCGCGTATCCGCGACTTCCGTGGTCTGTCGCCCAAGCAGTTCGACGGGCACGGCAACTACACCTTCGGTCTCACGGAGCAGTCGATGTTCCACGAGATCGACCAGGACAAGATCGACCGGGTCCGCGGTATGGACATCACGGTCGTGACGACGGCGACGACCGACGACGAGGGCCGCTCTCTGCTGCGCCGTCTCGGCTTCCCCTTCAAGGAGAACTGACATGGCGAAGAAGGCCCTGATCAACAAGGCGGCCGCCAAGCCGAAGTTCGCGGTTCGCGCCTACACCCGGTGCCAGAAGTGCGGTCGCCCGCACTCCGTTTACCGCAAGTTCGGCCTGTGCCGCATCTGCGTCCGGGAGATGGCCCACCGTGGCGAGCTTCCGGGCGTCACCAAGAGCAGCTGGTAACACAACTACGCCGTAGGTCTGTCCGGCCCCTAGAGGCCGTTCGGATACCCCGGCGAGGAAGGGCAAGAGCCCGATGACTATGACCGACCCGATCGCAGACATGCTGACCCGTCTGCGTAACGCGAACTCGGCGCACCACGACACGGTTTCCATGCCGTCGTCGAAGCTGAAGACGCACATCGCTGAGATCCTGCAGGCCGAGGGCTACATCGTCGGCTGGAACGTGGAGGACGCCCAGGTGGGCAAGACCCTCACGCTCGAGCTGAAGTACGGCCAGAACCGGGAGCGCGCCCTGGCGGGCGTGCGCCGCATCTCGAAGCCCGGTCTGCGTGTCTACCGCAAGTCCACCGATCTGCCCAAGGTGCTCGGCGGCCTGGGCGTGGCGATTCTGTCCACGTCCTCCGGCCTCCTCACCGACCGTCAGGCACAGGCCAAGGGCGTCGGCGGCGAAGTCCTCGCCTACGTCTGGTAATCCGGAAAGGAGAAAACGCCAATGTCTCGAATCGGCAAGCTTCCCGTTCCGGTCCCAGCCGGCGTGGACATCACTGTCAGCGGCGCGCTCGTGACCGTGAAGGGCCCCAAGGGTTCTCTCGAGCACAACGTGCCCGCACCCATCAATGTCGCTCAGGAGGACGCCCAGCTCGTGGTGTCGCGTCCTGACGACGAGCGGAACTCCCGTGCGCTGCACGGCCTGACCCGCACCCTGATCGCCAACATGATCATCGGTGTGACGCAGGGCTACGAGAAGAAGCTCGAGATCGTCGGTACTGGTTACCGTGTCGTGGCGAAGGGCTCGAGCCTGGAGTTCGCGCTCGGCTTCAGCCACCCTGTTGTCATCGAACCGCCTGCAGGCGTCACGTTCGCAGTCGAGAGCCCCACCAAGTTCTCGGTCGCGGGCATCGACAAGCAGCAGGTCGGCGAGGTCGCAGCGAACATTCGCAAGATCCGCAAGCCCGAGCCTTACAAGGGCAAGGGCGTGCGTTACGCCGGCGAGAACGTCCGCCGCAAGGTCGGAAAGGCTGGTAAGTGACGATGGCTATCAAGATCCTGGGTAAGGGCAAGTCCGTCGCTCGTCAGCGTCGCCACCTTCGCCTGCGCAAGAAGATCGCTGGCACCGCCGTTCGTCCGCGTCTCGTCGTCACCCGTTCCTCGCGCCACATGGTGGCGCAGGTCGTGGACGACAGCGTGGGCAAGACCGTCGCGTCTGCGTCGACCCTCGAGGCCGACCTGCGTGCGTTCGACGGCGACAAGACGGCCAAGGCCCGCAAGATCGGCGAGCTCGTCGCCGAGCGTGCCAAGGCTGTCGGCGTCGACACCGTCGTGTTCGACCGCGGCGGCAACAAGTACCACGGTCGCGTCGCTGCAGTGGCTGACGGCGCCCGCGAGGGCGGTCTGGCCCTGTGATGACCAACGCACGGAAGAAGAGGACTCTCTGATGGCTGCAGGGCAGCGCAGCGGCGCCCCCCAGGGTGCCGCCACCGAGAACAAGGACCGTAACGACCGCCGTGGTGGCGGTCGTGGCGGCGACCGTCGTGGGGCGCGTGAGGAAAAGAGCGCCTTCATCGAGAAGGTCGTCTCCATCAACCGCGTCTCCAAGGTCGTCAAGGGTGGCCGCCGCTTCAGCTTCACCGCGCTCGTCGTGGTGGGCGATGGTGACGGCACCGTAGGCGTCGGCTACGGCAAGGCCAAGGAGGTGCCCGCGGCGATCGCCAAGGGTGTCGAGGAGGCGAAGAAGAGCTTCTTCCGCGTCCCTCGTATCCAGGGCACCATCCCTCACCCCATCCAGGGTGAGAAGGCCGCCGGTGTCGTGTTCCTGCGTCCGGCGTCGCCGGGTACCGGTGTTATCGCCGGTGGTCCGGTGCGCGCCGTGCTGGAGTGCGCCGGCATCCACGACGTGCTGAGCAAGTCGCTCGGTTCGTCCAACGCGATCAACATCGTGCACGCCACGGTCGCGGCCCTGAAGGGCCTCGAGGAGCCGGCTGCTGTTGCCGCTCGTCGTGGCCTCCCGCTCGAGGACGTGGCCCCGGCCGCGCTCCTGCGTGCGCAGGCCGCCGGTCGTGCCGAGTCGACTGCAAAGGCGGGTGCGTGATGGCTCGACTCAAGGTGACTCAGACCAAGTCCGCCATCGGCGGCAAGCAGAACCAGCGTGACACGCTGCGAACCCTCGGCCTCAAGCGGATCGGCGACACCGCCGTGAAGGAGGACCGTGCGGAGATTCGTGGCATGGTCAAGACGGTGGCGCACCTCGTCGCCGTCGAGGAGGTCGAGTGATCATGGCGGAGAACAAGCCGCTGAAGATGCATCACCTCCGTCCGGCCCCCGGTGCCAAGACCGCGAAGACCCGTGTGGGTCGCGGTGAAGGCTCGAAGGGTAAGACGGCAGGTCGCGGTACCAAGGGTACGAAGGCTCGTTACCAGGTCCCCGCAGGCTTCGAGGGTGGGCAGGTGCCTCTGCACATGCGCCTCCCGAAGCTGCGTGGATTCAAGAACCCGTTCCGCGTGGAGTTCCAGGTCGTGAACTTGGACAAGCTCTCAACGCTGTTCCCCGATGGTGGCTCCGTCACCGTCGAGGACCTCGTCGCCAAGGGGGCGGTCCGCAAGGGTCAGCCCGTGAAGGTGCTCGGCAACGGTGAGATCACCGTCAAGCTCGAGATCGCGGTCGACCGCGTCTCGGCAACCGCCAAGGAGAAGATCCTGGCGGCTGGCGGTACGGTCTCGGAGGCCTGATACAGCTACAGGGCCGGCGGCGCATGATGCGCGGCCGGCCCTGTGTGCTCTCTTGAGAATTTCCCGGGGCTCTTGTGGTCCGAAAGACCCCGTGAGCAACGTAGAATCCGACACGGTCTGGCTGCACCGTTGTGGTCTGGCCCACGTTCGAAACATCTCGCCGGCGTTGCGTCGGCGACACTAGATCCCGCAACGGCGGGCCAGGAGGATAGGGTGCTCAGCGCTTTCGGCCGGGCTTTCCGGACGCCAGACCTGCGGCGCAAGCTGCTGTTCACGATCGCGATCATGGCGATCTTCCGGCTCGGGTCGTTCATACCGACTCCCGGCGTGGACTACGCGAACGTGCAGCAATGCATCGCTGGGGAGGGGGACAACACCCTCCTCGGCCTGATCAACGTCTTCAGCGGTGGCGCACTGCTGCAGCTGTCGATCTTCGCCCTCGGGATCATGCCGTACATCACGGCAAGCATCATCGTGCAGCTGCTTCGCGTGGTGATCCCACGCTTCGAGGCGCTGCAGAAGGAGGGCCAGTCGGGTCAGACGAAGCTGACCCAGTACACGCGCTACCTCACCATCGGTCTCGCGATCCTGCAGTCGACCACCGTCATCACGACGGCGCGTCAGAACTTGCTCTTCCCGAACTGTCTGGTTCCTGTCATCCCCGATGACAGTGTTCTGACCTCCATCTTCATGGTCATCACCATGACCGCCGGTACGGGCCTCGTCATGTGGCTCGGCGAGCTGATCACCGAGCGCGGTGTCGGCAACGGCATGTCGCTCCTGATCTTCACGTCGATCGCCGCGAGCTTCCCGACGTCGCTCTGGTCGATCGCCGGTGGCGCCAACGGAGTCCTGAACTTCACCATCATGATCCTCGTGATCATCCTGGTCATCGGCCTCGTGGTGTTCGTCGAGCAGTCGCAGCGCCGCATCCCGGTGCAGTACGCGAAGCGCATGGTGGGTCGCCGGATGTACGGCGGCACCAGCACCTACATCCCGATCAAGATCAACATGTCCGGTGTGATCCCGGTGATCTTCGCGGCGTCGATCCTCGCCATCCCTGGCCTGCTCGCGCAGTTTGGGGACCAGGGTTCCGACTGGGTCGTCTGGATCAGCAACAACCTGGTCCAGCAGTCGTCGCCGCTGTACATCGCGATCTACACGCTGATGATCATCTTCTTCTGCTTCTTCTACACCTCGATCACGTTCAACCCGGACGAGGTCGCGGACAACATGAAGAAGTACGGCGGCTTCATCCCCGGCATCCGGGCCGGCCGCCCGACGGCGGAGTACCTGGACTTCGTGATCACCAGGATCACCTCCGCCGGTTCCGTGTACCTCGCGCTGGTTGCGCTGATCCCGACGCTGGTGCTCGTCTTCCTGGGCGTCAGCACGGCCCTGCCCTTCGGCGGTGCCTCGATCCTCATCGTGGTCGGCGTCGGGCTGGATACGGTCAAGCAGATCGATTCACAGCTGCAGCAGCGCCATTACGAAGGATTTCTCCGTTGAGTCAGACCCCCTCCACCGCCTCTCGTCGCGAGCTCCACGCTCGTCCGGACAAGGAGGGCCAGGTCACGCGCCTGGTCATCATGGGCCCGCAGGGCGTCGGCAAGGGCACGCAGGCCGCGCGCCTCGCCGAGGTGTTCGGGATCGTCGCCATCTCCACCGGCGACATCTTCCGGGCCAACATCAAGGGCAACACGGAGCTCGGCACGACGGCCAAGGAGTACATCGACAAGGGTGAGCTCGTCCCGGACGAGATCACCAACGCGATGGTCCGCGACCGCCTCGGCGACGAGGACGTCAAGGGCGGGTTCCTGCTGGACGGCTACCCGCGCAACGCGGCCCAGGTCGCTGAGCTGGACACCACGCTCGCCGGCTTCGGCTGGGAGCTCGACGGCGTGATCGAGCTGACGGCGGACCGGGACGTCCTGATGGAGCGTCTCACCAAGCGTGCCGGTGACGAGGGCCGTGAGGACGACACCCCTGAGGGGATCGCCCGCCGGCTCGACATCTACGGCACCGAGACGGCCCCCCTCACCGCGGCGTACGCGGAGCGTGGGCTGCTGGCCAAGGTGGACGGCGTCGGTGAGATCACCGAGGTCACCGACCGCATCGTCGCCGCCCTCGCGGCCCAGCTGGGCTGAGGCGTGGTCTTCGGGCGGGACCGGGTCGAGTACAAGACACCGGACCAGATACGCCTCATGCGGCGTGCCGGTCTGGTGGTCGCGGACACTCTTGCCGCGGTCCGGTCCGCGGCCCGGCCCGGCGTCACCACCGCGGACCTCGATGCCGTGGCTGCCAAGGCCATCGACGACGCCGGTGCGGCGCCTTCGTTCCTGGGCTACCACGGGTTCACCGGAGTCATCTGCACGTCGGTCAACGACGAGGTCATCCACGGCATCCCGGGCAACCGGGTGCTGGCTGCGGGTGACCTCGTCTCGATCGACTGCGGTGCGATAGTCGAGGGCTGGCACGGCGACTCGGCCGTTTCGTTCGTCCTGGGCCCAGACGGGGCACTCGACCACACGCTGCCCGACGACGACCTGGTCGCCGCGGGTGCGGACCTCGCCGACATCGCGCTCATCCAGACCACGGAGACCGCCATGTGGGCGGGCATCGCCACGCTGGCGTCCGCGAAGCGCCTGAACGCGGTGGGCCAGGCGGTGGAGGCTGCCGTCGAGATGGCCGGCGAGCTCATCGGCATCGACTACGGCATCGTCGAGGAGTACGTCGGGCACGGCATCGGCAGCGCCATGCACCAGCCCCCGGACGTGCACAACTACAAGACGTCCGGTTCGGGCCCCCGGCTGCGGTCGGGGATGTGCCTGGCGATCGAGCCGATGATCACGCGCGGCGGGTCCGAGACCAGGGTCCTCGAGGACGACTGGACAGTGGTCACCGTCGACGGCTCCCGTGCGGCGCACTGGGAGCACTCCACCGCGATCATGGAGGACGGCATCATCGTCCTCACGGCGGTCGACGGGGGAGCGGAGCGCCTCGGCGTCTTCGGCGTGCAGCCGGTCACGCTCGACTGAGTCGAAGTGGAAGCGCAGGCTCGGCCGATAGCTGCAGAGCCTGAGACGACTTTCACCCGAGGCCTATTTAACTCGGAGTCAGTTGGCTACGATCGGCCTGTGACCGATGAAGCGCACACCCCGCCCGGCAGTGCCGGCACTCCTGGGCGCGGCGCGGGCACGCGGGTTCTTCCGGCTGCGCGACGTGGCCTCGAACGGTCCGGACGCTGGATCGCCACCTGGGGCCGCCGGCTCGCGCCGAGCCCGTTCCTCTGGGTCGGCGCGGTACTCGGGTTCGGCACCTCGCTGTTCGTGTGGGAGTCGGTCCTGCTGCTCGGCGCGGTGGTGTGGCTGCTCGGCGTGTGGCTCTGGAAGGCGCAGGGCAGGCACGTGCTCGTCGCGCTCGGCCTTGGCATGGTGCTCGGCTGGCTGCCCCTGCTGTTCTTCTTCGTCACCAGCCTCCCGCACACGATGATCGGCCTGCCGGGTGTCGAGTACGACCTCTGAAGGGCCTCTCGTGGCGAGGCTCACGGCCGAGAACGGCCCTCGCCGTCGTGCTGCGCTTTGAATGCTTTCCGAAGTGACGTAGGCTGGACCGCTGGGTGTAGTCCGTTCAACGCCTCCAGTTCTTGAAAGGGTGCCGAGGCGCCTGCCGGTCCCCGCGCGAGCGGGGCGCAGGCCGAGGCACACGAGGTTGGCGGTACACGGACACACACGACATCCACACCCGACTGTCGGCTCCGCAGGGCTCCTGCGGTGCCGTGGGCGTGGAAGCAGTCACGACGAGAGTTAGCGGAGGATATGGCAAAGAAGGACGGTGTCATCGAGATCGAGGGCAGTGTGATCGAGGCTCTGCCGAACGCGATGTTCCGCGTCGAGCTGTCGAACGGTCACAGGGTTCTCGCGCACATCTCGGGCAAGATGCGACAGCACTACATCCGGATCCTCCCCGAGGACCGCGTGGTGGTGGAGCTCAGCCCGTACGACCTGTCCCGCGGCCGGATCGTCTACCGCTACAAGTAGTCAGTCCCCGATCCGGGGCTATGTCACTCGCGGCCTGGCCAGAGGTGATGTCGCCGCACGATCGACCACCCACGACACTGCTGCGTGCGCACCGAGAGACCGGGCGCCGTGGTGGAGGAAAAACCATGAAGGTCAAGCCGAGCGTCAAGAAGATCTGCGACAAGTGCAAGGTGATTCGCCGGCACGGTCGCGTCATGGTGATCTGCGACAACCTGCGCCACAAGCAGCGCCAGGGCTGATCACGTCCCGGGCATCCGCCCGGGGTCGGTGGCTGAGGCCACCACCAGCGCACCACCTCGAACCTCACCCAGCGGGTAACCGCACAGGTGAGGGGAACCCTCGGCCCGGAGGCCGGGGCTCGCGTGAATCGCGGGATGGCGGTGCGGCAGACCTCCGATGAGCAGTACAGGAGCCGGAAGGCACATGGCACGTCTTATCGGCGTCGACCTCCCCCGCGACAAGCGGCTTGAGGTTGCGCTCACTTATATCTTCGGTGTGGGTCGTACCCGCGCGAAGGAAACCCTGGCCGCCACGGGCATCAGCCCGGACGTCCGCGTCAAGGACCTCGGCGACGCCGAGCTCGTTGCGCTCCGCGACCACCTCGAGGGCAACTTCAAGCTCGAGGGTGACCTCCGCCGTGAGGTCGCGGCCGACATCCGCCGCAAGGTCGAGATCGGTACCTACCAGGGCATCCGCCACCGTCGCGGACTGCCGGTGCGTGGTCAGCGCACAAAGACCAACGCGCGTACCCGCAAGGGTCCCAAGCGCACCGTCGCGGGCAAGAAGAAGGCCCGCTGATAGCAGTCCGTGGAGCGGTCGGCTCATCGAGCTGAGACCGCCCCGGTCCGATCAGACCAGGAGATCTAAAAACACATGCCTCCCAAGACTCGCGCCGCAGCCGGCCGCAAGCCGCGCCGCAAGGACAAGAAGAACGTCCCGCTCGGCCAGGCGCACATCAAGTCCACGTTCAACAACACGATCATCTCGATCACTGACCCCTCGGGTGCTGTGATCGCATGGGCGTCCGCCGGCCACGTCGGCTTCAAGGGCTCCCGTAAGTCGACCCCGTACGCCGCGCAGATGGCAGCCGAGTCGGCCGCCCGTCGTGCGCAGGAGCACGGCGTCAAGAAGGTCGACGTCTTCGTGAAGGGCCCGGGTTCCGGTCGTGAGACCGCGATCCGTTCGCTTCAGGCGACCGGCCTCGAGGTCGGCTCGATCCAGGACGTGACGCCCCAGGCTCACAACGGCTGCCGCCCCCCGAAGCGTCGCCGCGTTTGATATCTGTCGCGCCGCGGTGCGGCCGCGCGGCCCCAGGGCTGCGGGACCGCACCGCGATCGCGACAACGCTCACCGCTCGCGGTGAGCACCTTGCCCGGACGGTGACAGAGATCCGTCTGGGCCGCGAGAGATCGCAGCCGTGATGCGTCATATAGCGGACGCACACTCGAAAGGACACCCACAGTGCTTATCGCACAGCGCCCCACGCTGACCGAAGAGGTCATCTCGGAGAGCCGTTCCCGCTTCTCCATCGAGCCGCTCGAGCCTGGCTTCGGCTACACGCTCGGCAACTCGATGCGTCGCACCCTGCTGTCGTCCATCCCGGGCGCGGCCGTCACGTCCATCCGTATCGACGGTGTGCTGCACGAGTTCAGCACCGTGTCGGGCGTGAAGGAAGACGTCACCGAGATCATCCTCAACATCAAGAACCTCGTCGTCTCCTCGGAGAACGACGAGCCCGTCGTGATGTACCTGCGCAAGCAGGGCGCCGGCGTCGTGACCGCTGCGGACATCGTTCCGCCGGCGGGGGTCGAGGTCCACAACCCCGACCTGCACATCGCCACCCTCAACGACAAGGGCAAGCTCGAGATCGAGCTGACCGTCGAGCGGGGCCGTGGGTACGTGTCCGCCGCGCAGAACAAGCAGTTCGACGCGGAGATCGGGCGCATCCCGGTTGACTCGATCTACTCGCCGGTCCTCAAGGTCACGTACAAGGTCGAGGCCACCCGAGTCGAGCAGCGCACCGACTTCGACAAGCTCATTGTCGACGTCGAGACGAAGCAGGCAATCACGCCTCGCGACGCGCTCGCCTCGGCTGGCAAGACCCTGGTCGAGCTGTTCGGCCTGGCACGTGAGCTGAACGTCGAGGCCGAGGGCATCGAGATCGGGCCGTCGCCGACGGACACCGCGCTTGCCGCGGACCTGGCGCTGCCGATCGAGGAGCTCAACCTCACCATCCGTTCGTACAACTGCCTCAAGCGCGAGGGCATCCACCAGGTGGGCGAGCTTGTTGCCCGCAGTGAGGCGGACCTGCTCGACATCCGCAACTTCGGTGCGAAGTCGATCACCGAGGTCAAGGAGAAGCTGGCCGAGCTCGGCCTCAGCCTGAAGGACTCGCCGCTGGACTTCGATCCGGCCGGCGCTTCGTACTTCGAGGGTAGCGACTCCGCGGCCTACAGCGGCGACGAGCAGTCGTACTGACGTCCCACGTCCGGCCTAGGCCGGACGTGCGGAACCACTTCCAAGGAGACAAGTAATGCCTACCCCTACCAAGGGCGCGCGGCTCGGCGGTAGCCCGGCTCACGAGCGTCTGATTCTCGCGAACCTGTCCACCTCCCTCTTCGAGCACGGCCGCATCACGACCACGGAGACCAAGGCCAAGCGCCTGCGTCCCCTGGCCGAGCGTCTGATCACGTTCGCGAAGAAGGGCGACCTGTCCGCCCGTCGCCGCGTGCTCACCGTCGTGCGTGACAAGGGCGTGGTGCACACGCTCTTCACCGAGATCGCCCCGGCCATGGCCGAGCGCAACGGTGGCTACACGCGCATCACCAAGATCGGCACCCGCAAGGGCGACAACGCGCCCATGGCGGTCATCGAGCTCATCACCGAGCCCGTGAGCCCCAAGCAGGCAGTCGTCAAGGAGGCCACCAAGGCCGCCGAGAAGGCCGCTGACGTGACCGAGGCCCCGGCCGAGGACGTCGTCGTCGAGGACGCTCCGGTCGAGGACGCCCCGGCCGAGGACGTCACCGACGCCCCCGCCGAGGACGCCGCTGCCGAGGCCCCCAAGAAGAAGAAGGCGGCTCCCAAGAAGAAGGCCGCCGAGGAGAAGAAGGAGGCCTGAGCCTCTTTCTCCCCTGCACGACGCCGGGCCGCACCTTCCGTACGGAGGGTGCGGCCCGGCGTCGTCGTGCGTGGCCGCACGTCACTGAGCAGGCAGCAGGTCCCATGCTCGCGCGCCGCCCACCAGGGCGGCGGAGTTCGGGACGATGACGACGTCGTCGCCGAGCCTGGCCAGCGCCGACGGTGTGATGCGCCGCGCGTTACCGCCTCCGAGGTAGAGCCGGTCCCAGTGGAAGACGGGCCGCAGCCCGTCGACGACGGTGACCACGCGCCGTGACCACAGGCCGTCGCCCAGCCGACGTCGTTCGGGCTCGCCGATGTACTGGTCGTACGTCAGGCTGCGGCGCACCGGGGCGTGCGACCACTCCAGGTGCGGCGCGATCCGGCCGCCGTGGAACATCGCGGTCCCGAGGCCCGTGCCGAGCGTGATGACCAGCTCGAGGCCCGACGCGGCGACCACGCCCGCGCCGTGCACCTCTGCGTCGTTCAGGACCAGTGCGGGCAGGTTCAGCCGGCTGGCGACGGCCGCGCGCATGTCGAAGCTGTGCCACGCGTCGAGCAGAGCCGGATCCACGCGGGAGCGCGGCCCCGACCGGGTGATGTAGTGCGGTGTGTGCACGACGACGCCGCTGCGGATCATGCCGGGCATGCCGACCGTGACCCGCCCGGCCGCAGGGAGGTCGGTGGCGATCTTCGCGATCGTGTCCACGAGGAGCTCGGGCGGCAGCGGGTAGGGCGTCGGTACGCGGACCGGCGCCGCGTGAGCGGTGCCCGACGAGTCGAGGACCGCTGCCTTGATCCCGCCACCACCGCAGTCGACCGCAAGCGTGAGGATGTCTGCCATGACGTCACTGTACGAACTCTGGGACGGGGATCGGGGAAGATGGCAGGCGTGAACGAGTTCATCAGGGTTCGGCTCGACCTCGCCTACGACGGCACCGACTTCGCCGGCTGGGCGCGCCAGCCGGGTCTACGCACCGTGGAGGGTGCCCTCGAGGACGGTCTGGCACGGGTCCTGCGCAGCGAGCAGCTCGGCCGGCCGACGCCTCGCTTCACCGTCGCCGGGCGGACCGACTCGGGCGTCCACGCGCGCGGCCAGGTGGCGCACGTCGACCTCGAGGCCGATGCCTGGGCGGCGCTCCCCGGCCGTTCGGGGCGGTCCAGCCGTACCCCTGCGGAGGCGCTGGTGTCCCGGCTGACGGGCGTGCTGCCCACCGACGTCGTCGTACGCGGCGCCAGGCAGGCGGCGCCCGGTTTTGATGCGCGCTTCTCCGCCCTGCGCCGCCGCTACACGTACCGGATCGCCGACGCGCCGGGCCTCCGGGACCCGCTGCGACGCAGGCACGTCCTGTGGTCCCGCAAGCCGCTCGACGCCGCCGCGATGGACGACGCCGTACGCCCGCTCACCGGGGTGCGCGACTTCGCCTCGTACTGCAAGCCCCGCCCGGGCGCGACGACCATCCGGGAGCTGCAGCACATCGCCTGGGAGCGGCCGGCCGACGGACCGGATGCGGGCCTCGTGGTCGGGCACGTCGTCGCCGACGCGTTCTGCCACAACATGGTGCGCGCCCTTGTCGGGGCGTCGATGGGGGTGGGAGAGGGGCGGCGCCCCGTGAGCTGGCCCGCGGAGCTCCTGGCGAGCCGCCGGCGGGACGCGGGCGTCTTCGTCGTGCCCCCGGAGGGGCTGTGCCTCGAGGAGATCACGTTCCCGCCGGACGAAGAGCTCGCCGCCCGCGCGGACGCCGTCCGCGCCAAGCGGATGGACGAGGACGTCTGGGACGACACAACCACCGCGAGATAGAACCAGGGCGACGTAGAACCGCAGGTCCGCTGCGGTTCTACGTCGCCCTGGTTCTACTTCGCCACGGATCTACCTCGGCGGGTTACGGCTCCTCGACCCAGTGGACCGCGGCCTCCTCGGCGCTGGCGCCGGCGCCGTCGATGCCCGCGTCGGTGCCGTACACGTCGTTCTGGCGGTTGCCGTCCTCGGCCGCGTAGCTGCCGGGGTCCGCGTCGGGGTCGGACACGAGCCGTCCCGCGCGTGACGTGTCCGCGCGGTCGAGCGGGTCGGCCTGCCACACGTCGGGCTCCTCCTCGCTGAGGCGCTGGTCCATCGGCTCGCCGTGCCGCTCCTCCCACGAGGTCTCGCCCCAGTGGTTGCTACGGGGGCGCTCGGGCGGGGAGTAGCCCTCGTCGAGGTTGTCCGCGAGGCCGCGGTTGAGCAGCGTGTCATCGGAGGTGAGCTGGTCGGTGTCGCCCTCAGCGATCCCGTCCGGTCCTGGCATGGTGCCTGGGGTTTCCTCGGTCATGCCCCTACCGTCGCACCAGTTCCGTGCAGACGCCACAGGCAGACGTGTCGAACCTCATGCGGCCGATCACGTCCCCTGACCCGCTTCGCTTTGACCCCCGGGGAACCGGCCAGGTACTCTAATGAGTCGTTGTGCTTTGTCACGACGTCCTGCGTAAGCACCGAGCCCACTCGTGTGCCGACGAACGGCCCGGACGTCACTCTGACCCCCGCGCACAACGACCTGACTCTTCGGGCGCTGCTTCTCGCCCGACGACACCGAAAACGAAAAGGTTACGAACCGTGCGTACGTACACCCCCAAGCCCGGCGACGTCCAGCGCGACTGGCACGTCATCGACGCGACCGACGTCGTCCTGGGCCGCCTGGCAAGCCAGGTCGCCATTCTGCTGCGCGGGAAGCACAAGCCGACTTTCGCTCCGCACGTCGACGGTGGTGACTTCGTCATCATCATCAACGCGGACAAGGTCGCGCTGAGCGGCAACAAGCGCGAGACCAAGCTGGCCTACCGCCACTCGGGCTACCCGGGCGGCCTCACTGCCACCCCCTACGGCGAGTTCCTGGACACCAAGCCGGAACGCGCCGTCGAGAAGGCCGTGCGCGGCATGATCCCCAAGACCTCGCTCGGTCGGACGCAGATGACCCACCTGAAGGTCTACGCAGGCTCTGAGCACCCGCACACGGCGCAGCAGGCCAAGCCGTTCGAGATCACCCAGGTTTCGCAGCAGGCTTGAGCCGCTGCCGGATCGCAACGCTGAAGGACGCGAGGACACCACAGTGGCCGAGACCACCGTCGACATCGAGCAGGACGCCGAGGCGCCCAGCTCTTACACCACCGAGACGACTGCGCCCGCAACGCGCGGCTCGTCCATCACCGCCCCGGCTCAGGCCCTCGGGCGCCGTAAGGAGGCCGTGGCGCGCGTGCGCCTCGTCCCCGGCACCGGCACCTGGAAGGTCAACGGTCGCACCCTCGAGGAGTACTTCCCGAACAAGGTGCACCAGCAGCTGGTCAACAGCCCGCTGAGCCTGGTCGAGGTCGAAGGCCGTTTCGACATCATCGCCCGCATCACGGGTGGCGGCACGTCGGGCCAGGCCGGTGCTCTGCGCCTGGGCATCGCCCGTGCGCTGAACGAGATCGACCGCGACGCCAACCGCGCCGAGCTCAAGAAGGCCGGCTTCCTCCGCCGCGACGACCGTACGGTCGAGCGCAAGAAGGCCGGTCTCAAGAAGGCCCGCAAGGCTCCGCAGTACAGCAAGCGCTGACCCCAGCGCGTGGCTGGATGGCCCCGCTGAACAGTGTCGACACTGTTCAGCGGGGCCATCTGCATTTGCCGGCAGGTGCCGGTGGCCCGCTACGGTGGGATTCGAACGATCTGAGGAGAACCGGCATGGGCAGGCTGTTCGGCACCGACGGAGTTCGGGGCCTCGCCAACAAGGACATCACCGCGGAGCTGGCGCTGGAGCTGGGCGCCGCCGCCGCGCGGGTGCTGACCGCGCAGGGTGAGCTGCTGGGGCCGCGTCCGCGCGCGGTCGTCGGGCGCGACACGCGCGCCTCCGGCGAGTTCCTCGCGGGCGCCGTCGCCGCCGGTCTGGCGTCCGCCGGCGTCGATGTGGTGATGCTCAACGTGCTGCCAACGCCCGCGCTGGCGTACCTCGTGACCGAGCTGGAGGCCGACCTCGGCGTCATGGTCTCCGCCTCGCACAACCCGATGCCGGACAACGGCATCAAGTTCTTCGCCCGCGGCGGTCTCAAGCTCGACGACGCCGTGGAGGACGCCATCCAGGCCACTCTCGGCGACGACTGGGAGCGGCCGACGGGCGCCGCCGTCGGACGTATCCGCACCGATGGCCAGGCCGCCGCCGAGCGCTACGTGCGGCACCTGACCGACAGCGTCGGCACCACGCCGGACCACCGGCCGCTCGAGGGCCTGCGGATCGCGCTCGACTGCGCCAACGGCGCCGCGAGCGAGGTGGGCCCGGAGGCGCTGCGCGCCGCGGGCGCCGACGTCGTCGTGATGAACGCGAGCCCGGACGGCCGGAACATCAACGAGAAGTGCGGCTCCACGCACCCCGAGCAGCTGCAGGCCGTCGTCGTGGCGTCCGAGGCGGACTTCGGTGTCGCGTTCGACGGCGACGCCGACCGCTGCCTCGCCGTCGACCACACCGGCGCCATCGTGGACGGCGACCAGATCCTCGGGATCCTCGCCACCGCGCTCAAGGAGGAGGGCCGCCTGCCGGGCGACACCCTCGTGGTGACGGTGATGAGCAACCTGGGCCTGCTCCTCGCGATGCGGGAGCGCGGCATCACCACCGTGCAGACCGCGGTCGGCGACCGTTACGTGCTGGAGGAGATGCGCGCCAACGGCTTCAGCCTGGGCGGGGAGCAGTCCGGCCACATCATCCTGGCGGACCACGCCACGACCGGCGACGGCGTCCTCGCGGCGCTGCACCTCGCGGCGCGGGTCAAGGCGTCGGGCAAGCGACTGGGTGATCTCGCGGGTGAGATCGAGCGCCTGCCGCAGACCCTCGTCAATGTGCGTGGTGTGGACAAGTCCCGCGCGGGCACCGACGAGGGCGTCCAGGCGGCCGTGCTGGACGCGACGACGCGACTGGGGGACACCGGGCGGGTGCTGCTGCGCCAGTCCGGCACGGAGCCGCTGGTGCGCGTGATGGTCGAGGCCCCGGCGCAGGACGAGGCGGACAAGGTCGCGGACGACCTGGCCGCCGTCGTGCGGGAGCGGCTCGCGTTGTAGGGGTAGGCGGGACCGCCGTGAACACCCCGTGAATGCTTGGGAAGCGGGGTCCTACCAGGGGCACCCCTGATGCTTTTCAGGGGCGCCCCTTGCGTAGGCTGGCACCAGGCACTAAGAAGTGCTCTCCCCGCCCCCGGGCGCCGCCCTGAGCCGTTCGCAGGGTAGCTCCCGACGAGACTCTCGAGGTCCCGTGCTCGATCTCATCTCCACCGTCCTGAGCGCCACCGAGGCGTGGATCCTCGCGATGGCCGCCTCGCCGTGGATCTACCCGGCGATGTTCGCCTTCGCGACCATCGACGGGTTCTTCCCGCCGCTGCCCAGCGAGTCCGTGGTGATCACTCTGGCGGTCTCCGCGCACACCACGGGCACGCCGTGGATGTGGCTCGTGCTGATCGCGGCGGCGGCAGGGGCGTGGGTGGGCGACCAGATCGCGTACCAGATCGGGAAGATGATCGGCACCGACCGCGTGCCGTTCCTGCGGAACCGGCGCGGGCGCCGGGCGGTGGCCTGGGCCGAGCGTGCGCTGTCCCGGCGCGGTGCCTCGTTCATCCTGGCGGCGCGGTACATCCCGATCGGCCGCGTGGCCGTGAACATGACGGCGGGCGCCGTCGGTTATCCGCGGCGCCGGTTCATGTTCATCGCCGCCATCGCGGCGGTCATGTGGGCGCTCTACTCGGCGGGGATCGGCCTCGTCGCCGCGCAGTGGTTCGGCCACAACCCGATGCTGGCCATCGGCATCGGCGTGGTCCTGGGCGTCGCTATGGGCTTCGTCGTGGACGTCGTGGTGGGCTGGTTCTCCCACCGGCACCTCGACCCCGAGAAGACGGCGAGCGCGACGGACGCCGAGGAGCACGCCGACGAGAAGGTCACCGTCCCGGCGGACGGCGACGGAAAGCCCCGCGCCGCCCGCTGACCGGCTAGAGCTTACGGAGGCGGACCCGCTGCACCGCGTGGTCCGATCCCTTGGTCAGCACCAGCGTCGCGCGGCCCCTGGTCGGGATGATGTTCCGCTCCAGGTTCGGCGCGTTGATGGACTCCCAGATCTTCATGGCCCGCTCGGTCGCCTCCTGGTCGGAGAGCGAGGCGTACCGCCGGAAGTAGGAGTCGGGCTTGGTGAACGCGGTCCTGCGCAGCTCGAGGAACCGGTCCACGTACCACTGCCGGATGTTCCGCGTGCGGGCGTCCACGTAGATCGAGAAGTCGAAGAAGTCGCTCACGGCGACCGTCGACTCGTCGACCGTGGACGGCCGGGCCGGCTGCAGCACGTTGAGGCCCTCGACGATGAGGACGTCGGGCTTGCGCACCACCAGCTCCTGATCCGGCACGATGTCGTAGATCACGTGCGAGTACAGGGGTGCGCGCACCTCCGGCTGCCCGGCCTTGATACGGGACAGGAATCGGATGAGGGCGCGCCGGTCGTACGACTCGGGGAAGCCCTTGCGTTCCATCAGGCCGCGCCGTTCGAGCTCGGCGTTCGGGTAGAGGAACCCGTCGGTGGTGATGAGCTCGACGCGCGGCGTCTCGGGCCAGCGGGCGAGCATCTCGCGCAGGACGCGCGCCGTCGTCGACTTGCCGACGGCGACGGAGCCGGCCACCCCGATGACGTACGGCGTGCGGGGCGGATCCTCGTGCAGGAAGGTGGACGTCGCGTCGTGCAGGCCGGCGGTGGCCTGCACGTACAGGTTGAGCAGGCGCGACAGGGGGCGGTAGATCGCGTCGACCTCGGCAAGGTCGATCGGGTCACCGAGACCGCGCAGGCGCTCGACGTCCTCGTCGGTCAGCGGCAGCGGAGTGGAGGCCGACAGGCGGCTCCACGCCGCACGGTCGAGATCCACATAGGGCGAGGACGGCGCGAGGGCCAGCAGGTGCTCGCTGAGGTCCGTCGTCGGAAACTGGGAAACCACCTGCAGCATTGTGCCCCAACCGGGCGCGGGAATCTCCACCGGCCGCTGCGCGACCTCGCGCGGTGCCCGGGGTGCGGGCCTGTGAGCCCGGTCATGGGGGCAGGCCCGGACGCTCGCTAGACTCGCCCGCATGTGTGGGATTGTGGGTTACACGGGAACTGCTCCGACTATCGCGGACGGCAACGCGTCAGGTGCCGCCGCGCCGTCGGGCATGCCTCTCGAGGTGGTGGTCGAAGGGCTCCGCCGGCTGGAGTACCGCGGGTACGACTCGGCAGGCGTCGCGCTCGTCGCGCCTGGGCTGGACGGCGTCGCCTGGGCCAAGAAGTCGGGCAAGCTCGCCAACCTGATCGAGGCACTGGAGCAGAACCCGCTGCCCGCCGCCACCGCGGCGATCGGCCACACGCGCTGGGCCACGCACGGCGGCCCCACCGACGCGAACGCCCACCCGCACCTGGCCGACGGCGACCGGCTCGCCGTGATCCACAACGGCATCGTCGAGAACTTCGCCCAGCTCAAGGCAGAGCTGCTGGCCGACGGCGTGACGTTCCGCTCGGAGACCGACACCGAGGTCGCCGCTCACCTGCTGGCCAAGGCGTACCGCGAGACGGGCAACCTCACGGAGGCCATGACGGTCGTCGCGGGGCGCCTGCACGGCACGTTCACGCTGCTCGCCGTGCACGCCGACGCACCGGAGACGGTGGTAGGGGCGCGGCACGACTCCCCGCTCGTGGTGGGACTCGGCGAGGGGGAGAACTTCCTCGGTTCCGACGTCGCGGCGTTCATCGCGCACACCAAGGAGGCCCTCGAGCTGGGCCAGGACCAGGTGGTGACCATCACCCCGACGTCGGTGGTCGTCACCGACTTCGACGGCAAGCCCGCCGACGCCAAGCGCTTCACGGTCGACTGGGACGCCGCCGCCGCCGAGAAGGGCGGCTTCGACTCCTTCATGGACAAGGAGATCCACGACCAGCCGCAGGCGGTCGCCGACACGCTGCTCGGCCGGACGGACGCCTCCGGTGCCCTCGTGCTCGACGACCTGCGCATCGACGAGTCGGTGCTGCGCGCGGTGAACAAGATCATCGTCGTCGCCTGCGGCACGGCCGCCTACTCCGGGCACGTGGCCAAGTACGCGATCGAGCACTGGTGCCGCATCCCCGTCGAGGTCGAGCTGGCGCACGAGTTCCGCTACCGCGACCCGATCGTCGACGAGCGCACGCTGGTGGTCGCCGTGACCCAGTCCGGCGAGACCATGGACACCCTGATGGCCGTGCGGCACGCGCGCGAGCAGGGCGCCAAGGTGATCTCCATCGTCAACACCCACGGCTCCACGATCCCGCGCGAGTCCGACGCAGTGCTGTACACGCACGCCGGCCCCGAGATCGCCGTCGCCTCCACCAAGGCGTTCCTCGCGCAGATCACCGCCGCCTACGTGCTGGGCCTGTACCTGGCGCAGCTGCGCGGCAACAAGTTCCCGGACGAGATCGCCACGCTGCTCGACGAGCTGCGCGACATGCCGCGCAAGATCCAGACGGTGATCGAGCGCGGCGAGTACGTCCGCGCGACCGCCCGGTCCATGGAGAAGTCCGACAAGGTGCTGTTCCTGGGGCGGCACGTCGGGTTCCCGGTTGCCCTGGAGGGTGCGCTCAAGCTCAAGGAGCTCGCGTACATCCACGCGGAGGGCTTCGCGGCGGGTGAGCTCAAGCACGGCCCGATCGCACTGATCGACGAGGGCCAGCCCGTGTTCGTCGTCGTACCCTCCCCGCGCGGGCGCGACTCCCTGCACTCGAAGGTCGTCTCGAACATCCAGGAGATCCGGGCGCGCGGCGCGCGCACCCTGGTGATCGCGGAGGACGGCGACGACGCGGTGCGCCCGTACGCCGACGAGATCTTCTGGATCCCGCAGGCGCCCACGCTGCTCCAGCCCCTGCTAGCCGTGGTGCCGCTGCAGATCTTCGCGATGGCGCTGGCTACCGCCAAGGGCCTCGACGTGGACCAGCCGCGCAACCTCGCCAAGTCCGTCACCGTGGAGTAGTCCGTCCTGGCCGTTCCCGCCGAACCGAGCGTCCCGCTGTGGCACGCTCGGCGGCGTGGAACTCAAGAAGCTCTCCGACGACGTCGAGATCATCAGCCGCGCGTACGCGCGGATATACGGCGTCGAACGCACCGACGACTGGCTCATGCTGAAGCTCCACGAAGAGGTCGGCGAGCTCACGCAGGCGTTCCTCAACCTGTCCGGCCGCTCGCGCGACCGCGGCCTGTCCGACGACGAGACGCGGGACGCGTTCCGCGGTGAGGTCGCGGACGCCCTGGCGCAGCTGCTGCTCGTGGCCCGGCGGTTCGACGTCGACCTGCCCGAGGAGCTGGAGCGCAAGTGGTTCCGCTGGCGGCACCTCGTCCAGCCGGAGGACACCGCGGGCATCCGGGATGTCGGTGACCCCGTCTAACCTCATGGCTGACGAGAGGGGCGTACATGGCGTACGTGGAGGTTGACGGGGTCCGGGTGCACTACGTGGAGCACGGTTCGGCAGGGCCTGGGGTGGCTACCGTGGTGCTGGTCCACGGGTTCCCGGTGGACCAGCGGCTCATGGTCGGCGCGTTCGAGCCGGTCTTCGCGGACCGGCCGGGCTGGCGTCGCCTCTATGTCGACCTGCCGGGCATGGGCGGGACGGTTGCGCCGGACGTCGCGAGCACCGACGACGTCTTCCGGACCCTGCGGGCCGCCGTTCAGGCGCTCGTGCCGGAGGGGCCGTACGCCGTCGTGGGGCAGTCGTACGGCGGGTACCTGGCGCGCGGGCTCGCTGCCGCCGACGCCGGACGAGTGGCCGGCCTGGCCGTCGTGGTGACCGTCGTCGAACCGCGCCACGAACTGCGCGAGCTCCCGCGGCGTCAGGTGCTGGTCCAGGACCCGGCGCTCGTGGAGCGGGTCGGGCCGGAGGCGCTCGCGGCGGAGGAGGTCCTCGTGGTCCAGACGGACGAGACCTGGACGCGGTCGCGGCAGGAGGTCGATCCCGGCCTGGCCGCAGCCGACCCAGAGGTTGTCGCGCGGGTCGAGGCGCACTACGCAGGGGGCTTCCCGGTCGAGCCGGTGCCCTTCGACAAGCCGGCGCTCGTGCTCGTCGGGCGGCAGGACTCGGTCACCGGCTATCGCGACGCGTGGGGGCTCGTCGAGCACTACCCCCGGGCGGCCTTCGCCGTGCTGGACCGCGCGGGGCACTCGCTGCACCTCGAGCAGCGTGGGCTGTTCGAGGCGCTCGTCGGCGAGTGGCTGGACCGCGTCGAGGAGGCGGGTGCGGCGTGAGCGCGGGGCGCGCCGGGTGCGGCCGAGGGTTCAGCCCGACACGGCGACGTAGACGAGCAACGTGAGGATGGCGGCGATCATGACGCCGAAGACCAGGACCATGACCTTGGGGAAGGGCAGCTTGTCGTCGTCCGCAGGCATGGTTACCTCCTGAAAATGAAAGATGATGCGCCGCGGGCAGAACGCGGGCGCAATCTTTACCGTTACGTTACTGTGACATGGTGCCCCAAGTCGGGCATCCTGCGCAAGACTGCGGTTGTGGGACGGGACGGAGCCTGCGGCCGTCGGCGGCCACCTAGGCTGTGCCAATGATCATCGGGACGGGCATCGACGTGGTCGACGTGGCCCGGTTCATGGAGACCCTCGACCGGACGCCCCGGCTGCGCGAGAAGCTGTTCACCGAGGTCGAGCGCGAGCTGCCGCCGGCGTCCCTGGCCGCCCGGTTCGCCGCGAAGGAGGCCATCGCGAAGTCGCTCGGTGCTCCGGGAAACCTCCGGTGGCACGACGTCACGGTGCACCGCACGGTGGGTGGCCCGCCCCGGATCGACGCGAGCGGCACCGTGGCCGCCCGCGCCGCCGAGCTCGGTGTGCGCACCTGGCACATCACGATCTCGCACGACGCGGGCATCGCGTCGGCCATGGTGATCGCGGAAGGGTGACCTTCCGCCCCAGTTACTGGAGCTCGGGGATGACCTGCTTCTCGAAGAGCTCCAGGCCCGTCTGGTCGTAGGCGGCCTCCTGGAAGTACGTGATCGCGTACTCCATGCCGCGTGAACGCATGTCCTGCAGCCGCTCGACGATCTGCTCGGGTGTCCCGACCAGGAGCCCGCTGCGCCAGGTGTTCATCTCCTGGTCGGCCTTCTCGGGGACCCACTTCCGCAGGTGCGCCTCGATCCAGCCCAGCCGCTCGGCGACCTCGGCGTCGTTCTCACCGATCACCACGTTGTAGTTCGCCGACCGGGTGATCTCACCGAAGTCGCGCCCCACGTCCTTGCAGTGCGCCTCGAGCACGCCCGACTTGTGCACGAACCCGTCGGGGCTGCCGTCGAAGTTCGTGTACTGGGCGTGCTGCGCGGCGATGCGCAGCGTCTTCTTCTCGCCGCCGCCGGCGATCCACAGCGGGATGGACGGCACCTCGGCGCCGCCGTCGCCCACCGGGAGCTGCTGCAGGGGCTGCGGGTAGCAGAGGGCGCCGTCGACCTGGTACTGCTTGCCCTCGAACGTGCCGGAGGAGCCGGTGCGCCACATGTTCGACATGATCTGCACGCCCTCGTCGAGCGCCCGCAGCCGCTCGCCTGCGGACGGGAAGCCGTAGCCGTACGCGCGCCACTCGTGCTCGTACCAGCCTGCGCCGATGCCCATCTCGACGCGGCCACCGGAGATCGTGTCGACGGTCGAGGCGACCTTGGCGAGGTGTGCCGGGTTGCGGTACGCCATACAGGTGCACATCTGGCCCAGCCGGATGCGCTGGGTGGCGGCCGCGAACGCGGCCATGAGGGACCAGGCCTCGTGCGTGGCCTCGGTGGTCACCTCCGGGACGGTGTGGAAGTGGTCGAAGACCCACGCCGACTCCCAGGCGAACTCGCCGCCGGGGACGGCCTCGCCCGCCGCCTGGTTCTCCGCGCGGTGCACGAGGGAAAGCATGGAAGCCCACTGATCGGCAGGGGGGATGTCGACCAGGTCGAGACGCCAGCCCTGCGGGATGAAGAGTCCGAATCGCATGGTCCGACCTTATGCCGACAAGGTTGCGGACGGGAGGGGCCGTCCATTTCGCCCAGGATTTGTACCTCGGACGGTGGCGGAAGCGGCACTATAGGACTGTGAAAGACGCGTGGAGTTCCGACGAGGTACGAAAGGCCGAAGAGCCACTGATCGCTGCCGGCGAGCCGCTCATGGCCAGAGCGGCGTACGCGCTGGCCCAGGCGGTGCTCCGCGAGGTGGCGGCGCCGCGGGCCGGGCGCGCCCCCGATCACCGGCTCGGCCGTCCGGGCACCGTCCGCCTGCGCGGCAGCCTCGGTTCCGACGGACTCCCCGGCACCGCCCGCATCCGCCCCGGCCGCGCGACCGGCCCCAGGGTCGACGTACGCGGCACCAGCGCTCTGCTGCTCGTCGGACCCGGTAACAACGGCGGCGACACCCTGTTCGCCGGCGCGCACCTCGTGCGGCGCGGTATGACGGTCACCGCGGTGCTCGCGTCGGCGCGCGCCCACGAGGACGGCCTCGCGGCGTTCCGGGCGGCGGGCGGAAAGGTGCTGACGCTCGCCGACGTCCGGGTCCCGGCAGTGGTCCAGGCCGCACTCGCCTCCGACGTCCTGCTGGACGGTCTGGTCGGCGTCGGCGCACGTGGCGCGCTGCGTCCCCCGGCCGGCGGCCTGGTCCGGACGCTCGCGGAGGCCCGCGAGAAGGCGGGGGAGCGCTGGCCGCTCACCGTCGCCGTCGACATCCCGAGCGGCATCGGCGTGGACGACGGCGCGGTACCCGGCCCCGTCCTGCGCGCCGACCGCACGGTGACGTTCGGCGCGCTCAAGCCCGGCCTGCTCCTGCCGCCCGCGGCCCACCTCGGGGGCGACGTCGAGCTGGTCGACGTCGGCTTCCCCGTGGTCGCGGGCGCCGAAGGCTGGTCAGGCACCGTGTGGGGCGTGGCGACGGGCAGGCACGCGATGAGCGGGACGGACCCGGCGTCGGGCCGGGTGCGGCGGATGGAGCCGGCCGACGTCGCCGGGCTGTGGCCCGTCCCCAGCACGCACGACCACAAGTACACGAGGGGCGTGGTCGGCGTGATCGCGGGTACGAGCACCTACCCGGGCGCGGCTGTCCTCGCGACGTCGGGTGCGGTGCTGGCCGGACCCGGCATGGTGCGCTACCTGGGGCCCGAGGCGGTCGGCGCGCGCGTGCTGCTGGCCCACCCCGAGGTGGTCGTGGCGGGCGGCCGGGTGCAGGCATGGGTACTCGGGCCGGGTGTCCCCGCGCTCGGCCCCGAGGACGGGCCGGACGACGACGGCCAGGCCCGCCGGATCTTCGGGGCGCTCGCCGCGGTGACCGGCGTGCTCTCCGAGGACGTGACCGGCGGCAAGATGCCCGCCGTCATCGACGCGGGCGCGCTCACCATGCTGGAGCACAGGCTCCCGGCCTGGGCGGTCCTGACCCCGCACGCCGGCGAGCTGGCAGAGCTGCTGCAGGGCCTGGGACACGACGTCGACCGCACGGCGGTCGAGGCGCAGCCGCTGCACTGGGTGCGTACCGCGCACCAGGCCACCGGCGCGACCGTGCTGCTCAAGGGCGCGATCACCGTCGTGGCGGGGCCGGGCGACGTGTACGCCCAGGCCGACGCGCCGGCCTGGACCGGAACGGCCGGGGCGGGTGACGTGCTCGCGGGGATCCTGGGGACGCTGCTCGCCGGCCGCTCCGCCGACGTCGTGGAGGACGAGACGCTCGCGGCCCGGCTCGCGGCCGTCGCCGTGCTCGTGCACGGCCGGGCCGCGGCGCGGGCGTCCGCCGGTGGTCCCGTGACCGCCCTGGAGATCGCCCGGGCGGTGCCCGCCGTCGTCGCCGAGCTGTTGCGCGCCTGAGACCGGGCGCGCCCCGGGCTAGGGTTGCTGCGATGAGTCAACGTGTCGTCGCCTGGGGTCAGGAGCTCCGTGAGGTCCACCGGCGGTTGCGGGACGCGCTCGCCGTGGCGCGGTCCGCGGTCGAGGACGGCGCGGAGGGGCCGGCGGCGGCGAGGGAGCTGCAGCTCTACTGCGTGGGCTTCTGCGCGGCACTCACCGGCCATCACCGCAGCGAGGACGCGACGCTGTTCGACGTGGTGCTGGCGGACCGGCCCGAGCTGGCGCCCGTCGTCGCCGACCTGAAGCGGGACCACTCGATGCTCGACCACCTCCTGGGCGAGCTGGAGCGCGCCGCCGTGTCGGGTGCGGCGCAGGACGAGCTGCTGCGGCACCTCGACGGCATCGAGGCCGTCATGGAGACGCACTTCCGGTACGAGGAGAAGAAGCTGGTCGACGTGCTCGACGGCGCGGTGCGGCCCGACGTGGGCAGACAGGAAATGCTCGGCCCCCTGGCGTGACGCCCCCGCCCCTGGAATGAGACATTCCGCCCGGATTTGCGGGTGCGGAGTTTCCCCTACCTGTCCGAGATCCGCCAGTAGAGCCGTAATATCCCGTACCACACGCTCATCCTGCACGATTCATCTCCTGTCATAGACTCCTGAGGCGCTACTGATAGACATTCATGTAAGTGGCGAATTGGGGTGTGCGTGCCATCAAGTAACGGGCCTTCCGTGGCAGTGCCTTCGGCAGTGCCGAAGGCATGGACGAACCAGGCAGGCAGCAGGGGGAGGGACCTCGTGGTCCACGGGCGTGATCGAGAGCTGCGGGTCATCGGGCATTTCGCAACCGACCTGGACCCGACGGTCCTTGTCGTGCGCGGACTGAGCGGGATCGGCAAGACCTCGACGGTGCTCCACGCGCTGAAGCAGGTCGGCGCGGGCTCGTCAGCGGTCCGCGTGGTACGGCCGTGCTCATCCAGGCCGTCGGCGCACGACCTGGACAACAGCCGGCGGGTCGACCTGTCGGCCTGGTCCGTGCCGGACGATCCGGAGGACGGCCCGGGCTTCGACGCGGCAGGGTTCCTGCGCGCGGTCTCGGTCTGGGCAGGCGACGGCGGCTCCGGGCCGCGTGTCCTCTTCGTCGACGACGTCGGGGTGCTGACCGCTGAGCGAGCGCGCTGGCTCCAGCACCTGGCGGACGAGGCGTACGGACAGGACTGGCGGGTGATCGCCGCGGTGCGGAGCATCGCGGTCGAGCCGCTCTCCGACGACGTCGAGGTGCTCGAGCTCGGCCCGCTCGACCGGATGTCCCTGCGCCGTGCGCTCGCGACGGAGATGAGCGCCCCGGTGGCTGCCGACGTCGTCGAGCACCTGCGCTGGTGGAGCGCAGGCAACCCGCGCCTCGCCCTCGAGCTCGCGGGTTCGCTGAGCGCCGCGGAGCTGCGCGGGGACGTCTCCTGGGCCGGACCCGAGACAGTGGGTTCGGCCGCTCGGCGCGCCTACCGCGCGATGCTTGCCGGGCTCGACCCGGCGACCATGACCGCGCTCGCGACCGCACCCCTCGGCGGCGCCTCGGCGGCGCGCCGGGACGGCCGCTCGAGCGTGCGGCACCCGCTGCTCGCCCTGCTGTGCAAGGAGGTGCGGGGTGCGGACGGCCAGATGGATGGCCGGGACACCCTGGCGCCGGAACGCGACGTCACCGACGCCGGCGCGCTGCTGAGGATCCTCGACGGGCTGCACCTGGAGGAGCTGCCGGCGCGCGCGTGGGCGGCCGTGGCGGCCGCGCCCGACCCGCACCTGGCTGCGCGCGCCGTCGGGGTGTCCCTCATGACCGGGCGCGCCTGGCGCGACCATCTGGCCGGCTCGCTGGTGCCGGACGGGGTGGGCGCTGATTGGACCGACCACCTGTGGTGGCGTGACCTGACGGGCGTCGGCGCGGATGCCCGCGCCGCGGGAGCACGGGTCGCCGAGGCGCTGCTGTGCCTCGAGGACACGGGCGACCTGCCGGACCCCGGCGCGCTGCGGGCAGACCTGCGGCTGATCGGGCCCACGCCCGGCCAGGACTGGGTGGGCGTCGACATCCAGGTACGCGCCCTCCTGACGCTGGGGGACGTGGTCGGCGCACGCGGTCTCCTCGCCGACCACTCCGGCGCGACGCCGGACAGGGCGGTCGCGGAGATCGTCGCGCGCGACCTCGCGGCGGCCCGGGTGGCCGCGTTCGACGGGCGCGCGGTCGACGTCCGCACGCATATCGCGCACGCCACCGAGCTGCGCCCGTCCGTCGAGGCGTGGCTGCCGGCCCGGGGCATGCGTGCCTCGGCGGACGCCGTCGTCGACGGGACCGTCCCTGGCAGCACGATGCCGGCGCAGGCGGGCAGCTGGTCGGCGCGGGTGCTCGGCGAGTACGCCGCGGACCTTGGCGCCGCCCACCTCGTCGTCGGACAGGCGGAAGGAGCGGTCGCGCTGCTGACCATCGCGCTCGAGCACTGCGCCTGGCCCTACCGGGGACGCGTGCAGGTGCGGTGCGACCTCGTGGAGTCCGTCATGGCCTCCACGCCGCCCGGCAGGGTGGGGCCACGAGCCCAGCGGCTGCTCGATCCGCCCGTGGCGCCCGAGGAACGGTCGACGCCCGACGTCGCCGCCGCCTATGCAAGGCTCTGTGCGCTGCTGGCCGACGACGGTGTGCCGTCGGTAGCGTTCGAGACCGCGCTGCACGCCCCGTCCGCCCCCATGTCGCCGTGGCAGCGGGTCCGCATGCTCGTCGCGTACGGCCGGTACGCGGTGACGCGCGGCGGCCGCGCCACCGGCAACGCGATGCTCGACGAGGCGAGGACGCTCGTGCGGCTGGCCGGGATGGCCGGCTGGCTGCGGGGTATCGACGTCTTCCTCGCGGAGGCCGATGCGAGCGGTGGTGCCGGCCCCGAGTGGGAGGTGCTCGGCACGCACGAGCGGGAGATGGTCAAGCTGGCGGTGCACGGTGCGACGAACTCGCAGATCGCCCAGGCGACCTTCGTGTCCGAGCGGACAGTCGTGAACCGGCTGCGCCGGGCCTACGCCACGCTCGGCATCCGGGACCGTAGGGACCTGGTGCGGCTCGCCGAGACCCGTCCCCCCGCTTGGCTTGCCGGTGGCTGACACCCGACCTGAACGCAAGGTTTTCACCTGCTGTTGGTAGGGTTTTTCACCCGGCATTTCGGACTTCCTTCACTTCTCCCCGCGCACTTGCATGCGCACGCCTTTATCGCGCCTCTTATCGATTCGAGCGCACGGCGAATTGCGTTGAGTTGCGTCAGCGCACGATTGCCGCTCCGCCTGGCAGGTCCCTGGGAATCACTGTTCTCTAAAGCCCGGGCACGGGTGTGTCATACGCCTCGCCCCAGCCGATTCCGGACGTGATCACGTACCGATCCGGACGCTTTCACTTGAAGCGTGTATATGGAGGAGTGAGTTCTCTTGAACCGAACGCAAGTACCGTCAGGCCGACGTCGGAAGGGCGGCGCCCCGTGGCGCCGGACCCTGGCGACGGCCGCGGCAACCGCAGTCGTGGTTACGGCCACCGGACTGCCTGCGGTCGCAGTGAACAACTACCCGGACGAGCCGTCCGAGGCCGCTGCGAGCGTCCTCGACTCGACGCTCTTCCAGGAGGCGCTGCTGGCAGCCGCTTACTCGCAGGCCGGCTCGGAGTCGAACCCCGGGCCGAACGAGGGCAACCTCAACGTCGAGCTGCTCGGCTCCGAGCTCATCAAGCTCAATGACATCGAGGTTCGCCTCGACGAGATCCTTGACTACGGTCAGGCTGGCGCGCTCGTCAGCAGGAGCGAGGCGTCGTCCCCAGTCGACGCGTACGCGGTGTCGGGCCTGCTCGGCGCGGACGGCGGCGTCCACCTCGACGGCAAGACCGAGGACTTCGGCAAGGCGTCCGTTGACGTCCTGTCCGTCGCGCGCCTGCTGGGCATCGACGGCCTCACCGACAAGATCGTCGACCAGCTCTTGCTCGAGGCAGGTGCTGCCGCAGCCGAGGTCAAGGCCGAGGACGGCGTCATCCTGGACCAGGACGGCGTGGGTGGCCTCGGCCAGTACCGCGTTGCCGACCTGGACCTGTTCCTGCACTCCCCGGTCATCGAGGACGCTGCCGCGTCGATCTACGACATCGGCGGCACCATCGACACGACCGTCGAGGACCTCGTCAACGAGAACCTGGACGACAGCGCCCTGACCGGCCTGTTCGACGCGGTCCCGGGTGTTCCGACGCCCTCGATCACCGTCGACAGCAACATGCAGGAGAACCTGTTCGAGTCCGTCGTGGGCGAGCCGATCACCTCGGCGAACCAGCTCATCACGATCGACCTGTCGACCGGTCAGCTGGAGATCCACCTCGACAAGCTTGTCGACAGCCCCGAGGGTAACGAGGAAGGCCTCAACGGCCTGCCCGCGAACACCGAGCTCATCGACGACACGACCTACCCGCTCATCGCGGAGACCGTGCACGAGCTCATGCAGGAAGTCACTCGCGTCCTCATCGGTGCGATCGAGGACTCGCTGAACTCCGTCACGATCAACATCGCCTTCTACGAGGAGGGCGCCCTCGGCACCCTCGACGTCTCGTGGTCGCTGCCCCTGGTGGACGCCGTGAACGGCGACTTCCCCGAGGCAGTCAACAACAGCACGGGCACCATGGGCCCGGTCGCCACGGTCCTGGTCAACACCATCAACACGGTCGGCCCGGCGCTCGCGCCGATCCTGGCCCCGGTGTACGAGCTGCTGATCAGCGACGAGGGTGACAACATCTTCGAGCTGCTGATCAACGACCTCAAGACGGACTCGATCACTGCCCCGATCCGCGAGCTGCTCTCGCCGGTCTTCGATGTCCTGTCCAAGGTCCTCTCGATCACGATCAACCGTCAGGTCACCGAGACGTCTGACTCGGTTGCCCCGACCGCCACGGCGGCCGAGGTCGTCACGTCGCTCGACCTGAACGCGCTGAGCATCGCGCTCCTGCCGGGGGAGAACGAGCTTGCTCGGATCAACCTTGGCAACGCCGCCGTGCGCATCACGCCGGACGACGGTGGACCTGGCGACATCGACCCGTCGCTGTCGGTCGACCCCGCCACTGTCGCTCCTGGCCAGTCGACGATCACGACCGGTGAGGGCTACACGCCCGACTCGACCGCGACCGTTCAGCTGACCGACCCCGAGGGCAACCCCGTGGGCGACGCCATCCCGGTCGACACCGACTCGGACGGTTCGTTCACCGTCGCGGTTCCGGTTCCGGCTGACGCCGAGCTCGGCGTCTACCCGGTCGTGGGTACGGACGACACCACCGGTGAGGCCGCTGAGGCCCCGCTGGCAGTGGTCGCCGGATCCGACATCTGCGCCATGGACCCGACGCTGACCGTCGAGCCGGGTGCTGTCTACCCGGGCGACACCGTCTCGATCGTCGGCCAGGGCTTCCCGGCGGGCGTTCCGGTCGCCGTGCAGCTGCGCGACGCCGAGGGCAACCCGGTTGGCGACGCGGTCATGGTCACCCCGGACGAGGCCTGTGGCTTCATCACCGACCTGACCGTTCCTGAGGACGCAGAGCCCGGCGACCACGTCGTCGAGGCCGTTCCTGAGGACGGCAGCGAGGGTGCCGAGGCGCCGCTCGAGATCCTGCCCCCGGGCACGAACCCCCCGGGTGAGTGCACGAACCCGAGCATCGTTGCTGACCCGGCAGTGGTCGAGGCCGGCGACGAGGTCATGGTCACCGGTTCGGGCTTCCCGGCCGGCTCCACGGTCATCGTCCAGCTGAAGGACACGCAGGGCAACGACATCGGTGACCCCGTCACCGTGACCGTCGGCGACGACTGCGGCTTCGAGACCCCGATCACGGTTCCCGAGGGGACCCCGCCGGGTGTCATCATCGTCGACGCCCAGCCGGAAGACGGCGGCGAAGGCGCGCAGACGCCGATCACCGTCGTGGCCAGCAACAGCGGCTCCGGCAACGGTGACGGCAACGGTGATGGTTCGGGTGCGGGCGCCGGTAACGGCGACGGCGGCCTGGCCAACACCGGTGCGAACGTCGCGGTCCTGATCGCCGCCATGGTGCTGCTGCTCGGTGCCGGTGCGGTCATGATCAAGCGTCGCCGCGAGATCAGCCAGGCCTTCGCCACCGCGATGGGCCGGATGTCGGGCGACAAGCCTGCCGTCTGATGAGCTGAGTCTCTGACGCAGTAGCAAGTGTCTGACGCAGTAAGACCGGCCCGGTGCGACGTCGTCGCACCGGGCCGGTCCTGTTCCCGAACGGCCCACCAACGGGCCGTGTGCCCGAGATCCAAGGGGGAGTCGTGTCCGAGCTGTCGCCGAGACGAGGGGTGATTCCGGCGGTCGTCGCAGCAGCGGCCATCGTCGCGCTCGTCGTGGCTGCGATCCTGGTCGTGGAGCACGCGCTACCTGCAGCGCCTGCCCCGCTGACGGAAGAGAACAGGGCGTCGGGCGGTGTGGACCTGAGGTGCCCGGAGAACGAGTCGATCACGCAGGAGCTGCTCAGCCGTTCGACCTGGACCATGTGCTGGCGGGTGGACTCCAGCCGCGGGCTGGTGCTCGAGGACGTCCACTTCACGCCGGCAGGCCACAAGCCGGTGCAGGTGCTGGCCGAGCTGTCCATCGGGCAGCTCGAGGTGCCGTACGACACGGGCCTGCGCAATACCGAGGACATCACCACGCAGGGCTTCGGCGGCCCCCAGATGATGACGCTCACCCCGACCGAGTGCCTGGGCGAGCGTCTCGAGACGTACCTGCCGAAGGTCGGCGACGGTTCGCTGGGCGGGGGCGGCGCGAAGCGTCAGGTGCTCTGCCAGGAGGTGGTCGACGGCGGCATCGCGTACCGCAGCGGCGAAGGCGAAGGTGCCGAGGTGGCACGGCGCACCGACCTGCGGCTCGCGACCATCTCGAAGGTCGGCTGGTACGAGTACGTCAGCCAGTACACGTTCGGCAGCGACGGGACCATCCGGTCCGACCTCGGCGCCACGGGCGACCTGTCGCCGGAGGACTACGGCGACGACCCCGCCCACGGCTGGCCGGTCGGCCCGGGAGACACCGACTACGCCACCAGCCACTCGCACAACGCGGTGTGGCGGGTGCACTGGGCGCTCGGGGGCCCGAGCAAGCAGGCGGTCGAGCAGTACGACGCCGCACCGACCGGCGAGCAGGGGCCGCGGGCACCGCTCGTGGAGGGCGATCTCACCCCGATCACGCACGAGGGCACCGCGGCGGCGGCGGACCGCCGCTGGTGGCGCGTGGTCAACCCCGCCGTCCTCAACGAGGACGGGCACGAGATCTCCTACCAGGTCGATCTCGGCGCGACGACGCCGTTCGAGCTCACCCAGGACCACCATCACGACGACGTCGACGACGCCGGGTACGCGATCGCGTTCACCGAGGCCGACGACTGCCAGCTGTTCGCCACGGCGAACAAGGAGGGCACGTGCGGTTCGGGTGTGCTCGACTTCGCGCAGGACAAGGCGGAGCTGTCCGACGTCGTCACCTGGGTCGCCGTCGGCTTCCACCACGTCGCGCGCGACGAGGACCAGAGCCCGATGGAGATGCACTGGCAGGGCTTCACCCTGACGCCGCGTGACCTGACCGCCCAGCGCGTCGACCCGCCGTCGGCCCGCGAGGACGTCAACGGGAAGCCCGCCGAGCTGCCCTGACGCAGCCGCCCTGAGCCAGAGGGTATCCCCGCGTATCCCCCGGCCACCAGCCGATATCCCCCGGTCGGGGGAGGGGGAGAGCACGTGGCGGACGGGAGTGTGGAGGCACACCGCACGACCGACCGGAAGGAACCGTCATGGAACGCCTGCCCCGCGCCACGCTCATCGGCGCCACCATCGCGAGCGGCGCCACCGCGCTGCTCGGCCTGGCCTGGATGCTCGGACTCCTGCCGAACGTCTACGCAGACCCCGCAACCGCACTCCTGGTCCGGTTCGCCCGACAGGACGCCGCGACCACCGTCCACGTCGTCACGGCGCTGGCCGGCGTCGCGAGTGGTATCGCGGCGCTCGCCGGCGTCCTGCGCATGCGGGGCCGGGTCTGGGCAGCGGCGCTGCAGCTCGTCGTGTTCGGCGTGGTGCTGCAGGGCAGCGGCCCGCTGTCCACCATGGGCTACCTCGTCGCCATGGCGATGCCGTTGGCCGTCGTGGTCCTGCTCGTCCAGGTGGTGCGCCGGTACCGCGTCGCCCGCTGGACGGTCGGCGTACCCGGCCTGGCCCTGCTCGTCGTCGGCGGGTTCCTGGCGCGGGACGCCCTCGCCGGGATGGTGCGCATGCTCGGTGCCGGCCTGTTCGAGAACCGTGCAGGGCTCCTGCTCTCCCTGCTGGTGCTCGCGGCCGGGACCCTGTGGTCGGCCGTCGGGGTACAGGCCCTGGCGGGCACGCCGGTCATGGAACGCACCACGGACTGGGTGGTGCGGCACCGCAAGGCCATCACGATAGTTGCCGCCACCGGACCGCTCCCGTACGCCCTCGTGCGGCTCACCTGGCTCACCCCGTGGCCGCAGCTCGGGTTCGACCTGGACATGTCCACGCGGATCTGGGGGCTGACGCTGTCCAGCGGCGCCTGGCTCGGCGTCTTCCTCACGCTGGGCCTGATCCGACCCTGGGGCGAGGTGTTCCCCCGCTGGATGCCGGGGCTTGCCGGGCGCCGCGTACCCATCGCCGCGGCCGCCGTGCCCGGTGGTCTGATCGCGGTGACCCTTGTCTTCTCCGTGGTCCCGATGCTGGTGATGTTCAGCGGGCAGAGCCTCGTCGAGGGTGTCGTGGGGGCCGTCGTGTTCCCGTGCTGGTACTGGGGTCCGGCCCTGGCGCTCGCCGTCTGGGGCTACGTCGCCCACCGGACCCGGTCCGAGCGCTCGCCGGTGCCCGACGCCGGGACGCCCGCCCGGGAACAGGTCCCGGCCGTCTGAGGCAGCAGGTTGCCTGGCGGGTGGACCTGAGGACCGGAGAGGATGACGGCATGCGGGCGACGAGGCGGCAGCTCACCAGGGGTCTCGCCAGGGAACTCACCAGAGATCTCGCTCGGTATCTCGCTCGGCGGTTCGCCTGGCAGATGCTGGGCGGGGCGATCGGGCTGGCCCTGGTGCTGCTCGTCTACAGCCTGCTGAACATCGTCGCCGGAGGGCTGCCCGCCTGGGTGGTGGCGGTTGCGACGGTCGCGGCCGCCATCGGGCTCGGGCTGGTACCCGGCGCACGGGAGCTGGAGGTCACCGCGGCCCGCGCGCTGCTCGACGTGGACGACGAGCTGGTGGTCCCGGCCCGGCCCCGCCCCGCGCACCGGCTCCGGACGGCGGCCTGGGTGGCGGGACACCTCGCCTCCGGCCTGCTCGTGGCGGCCGGGCTGTTCGCGGGCGTCCCGATGGCGGTTCTGATCGGCGTTGAGGCAGTCGCCGGGGAGGCGCTGCGCTCCGGGGACTCGTTCTACACCGGGCTGCCGCTGCCGACCGGGCCGGTGTCCCTCGCGCTGCGGCTGGTCGCGTGCGCCGCGTTCGCACTGCTGGCCCTGATCGCCACGTGGCCGCTGGGTGCCGCCGCCGCGGCGCTCGCCGGCCGGGTGCTCGGGCCCACGCCGCACGACCGCATGGAGACGGCGCTCGCCAGGGCTCGTCGGGAGGCGGAGCACACCCGCCTGGCGCGCGAGCTGCACGACGGGATAGGCCATGCGCTGACCGTCGTCAGCGTCCAGGCGGCGGCCGGACGCCGGGTGGTCGCGGTCAACCCCGATGCGGCGGCCGAGGCGCTGGCCGCCATCGAGGACACCGCACGGTCGGCGCTCGCCGAGCTCGACCAGCTGCTGGCGATCCTGCGGGACGACGCCGACGACGACGCACCCGTGGCGCTCGCACCCGCGCTGGAGGACGTCGTCACCGCCCACCGCCGGGCAGGACTCGACCTGGCCGCCCGCATCGACCTGCCTCCGGGTCTGCCGGCTCTGCTGGGCCGGACCGTGCAGCGCATAGTCACGGAGGCGCTCACCAACGCCCACCGGCACGGCGCTCCCGGCCCCGTACGGCTCACCGTGGGGCACGGCGGCGACGAGGTGCGGATCGAGGTCGTGAACCCGATTCTCCTCGGTGCGCGTCCCGGCAGGCGCCAGTCCGGAGGGCGCGGCCTGTCGGGTATCCGGGAGCGCGTGGCCCTGTTCGGCGGCGCCGTCCACGCGGGGCCGGACGGCGACCGGTGGGCATTCCGTGCGACGCTGCCCTGCGCGCCCCAGGCAACAGGCGGGGCCAACCGGAAGGATCCAGATGCCTGACACCCAGGTCCGGGTGCTCGTCGCCGACGACGAACCGCTCGTCCGCAGCGGTCTGCGTCTCATCCTCGACGCCGAGCCAGATATCGAGGTCGTCGGCGAGGCGGGCGACGGCGCCCAGGCGGTCGAGCTGGCGCGCGCCCTGCGGCCCGACGTCGTCTGCATGGACGTGCGGATGCCCGGCGTGGACGGGCTGCGCGCGACGGAGCTCGTGCTGCGGCTGCCGGACCCGCCCCGCGTGCTCGTGGTGACGACGTTCGAGCACGACGGCTACGTGCTCGACGCGCTGACGGTAGGGGCGTCCGGATTTCTGCTCAAGCGGGCGGGCGCCGACGAGATGGTGCAGGCGGTCCGGACGGTCGCCGTCGGGCAGAGCCTGCTGTACCCACAGGCGCTCCGGGACCTGGTCCGGACCCGTCCGCGTGCGGCGGCCGGCGCGCCGGTGCTGACGCCGCGCGAGCGAGAGGTGCTGGGGCTGGTGGCCCAGGGCATGACCAACGCGGAGATCGCCGCCGCGCTAGTGGTCGGCGTCGAGACGGTGCGCACGCACGTGGCGTCGGTCCTCGGGAAGCTGCAGGCCCGGGACCGGACGCAGGCGGTGGTGCTCGGGTACCGGGCAGGGCTCGTCGACCTGTAGCTGGTCCGGGCGTCAGTCCCGGGGGAGGGCCATCTCCACCTGGTCCGGGAACGGCGCGTAGTCGGACGCCAGGGTGCGTCCGGTCCGGCGCCAGCCGAGGTGCTCGTAGAAGCCGATGGCCTGGTCGTTGTCGGCGAGGCACCACAGGCGCGGGTCGCGCATCTCGGCGACCGCCGCGTCCATCGCCGCGCGGGCGAGGCCGGCGCCCCAGCGGGACGGGTGCACCGCCAGGTGCCGGAGCAGCCGCTCGTCGTGGGCGACGAAGCAGGCCAGCCGGGAGCTGTCCACGTCGTCGTCCAGGACGAGCACGCGCACACCTGGCTCGGTGAGCGCGGACTCCCACTTGGCCCGGACCTCGTCGGCGGGGAAGGGATACATGCCCGGCGGGAAGATATGGCCGAGCGCCGCGATCCCAGCGGCGCGCTCGACATCGAGGAGTGCCTGCGCGTCCTCGGGCGTGGCCTGCCGGAATCGGGTCGGTTCCATGCTCAACAGCGTATGCCCCGCCTGCGCCGCGGGCACCACCGTCGAGATTTGCGGAGGGCCGCGATCGACCGGGCACCCTACCGGCTGGCCCAGCTGCTGAAGATCGGGTGAAAGATTTCCCGGAAGTGCTGTGACCTCAGCGCGGTTCGAGCGTCAAGGCTGCATGACAGATACAGCATTCAGTGCAGTGATGTCCCGCTTGACGGCGCTCGACACGCTCTCGCTGCGAGTGAGTCAGGACTGGCTCGCGTTCGGCCTTGATCGGGTCGACGTGCTGGTCATCGACATTCTGACGGTCAGCGAGCTCACGGCCCTGCCGCTCGTGAGCAAGCACAGGCTGATCGCGGAGGAGTCCGACCCCGGAAGGGAGCTTGGCCTGACGAGGGTGTGGACCGGCTGGCTCGGCGACGCCTCGGACGTGGTGCCGGTCGCCATGCGGCTCACGCTCGCGCCCAGTGATGACTGAGGAGGAGGCCGCCGCCGCCTCGACGGCGGCGGCGGCCTGACCCTCAGCGCGGCAGGTGTGCCTCGATCTCGCCGACGATCGCCGGGTCGTCCGGCAGGGTCTTCGGTGAGTAGCGGCGCACATCGCCGCCGGGCAGGACCAGGAACTTCTCGAAGTTCCACCGGATCTTGCCCGAGTGCCCTTCGGCGTCCTCTGCCTTCTTGAGCTCTTCGTAGAGCGGGTGAGCGTTTCTGCCGTTCAGCCTGATCTTGTCGAGCACGGGGAACGTGACGCCGTACGTCATGGAGCAGAACTCGGCGATCTTCTCGTTCGAGCCCAGCTCCTGCAGGAACTGGTTGCTCGGGAAGCCCAGCACCGTGAACCCCCGGTCCTGGTACTTCTTCTGCAGCTCCTCCAGGGTCGCGTACTGCGGCGCCAGGCCGCACCGCGATGCCACGTTGACGACAAGCACCACGTCGTCCTTGTGCTCGGCCAGCGAGATCTCGGTGCCGTCCATGGTGTGGAAGGGGATGTCGTAGAGGTCCATTCCCGCATCGTCCATCTTTGTTGCACTCACTGCAAGGTTTCAGACGGGCTGGATCGCCGGAGCGGCTGTGGTGTTCGACTCATCGGTGTTCGACTCGTCGGCGGCGGAGATGTCGCTCTCCGCTACCGTCTTCCGCTCGTCGTAGACGTCGCGGTCGATCTCGCCGCTCGCGTTCGCGACGAGCATCGCGACGAGCGTGTCGCCGTTGACGTTGAGGAACGTCCGGAAGATACCCGTGAACCAGTCCACCGCGATGAGCAGCCCCACCGCCTCGAACGGGAGGCCGAGCGACGTCGCGAGGAACATCGCGACCACCGGGAAGCCACCCGGCACCGTGATGGTGCCCATGTTGAGGAGCACGGCGAGCGCCATGCCGAGGACCAGCTGTCCCGGTGACAGGGTGACGTCGCCCGCCTGGGCGAGGAACATCACGACGATCATGTAGTTGAGGACGGCTCCGTAGGAGCCCATCGTCAGGCCTACCGACAGGGTGAAGCTCGCGACGCGCTTGCTGATGCCCACCTTCTCGACGGCGTTGCGCAGCACCGTCGGGTAGGTGACCGCCGAGCTCGTCGTCGTGACAGCTATCGCCGTCTGCTCCGCGAGCTTGCGCGGCAGGCGCCACGGGCTCAGCCGCGTGCGCAGCGTGACGACGGTGACGAACAGGACCAGGAGGATGACCACGCCGAGCAGCGTGGTCCCGAGGTAGCTCAGCGCTGTCGTCACGACGGCGAACCCGACGTCTCCCGCGAGCGCCGCCAGCAGGCAGAACACTCCGACGGGCGCGATGTACATGACGAACCGGATCATCAGCAGGACGATCTGCTGGAGCTGGTCGAAGAACCCGAGCACGAGCCGGTTGCCGGTCCGGGCGATGTACGCGTTGAGCGCGGCACCGAACAGCAGCGAGAAGACGATGATGGGCACCATGGTCGCCGTCGACATGGCCTCGAAGATGTTCGTCGACACGAAGCCGAGGACGGTGTCCTGCCAGCTCGTCGGTTCGGGCGGCGTGAGGGCGGGGTCGAGCTCGCCGTCGAACACCATCCCGGCTCCGGGGCGCAGGAGGCTGCTCAGGCCCCAGGCGAGCAGCGCGGCGACGACGGAGAGGGAGATCATCCAGCCGAAGGTCCTGGCTGCGAGCCCGCCGGCGCCCTTGCCGCTCATAGATCCCGTCGCGACGATCACCGAGGCCATGACGAGCGGCACTATCGACATCTGGATGAGCCGGATGAAGAGGTCACCGACGAACTTCAGGTTGCTCGCCCACTCGCCGACGAAGAGCCCGAAGGCGATTCCGGCGATCGCGGCGATGCCGATCTGCAGGGCAGGGTTCTTCAGGGCCTTCACGGTTCCTCCGGTGTCATGTGCCGCACGACCGCGCGGCTCTGCTGCGAAACTAGGCGGGCGCCGTTAGGCCGGTGAGGACTGCGCGTTGCATTCCTGTTTCAACTTCGACGGGTTCTGGCACAAATGTTTCGGGATGATGACCGCAGGTCGTGCGGGGTTAGGTTGACGACGTGAGCCACCCGCCCTCGGGCACCGGACGCAGGCCCGGTCCCAGCAAGCACCGACCGCCGCTGCCGGTGCGGGACGGGCTCAACCCGACCCGGATAGTGCTGCCGCACGACCCGGAGGTGGTCGCGCGGTTCCCGTTCGCGCTCGACTACCTCCTGGACCGGTTCCGCGACGACGAGGTGCGCCTGCGCGAGAAGCTGGGCCTGGGCGAGATCGTCACCGGCAGCGGGGAGCCGCTCACCCCGGCGACCCCGTACGAGCCGCGCGGCTTTCTCTACCTGTACCGCGACCCGCCCGCGCACGAGGAGAAGATCCCGTTCGAGCCGGAGGTGCTGCACCGCGACGAGAACCTGCTCGTCGTCGACAAGCCACACTTCCTCGCCACGATGCCGCGCGGGCGGTGGATACGGGAGACCGCCCTGGTCCGGCTCCGGGTCGCCCTGGACCTGCCGGAGCTCTCGCCGGCGCACCGGCTCGACCGCGGCACAGCGGGCGTGCTGGTCCTCACCGTGCGGCCGGAGGTGCGCGGCGCGTACCAGGAGGCGTTCGCCCGCCGCGAGGTGCGCAAGGTCTACGAGGCCGTGGCACCGCTCACGCCGTCGGACGGCGCTCCGCCCGAAGCCGCCCTGGTCGCCCGGGGCGAGCCCGTCACGCTGCGCAGCCGCATGGTGAAGCGGCGCGGCGTCACCAGGGCCGAGGAGGTGCCCGGCGTGCCGAACACCGAGTCCCTGATCACCCTCTCCGCGGCCTCCGACGCACGTGGTCTGGGCCTGTACCGCCTGGAGCCGCATACCGGCAAGACCCACCAGCTCCGCCTGCACATGGCGTCGCTCGGGCTGCCGATCCTGCACGACCCGTTCTGGCCCGAGCTCCGCGACTCCGAACCCGACGACTTCGACCGGCCGCTGCAGCTCCTGTCCCGGTCGCTCGAGCTCACCGACCCGCTGTCCGGGCGGCTCCGCCGCTTCGAGTCGCGGCGCACGCTCAGCGAGTGGACCTGTCAGACACCCCCGGACGTGTCAGACGCTCAGGTCACCCGAGTGACCTGAGCGCCTGACACGTCCGGGGGTGTCTGACAGGTGCAAGAATCGGTGCGATGAGCACCGCCCCCGACCACCCCGCCCGCGCCGTCGTCGATCTGGACGCGATCCGCGACAACGTGCGCGCCCTGCGGACGACCGCCCCGACCGCGCAGGTCATGGCGGTCGTCAAGGCGGACGCGTACGGGCACGGCCTCGCGCCGGCAGCCCGGGCCGCGCTCGCGGGCGGTGCCACCTGGCTCGGCACGGCACACGCCGCGGAGGCGCTGGCGGTCCGCACCGTCGTCGGACCCGAGGCCCGGATCCTCACCTGGCTCTACGCACCCGGCGCCCCGTTCGCAGACCTGATCAGGAACGACGTCGACATCGCGGTCGCCGCCGCCTGGGCACTGGACGAGGTGGCCGACGGCGCCCGCGCGGCCGGCCGGACCGCCCGCGTGCACCTCAAGGTCGACACCGGGCTGGGCCGCAACGGGATCATGCCGGAGGACCTGCCTGCGGTGCTCGACCGGGCAGCGGCGCTGCAGGCCGAGGGGGCGCTCGCGATCGTCGGGCTCATGTCGCACTTCGCGCTCGCGGACGAGCCCGACCACCCGTCGGTGAAGATGCAGACCCACGCCTTCGAGGACGCGATAAGGGCCGCCGAGGCGGCCGGGATGCCCATCGAGGTGCGGCACATCGCCAACTCCGCTGCGACCCTCACGAACCGGTCCGCCCACTACGACCTGGTACGCGCGGGGATCGCCGTCTACGGGCTGTCGCCCGTGCCGCACCTCGGCGCGCCCGGCGACTACGGCCTGCGCCCGGCGATGACGCTCGAGGCACGGCTCGCCACGGTCAAACGCGTTCCGACGGGCCACGGCGTCTCGTACGGCCACTTCTACACCACCACGCAGGACACGGTGCTCGGCGTCGTCCCGCTCGGGTACGGCGACGGGATCCCCCGGCACGCCTCGGGCGGCTCGCTCGGTCCCGGCGGCCCGGTCCTGGTGGGCGGCGGCGTCGACGACGTCGCGGCGCCCGATACCGGGCTCGGCACCGCCCGCGTGCTGCGGATCGCGGGCCGGGTCTGCATGGACCAGGTGATCCTCGACCTCGGCCCCTACGCACCGGAACAGGCAGGAGACGTGGTCACCCTGTTCGGAGCCTCGGACGGGCTCGCCCGCGCCGGCGCACCGAACGCGGAGGACTGGGCACAGGCAGCCGGAACCATCAGCTACGAGATCGTCACGCGCCTCGGGGCGCGTGTGCCCCGCGTGTACGCGGGTACCGCAGGAAAGGAGACCGCGTGAGCGGCGCAACAGGAGGACCGAGCGACATCACGACGTCGGAGGCGGTGACGCTGGAGCTGCCCGACGCCGATTCGACACGGGCACTGGGCGCGGCCCTCGCCGGGCAGCTCCGCGCAGGGGACCTGGTGATCCTCACGGGCGACCTCGGCGCCGGAAAGACCACTCTTACCCAGGGCATCGGCGCCACCCTGCACGTACGCGGCCAGGTCGCCTCGCCCACGTTCATCGTGGCGCGCGAGCACCCGGCGCTGCCACGTGCCGACGGGACGCGCGGCCCCGGCCTGGTGCACGTCGACGCCTACCGGCTCGGCGGGTTGAGCGAGCTCGATGCGCTCGACCTCGACTCGTCCCTCGGGGACTCCGTGACGGTGGTGGAGTGGGGGCGCGGCCTGGCCGAGGCGCTCGCGGACGACCGGCTGGAGATCGACCTGGAACGCCCGCGCGGTGCGCCGTCGTTCGACCCCGGCGTGACCGCCGAGGAGGATCCGGAGGCGGGGACGCGGAAGGTGACGATCCGCGCCGTCGGGCAACGCTGGGCCGGCATCGACCTGGGCGCGCTGCTGAGCTGAGGCGGTCGGGTCGGTACCCTGGTCATGTGGCCGTTCTTGCTCTTGATACCTCAGCAGCCGTCGCCGTCTCCCTCGTCTCCGATGACGGCACGCGCCTCGCGTCCCGGACCTCGGACGAGCGGCGGCGGCACGCCGAGTCGCTCGCGCCCCTGATCGAGGAGGTCCTCGCCGAGGCAGGGGTCGAGCCCAGCGGCCTGACCGCCGTCGTCGCCGGTACGGGACCCGCACCCTTCACCGGCCTGCGGGTCGGTCTGGTCACCGCGCGCACGCTCGCGCTGACCATCGGCGTCCCCGTGCTCGGCGTGCCCAGCCTCGACGCGCTGGCCGCGCAGGCCGTCAGCGACCTCGGCCTGCGGGCCGGCACGGAGATCCTCGCGACCTCCGACGCGCGCCGCAAGGAGGTCTACTGGGCCCGGTACCGCGTGATCTCGCACGAGGGTCCGCACGGGGTCCCGGTGGTGGAGCGCCTGGCCGGGCCGGACGTCGACCGGGCGGGCTTCGTCGCACAGGCGCAGCTCGCCGCACCCGGGACCCCGGACGGGCAGCTGCCCGTCGTGGTCGGCGAGGGAGCGATGCTCTACCCGGAGTTCCTGCCGGTGGCCGACGACGCGCCCCTCGTCCCCGACGCGACGGTCCTGGCCCGGCTGGCGCTCGTGCGCCGCGCGGCGGGCGAGGAGCAGCCCACGGAGCCGCTGTACCTCAGGCGTCCGGACGTGCACGAGCCGGCGCGGGTCTCGACGGGCTCGACCGCCGGTCCGGCCGGGGGCGTCGCGTGATCACCGAGGTGCGGCTCCGCCCGCTGCGGAACCTCGACTTCGACCGGGTCCTGCAACTCGAGCGCCAGCTCTTCGGCAGGGGTGCCTGGACCTACGGGATGCTCGCCGACGAGCTCGCCGGCCTCGGCCGCTGGTACATCGTCGCGGAGCCGGAGCGGCGCGACCGGGCGGGGGACCAGCCCGTCGTCGGCTACGCGGGCCTGTGGTTCGACGGCGACGTCACGCAGGTCATGACCATCGGCGTCGACCCGGCCGTGCAGCGGCACGGGGTCGGCAGGCAGCTCCTGACCGCGCTGATCGAGCGCTCCCGCAAGGTCAAGGCCGATGCGGTGCTGCTGGAGGTGCGGGTCGACAACACGCCGGCCATCGAGATGTACCGGGACTTCGGGTTCGAGATCCTCGGCGTGCGCAAGCGCTACTACCAGCCAGAGGACAAGGACGCCTACACGATGCGTCTGGACCTGGCCGCCGCCGAGGACGCCCCCGAGGACGCCCCGGTGGAGAGCCCTGCGGACGCCCCGGCCGACGCCCCGGGCGACGCGGCCTGATTCCTTACCGAGCCGAGAACGGGGTTGTGTTCCTGCGGGTGTCCGGAAGGTACACGACCCCGTTCTCGACGAACCAGCAGTCGACGACAAGGGGTAGCACCGCATGAGGGAACGAGTTCTGGTCGACGCCGCGAGCCTGGCCGCAGACCTGCAGATCGGCGGGGGAACCGACCCGGTAGAGGGCAGCCCTGTGGTGCTCGACGTCCGGTGGGCGCTCGGGATGGCCGACGGTCACGACCAGTACCGCGCCGGCCACATCCCGGGCGCGGTCTACGTGGACCTGGAGACGGAGCTCGCCGCACCAGCGTCGTCCGCCGCCGGGAGGCATCCGCTGCCCTCGGCGTCTGCGTTCCAGCAGGCAGCGCGTAGCTGGGGTGTCTCGGCGGGCTCCCGCGTCGTCGTCTACGACTCCGTCGGCGGCACGTCCGCTGCTCGTGCCTGGTGGCTCCTGCGCTACTTCGGCGTGGCCGGCGTCCGCATCCTCGACGGCGGGCTCGCCGCCTGGAACGAGGAGGGGTTCGCCCTCGAACCGGGTGAGGTGACGGCCGAGCCGGGCGACGTCGTCGTACGGCCGGGCGGGATGCCCGTCCTGGGCGCCGACGAGGCAGCCGCACTGGCCGACGGCGACGGCGTGCTCCTGGACGCGCGTGCCGCCGAGCGCTACCGCGGCGAGGTGGAGCCCGTGGACCCGCAGGCGGGGCACATCCCCGGCGCGGCCAGCGCACCGACCACCGAGAACCTGCGCGCGGACGGGCGCTTCCTGTCGACCGCGGAGCTGAAGCGGCGGTTCGGGGAGCTGGGGGTCTCGACAGGTTCGACCAACGGCGGGGTCGGGGTCTACTGCGGCTCCGGCGTCACGGCGTCGCACCAGGTGGCCGCGCTCGCCGTGGCCGGCGTGGACGCTGCGCTGTACCCGGGCTCCTGGTCGCAGTGGTCGAACGACCCGGCGCGGGAAGTAGCGACCGGCGCCTAGCCGGTCGGCGGGCCTCAGGACGCAGTGCGCTCCTCGCTGAGCACCGTGATCTTCTGCCATACCTTGCGCGACATACCCATGGTCAGCGTCTCGATGGTCGACACCGTGTTCAGCACTATGTCGTCCTGGGACTCCTCCGCGCACAGTGCGGCGGCCTTGCTCACCATGGACAGGAGCTCGGTGCAGTACTCCAGGTAGTACTCGATCTGCTGCGGCGTGAGGCCGCCGTCACCGCCGTCGGTCCCGCCCGCGAAGGCGTCCCGGAGGCTCTCCGGCTCCTTGGTGAGCTGGTGCATGTCGATGATGTGCGCCAGGGAGCGCAGCCGGTGCAGCTTGGCCAACAGGTCGGCCCGCTGGACGCGCTCCGGGAACGAGTACAGCAGCACGACGGCGATGGCGACGAACACTATGTCGTTCACCGCGCTCTCGATGAGCGGGAGCCACTCGAGGCCGTTGTCCGGCGCCTCGGTGAACGCGGCCTGCACGGCGAAGCCGAAGGCGACCAGCGCGACGAGCACCACTATGCCGATGACCGCGTGCGACGCGGTACGGACGAGGCGGCTGCGTCGGCGGGACCCGGCGGACGTGTCCGCCACCTGCTCGGTCAGGGCGACGAGCTCCTCCGCGACGCGGTGGATGCCCCGCTCGGGGAACCGTGCGCCGATGCGGTCGCGCAGGCGGCGAGCCGTCTCGATGACAGGGACGGGCTCGAGCTTCTCCAGCGTTCTCGCGGTCACGGGAGGCAGCGTAGAGCCCTCCCGCACACGGCGGCGCTGTCGGGTCAGACGGTGATGGTCGTGAGCGGCATCGACGAGTCCACGGGGATGTCCAGGCTGCTCGGGGCGACCCCGGCGGCCACGACTGCGGAGCCGAGCGCCGCGATCATCGCGCCGTTGTCGGTGCAGTACCGGATCGGCGGGATGCGCAGGTCGATCCCGGCCTCGGCGCAGCGCTTGGCCGCCATCTCACGCAGCTGGCTGTTGGCCGAGAACCCGCCGCCGATCACCAGCGTGTCGACGTCGTGCTTGTGGCAGGCGGCGATGGTCTTGGCGGTGAGGACGTCGGCGACCGCCTCGGCGAACGACGCGGCGACGTCGTGCACGGGGATGGGCTGACCGGCGTCGGTGCGGGCCTCCACCCAGCGGGCGACCGCCGTCTTGAGGCCGGAGAACGAGAAGTCATAGGCGTGCTTGGCCTGGTCCTTCGCGGCGGTGAGGCCGCGGGGGAACCGGATCGCCGCGGGGTCACCCTCGCGCGCGAGCCGGTCGATGTGCGGGCCGCCGGGGTACGGCAGCCCGAGCAGCCGGCCGACCTTGTCGAAGGCCTCGCCCGCCGCGTCGTCCAGGGTGGAGCCGAGCTCGGTGACGTCGGTGGCGATGTCGTTCACCATGAGCAGCGAGCTGTGGCCGCCGCTGACGACGAGCGCCATCGCGCGTTCCGGCAGCGGTCCGTCGACGAGCTGGTCCACGCACGCGTGCCCGATGACGTGGTTCACGCCGTAGAGCGGCTTGTTGAGCCCGATCGAGAGGGCCTTCGCGGCCGACGCACCGATGGTGAGCGGCCCGACGAGCCCGGGGCCGGCGGTCACGGCGATCGCGTCGACCTCGGACAGGTCGACGTCTGCCTCCCCGAGCGCCCGCTGGATGGTGGGGATCATCGCCTCGAGGTGAGCGCGGCTGGCGACCTCGGGGATGATGCCGCCGTAGCGGGCGTGCTCCTCCATCGAGCTGGCGACGGCGTCGACCAGCAGCTCGTTGCCGCGGACCAGCGCGACACCGGTCTCGTCGCAGGAGGTCTCGATGCCGAGCACCAGGGGTTCTGCCATGGGGACCAGCCTAGGGTCTGTTTGGGGTTGCAAGGGCCTGAGCAGCCGGCCCCGTCATCAAAGCCTACTGACAGGACCCCTACTCGTCGTGACCACCACAGGTCGCGGCATGGTGAGGGCCTGAACGACGTAGGAACCGGTCCCGGACCACGCCAGTGGCCCGAGGGCCGGACGCCCGAGAAGGGCGGTGTCTGGCGAACCACCACATTCCCAAACACGCTGTAATTGGTCGCGGTGGCGCAGTGGTGTGCTGCCCGGTCGGGTGTTCCGCGCCCGAACTTCGACGACATCGCGCAGGTCGTCTGACCGGACCGCTCCCCGTTGGTCGAGCTTGTCGAGGCCTGGTGAGGGTCTCGACGAACTCGACCAACTGGGATGCAACCAGCGGGGCCTCGACAAGCTCGACCAACGGTGGTGAGCTCGACCGACGGATCGGTCAGGCGTGCAGCGGGTGGCCGGCTCGCATCTCGTCCACCATCGAGCGCACGACCGGTACCAGGTCGCCGTCGTGCGCCGCGGCCACCGCCTGCTGCCGCTGGTACGACGCTCCGGTGCGGACGATGTCCCGGACGCCCGCCAGCTCCGCCGTGCAACCGAGCCGGTGTGCGACGGGCTCCAGCTCGACCAGCAGCTTGCCTATCGCGTCGATGATCGGCCCCTGGTTGCCGTCGGCGTCGAGGATCACCGTGGCGTCGAGGCCGTAGCGGGCCGAGCGGAACTTGTTCTCCTGCACGAACCACGGCGGCAGCACCGGCAGGGTCCTGCCCTGGTCCAGCTGGGTGGACAGGTGCTCGACCAGGCAGTGCACCAGCGCCGCCAGCACGAGGGCCTCCGACAGGTTGGTCGGGCCGTCGCAGACCCGCACCTCGAGCGTGCCGAACGTCGAAGGCCGCACGTCCCAGTGGACCTCGTTGAACGCCTCGACCGCGCCGACGTGCAGCATGTCGCCCGCGTACGCCTCGAGCTCCTGCCAGGTCTCGAACGGGACCGGCAGTCCTGAGCTGGGGATCTGCTGGAACAGCAGCGACCTGTTGGACGCGTAGCCGGTGTGCTGGCCGGCCCAGTAGGGCGATCCGGCCGAGAGCGCCTGCAGGTGCGGGAAGTAGGTGAGCATCGCGCGCATCAGCGGCAGCGCCTTGTCCCGGTGCTCGATCCCGACGTGGACGTGCAGCCCCCAGATGATCAGCTGCGCGCCCCAGACCCCGGTGCGCTCCATGATGCGGACGTAGCGCTCCTTCTCACCGACCTGCTGGTCGGCGGCGCGCGCGAACGGGTGCGTCCCGCCGCCCATCAGGTCGAGGCCGAGCGGGTCGGTCACCGTCCGCACCCGTTCGAGGGTACGGGTGAGGTCGGTACCCGCGTCCGCGACGGTGCGGCAGACGCCGGTCACCAGCTCGATGGTGTTCTTCATGAACTCGCCGGCCACGTGCGGGACGTAGCCACCTGACCCGTGCGGTGGTTCGACGGCGGTGCGTGCGAGGGCCTCGAGCACCTCCGGGCCGGACTGGGAGAGGTCGGCCGTGTCGGACCGGACCAGCCCGATCTCCCACTCGAGGCCCACTGTGGAGCGGGGGGACTCGCCGAATCCGAGGCGGGTCGGCGAGCTCATACGGCTCCCAGCGGTTCGACGAGAAGTACCTGTTGGTTGCCTGCCACACGTGTGAGCACGATCGTCGCCTCCTCGGTCCCGGTGAGCACGAGCTGCTTGCGAAGTTGTTCGGGCACCACCGCGGTGCCGCGCTTCTTGATCGTGATGCGTCCGACGTTGCGGTCACGCAGGTACGCCTTGAGCCGCTTCAGGCCGAACGGCATGGTGTCGAGCACCCGGTAACCGGTGGCTATCGGTGCCGGCGCTCCTACCGAGTCGGTGGGCCGGGCCGACGGCAGCTCGGCAGGGCTGTCCGTGGTGACGTAGGCGATGGTCGGGTCGACGAGGCGTCCGCCCAGCTCAGCGGCCGCCTGGCCGACCAGGCCCGCGCGGATGACCGCCCCGTCGGGCTCGTACAGGTACTGTCCGACGCCGCCGACGTCCGGCACGACGTCGCCCCGGACCGTGCGGCTCAGCGTGTGCTCCTTGCCGTCTTCGTCGGTGAACGTGCGCAGCACGAGCGCCGACCGCCCGGGGCCGTCGAGGGCGAGCGGGCCGAACCAGAGCCCGGCCTCGACCACGTCGCCGTTGACGGAGACCCACTGGGTCTCGGCGTCTTCGGGCAGGCCGTCGTGCGGGATGCCCGGGCCCACCTTGATGCCCACGGCGGGCACCGTCTCGCGCAGCGCCCAGACGGAGTCGAGCGGGGGCTCGTAGGCGCGCGGGTCGAAGACCCGCCTGCTGCGCGCGCCCGAGCCGCCGCTCACCCGGCGGGCCGGGTCGGCGTAGACCCCCTCGATGCCCTCGGCACGCAGGTCGAGCCCGAGCCCGTCGGCATGCCGCACGTCCGCCTCGGGGAAGTGGCGCAGGTTCCACTGCGCGATCGCGGCGGTGCACTCGTCCAGGTCGGTGGCGACCACCCTGAGGCCCGTCCCCGCGAAGGCGAGCGAGTCGGCGCCGATGCCGCACGTGAGGTCGGCGAGGACGGAGACACCGGCGTCGAGGTACCGCCGGGCGTGCAGGGCGGCGACGAGGAGCCGTGTCGCCTGTTCCAGGCCGTCCGGGGTGAAGAGCATCCCGTCGGCGAAGTCGCCGAACTTGGCCCGGGCCCGCGTGCGGAGCCTGGACTGGGTGACCACCGCGGCCGCGAGGTCCGGTGCGACGCCCTTGGCCCGCAGCGCGGTCACTGTCTTCATCGCCTGTCGCTCGTCGTAGGGCGGGAGGGCGCCAAGCAAGGCCCAGCCGTCGGGGCTGAGCAGTTTGCTCAGAATCGCCGCATCCATGGGAAGATCTTTCCACGTTTGTCCTGGTCGTGACGAGCGGCGCGACGCAACCTTTTCGTAGAGATGGCGAGATTCCGGTGTGGCGTCGGCGCGGCGGCCCCGCAGAGTGTGAGCCACTCCACCCGATTGGCACTCGCCTTGACCGAGTGCTAGCGCCGACCTAGATTTGGGGTTGTTCACCGCTGCGGGAACCCGGTTCACGGGCCCGCGGGGGAGAACCCAGACGTTCGTGCCCGCCGGCACCCGCGACGACGGCGGACGGTCGAACGTTCGAGCCACTTACGCCCATCACGCAGCTGATCTCTCGATCCGCTCACGAAAGAGGAGGTCCGACGTGTCGGTCCCCATCAAGCCGCTCGAGGACCGGATCGTCGTCAAGGCTCTCGAAGCCGAGACCACGACCGCTTCCGGCCTGGTCATCCCGGACACCGCCAAGGAGAAGCCCCAGGAGGGCGAGGTTCTGGCCGTTGGCCAGGGCCGCATCGACGACAACGGCAACCGTGTGCCGCTGGACGTCGCCGTCGGTGACAAGGTGATCTACTCCAAGTACGGCGGCACCGAGGTCAAGTACGCGGGTGAGGAGTACCTGGTGCTCTCCGCCCGCGACATCCTCGCCGTGGTCGTGAGCTGACACCAGCTCACTCCAGGTAGATGACGAGGGCCCCGCACCGAGAGGTGCGGGGCCCTTGCCTTGCCTGGATCAGGCTTCCTTGCCTGTAACGGCGGAGACTGGATCGGACGGAGACTGGATCAGGCCATGCCTGGATCAGGCCATGCCTGGATCAGGCCATGCCTGCATCAAGCCATGCCTGCATCAAGCAGAGACGGACTTGCCGGCGAGGATGGCCGAGCGCTCGTCCTCGCTGAGCCCACCCCACACGCCGTACGGCTCGCGCACGCGGAGCGACTGCTCGCGGCACTGCATCATCACGGGGCAGGAGCGGCAGATCGCCTTGGCGGCCTCGGCGCGCCTACGGCGTGTCGACCCACGCTCGCCCTCGGGGTGGAAGAACAGGGTGTCGTCCGCGTCGCGGCACGCTCCTGTGTACTGCCATTCCCACAGTTCCATTACCGGACCGGGAAGCCTCGAGATCTCCGTCATGTCGAACAACCTACAAGTTGTGCAGAAGTTGTTCAAGGGGCAGTTTTTCGGCGGGTGGCTCGAATCGGGTCACCGCAAGCGCGCCAGGGCTGACCGGTTTTGGTGCGATCTGGACCGGATTCCACCGAGATCGGCGGCACGCCGGGTTTCGCAGTGGCGCGGAGAGGTCCAGGTCGGCAGAATCGAGCCCATGACATCTTCGCGGCCTGCCGAGAGCTCGGGCGGGTCACGTGCATCCAGCCCCGGACTGGCCGTCGCCGCAGTGGCCAGACGTCTCGGGGTGGCGCCAGCCACCCTCCGTACGTGGGACCGCCGGTACGGGCTCGGCCCCTCGGGTCGGACCGCTGGATCGCACCGCCGCTATACCCCGGACGACGTCGCACGCCTGCTGGTGATGCGCCGTCTGACGCTCGAGGGCGTCGCGCCGGTGGACGCCGCGCGCGCTGCTGTCGAGGCAGGCGACGCGGAGCTCGAGGTCGCCACCCGGTCGGCGCCCGCGCTGCCCGCCGTGCAGGTGGAGAGCGACCTGGACGGAGACGAGCCGGAGGAGGAGTTCGCCGAGACGTTCGTCGGAACCCTCAAGGCACCCGCCGAGCCCGGTGCGGACGGCGACGAGGACCCGACCCTGCCGCCGAGCGGCGAGCCGAAGGAAGAGCCGCGCGGCCGGGCACGCCTGCGGGCGCTTCCTGGTGGCGCCACGGGCGGGGACGCCCCTGCCATGGCAGGCCCGCGGTCCGCCTCGGCCGGGGCGCCGACGTCGGGCCGGGTCTCCGCCCTCGTCGATGCCGCTCTCGCGTACAGCAGGACCGCCTGCGACAGCCTGCTCGTGCTGGGCCCCGACGGGGACCCGGCGACGTGGTGGACCGAGCTGGTCGAGCCGGCGTGGCTGCGCCTGTCCGAGCGCACGGTCCTCGCCGGTCCGGGCGAGATGCCCGAGGTGGTGCTCGCGACCGCCGCGCTCCGGGCGCTGCGCCATTACACCGAGGAGTTCGAGCGGGCGATGGTCGAGGCGGGTGGCCCGCCGGCCAACCACCCGAGCCGCATGCGCAAGATCGTGCTCGTGTTCGCGGCGCCGGACGAGGTGGTGCCGCTGTCCGCGCACGCGCTCGCCGCGGCGCTGGCCGCACAGGGCGCGATGGCGCGGATCGTCACGGGCCCTGCGAGCACGCACCGTTCGGTCGAGCTGGTGACCATGGTCCGGCCGACGGCGGTCGTCCTGGCCACCACCCAGAACAAGCCCGACCTCGACGTCGTGCACGCGGTGAACGAGAGCCATCCGGACCTGCCGATCTTCGTGGGCCTGCGGGCCGACGCCGCGGCGACGGACCTGCCGTTCGGTCCGACGGTGCAGCGCGTGCGGTCGTTCACCGGCCTGTTGCACGAGGTGCTGGCGGTCATCAAGGCGAGGTGACGCACGCCTCGGGCCGGTACCACTGCCCGACCAGGATCCGCGGCCGCACCGGTCGTAGACTTGCTGCATGACGGACCAGACCGCGCCGGCCGACCCGTTCGGGTTCCTCGGGCTCACCTATGACGACGTCCTGCTGCTGCCGGGTTACTCCGACCTGGCGCCGTCGGACATCGACACGACCTCTCGCCTGACGCGCGAGATCTCGCTCAAGATTCCGCTGCTGTCCGCGGCGATGGACACGGTCACCGAGTCGGCGATGGCCATCGCCATGGCTCGCCAGGGTGGCCTCGGTGTCCTGCACCGCAACCTCTCCATCGAGGACCAGGCCCAGCAGGTCGACCTCGTGAAGCGGACGCAGACGGGCATCATCACGAACCCCGTCACGATCGGGCCGGACGCCACGCTCGAGGAGCTCGACACCCTCGCGGGCCAGTTCCGGATCTCCGGCTTCCCGGTGGTCGACCTCGAGAACAAGCTCATCGGCATGGTCACCAACCGGGACCTGCGCTTCACGCCCGTCGCCGAGTGGGCGACCACCAAGGTGGACGAGGTGATGACGCCGCAGCCGCTGATCACCGGCCCCGCCGGTATCTCGCGTGACGACGCCACGCTGCTGCTGCGCAAGCACAAGCTGGAGCGGCTCCCGCTGATCGACCCCGACGGCCGCATCACCGGCCTCATCACCGTCAAGGACTTCGTGAAGTCCGAGCAGTTCCCCCACTCGTCCAAGGACGGGCAGGGACGCCTCATGGTGGGCGCGGCGATCGGCTACTTCGGCGACGCGTGGCAGCGCGCGACCGCGCTCATCGAGGCCGGCGTCGACGTGCTCGTCGCCGACACCGCGCACGGCAACGTCCGCATGCTGATCGACATGGTCAAGCGCCTCAAGACCGACCCGGCCACCAAGGACGTCCAGGTGATCGGCGGCAACGTCGCCACCCGACAGGGCGCCCAGGCGTTCGTCGACGCCGGGGCCGACGCGGTCAAGGTCGGCGTCGGGCCGGGCTCCATCTGCACCACGCGGGTCGTGACCGGCGTGGGCGTACCGCAGATCACCGCGGTCTACGAGGCGTCGCTGGCCTGCAAGCCGGCGGGCGTGCCCGTCATCGCCGACGGCGGTCTCAAGCACTCCGGCGAGATCGGCAAGGCCCTCGTGGCCGGCGCCGACACCGTGATGCTTGGCTCGCTCTTCGCGGGTTGCGAGGAGACGCCGGGCGACCTGGTGCTCGTGAACGGCAAGCAGTTCAAGACGTATCGCGGCATGGGCTCGATGGGCGCCATGTCCTCGCGCGGCAAGAAGTCCTACTCCAAGGACCGGTACTTCCAGGCAGAGGTCACGAGCGACGACAAGATCGTGCCCGAGGGCATCGAGGGCCAGGTCGCCTACAAGGGTCCGCTGTCCACCGTGGCCCACCAGCTCATCGGCGGTCTGCACCAGACGATGTTCTACACCGGCTCCCGCACCGTCCCGGAGCTGCAGACCGAGGGCAAGTTCATCCGCATCACGTCGGCGTCGCTCAAGGAGAGCCACCCGCACGACGTGCAGATGACCGTCGAGTCGCCGAACTACAGCGGCTTCTGAGCCAAAGGGCCGCGAAGTAGAGCGCCTGTCCCGTATCCGCACGGGTTGCACCGTGCGGATACGGGACAGGCGCTCTACTTCGCGGCCGTGGCTCAGAGCTCGGCCGAGTACTGCACCGGCCAGACGCCGGATGCGCCAGGGCCGACGAGGCCCTGCTCGCGACGCCACTCGTTGAAGCTCACCGCCCACTGGCGGTGCGCGCCGATCTGCTGCTGATGCAGGTCGGCCAGGGGCATCCGCTCCAGCTGCGGGAACCGGCGGGCCAGCGCCTCCAGGACGTCGAGCGTGGCGAGCACGTCCACCTCGGCGGTATGCAGGTCGCCGTCGGAGGTGACGCCGTACCACTGTGTCAGGTCGCCGAGGCGGCGCTTGCCGGGGCGGTACCGGTCCAGCCAGCGGTCGATGACGAGCGGGTCGATGACCGGCTCGACCGGGCGGCCCAGCCGCTGGGGGAGGGTCTTGAGCCCGTGCCGCAGCAGCTCCGAGTCGAGCAGCGAGAGGTCGAAGGCCGCGTTGTAGGCGACCACGGGCACGCCGTCGGCCAGGTGGGTGGCGAGCTCGGTCGCCATCTCCTCCAGTGCCTCCCTCGGCTGGACGCCGTAGGCCCGGGCGTGCTCGGTGGAGATGCCGTGGATGGCCGCGGCCTCCTCGGGGATCTCCACGCCCGGGTCCATCAGCCAGGTGCGTACCTCGGTACCCACTCCGGGCGAGCGCAGCACGAGAGCCGCCGTGACGATCCGGTCGCCTGCGACGTCGACCCCTGTGGTCTCCGTGTCGAAGCCCAGCAGCGGCCTCTTGATCCAGCTCTCGTTCATGGTGTCCTCCCTGCTCGTCCGGGGTTTCCGGGCCGTGTCGTCCAGCTGTTGTCCAGCTCTGCCCGGTCGTCCGGTGCGTCCATGGAGAACCTTGCCACCGGTCACTGACACTCTGGTCCGGCTCGGTCGACGGCGGGCAGGACTGTGGCTCGCCCCACGACCGCACATCACCGGAACCTGCGCGTGGTGTCCGGTGCGATGGGTAGGCTTGCCGGGTGAGCAACGAGATCGAGATCGGACGCGGCAAGCGTGGGCGGCGCGCCTATTCCTTCGACGACATCGCGGTGGTGCCCTCCCGGCGCACCAGGGACCCGAAGGACGTCTCGGTCGGCTGGCAGATCGACGCCTACCACTTCGACCTCCCGATCGTCGCGGCCCCGATGGACTCCGTGATGAGCCCGAGCAGCGCCGTCGCGCTGGGCCGGTTCGGTGGCCTCGGCGTGCTCGACCTCGAGGGGCTGTGGACGCGCTACGAGTCGCCCGAGCCGCTGCTCGCCGAGATCGCGGCGCTGCCAGGTGACGAGGCGACGCGGCGCATGCAGGCGATCTACTCGGAGCCGATCAAGCCCGAGCTCATCACGCAACGCCTCAAGGAGATCCGGGCGGCCGGCGTGACGGTGGCGGGTGCGCTCACCCCGCAGCGCACCCAGGAGTTCTACAAGACGGTGGTCGACGCGGGCGTCGACCTGTTCATCATCCGCGGGACCACGGTCTCGGCGGAGCACGTCTCCGGCAACGCCGAGCCGCTCAACCTCAAGCGGTTCATCTACGAGCTGGACGTGCCTGTCGTCGTCGGTGGGGCCTCCACCTACACCGCGGCGCTGCACCTCATGCGTACCGGTGCGGCGGGCGTGCTCGTCGGGTTCGGCGGCGGCGCCGCGCACACCACGCGCGTCAGCCTCGGCATCCACGCGCCCATGGCCACCTCGGTGGCCGACGTCGCAGCGGCGCGCCGCGACTACCTCGACGAGTCCGGCGGCCGGTACGTGCACGTCATCGCCGACGGCGGCGTGGGTCACTCCGGCGACGTCGTCAAGGCGGTGGCCTGCGGTGCGGACGCCGTCATGCTCGGCGCCGCGCTCGCGCGCGCGGCGGAGGCGCCGGGCCAGGGCTTCCACTGGGGCCCCGAGGCGCACCACCCGCAGCTCCCGCGCGGCGAGCGGGTCGAGGTCGGCTCGGTAGGCACGCTCGAGGAGATCCTCTTCGGGCCGGGCAAGCAGGCCGACGGCACCCTGAACCTCGTCGGTGCGCTCCGCCGCGCCATGGCCACCACCGGCTACTCCGACCTCAAGGAGTTCCAGCGGGTAGAGGTCGTCGTGTCGCCGTACCAGCCACGGTGAGCGTGCTCCCCGACGGCGAGGCGCTCGCGCCCGTCCTCGCCGCGGCACCCGCTGCCGACGGCGAGTTCGTCGAGGTCACCGACGCCGACGTCGACCAGGTGGTCGAGCTGTGGAAGACGTGCGGGCTGACCCGGCCGTGGAACGACCCGTACGTCGACATCGCCGACGCTCGTGCGAGCGACGGTTCGACGCTCCTGGTCGCGCGGGCCGACGGCAGGGTGGCCGCCACGGCGATGGCCGGCCACGACGGGCACCGCGGCTGGCTCTACTACGTGGCCGTCGCGCCGGACCTGCGGAGCGCCGGCCTGGGCCGAGCGGCAGTGGTCGCCGCCGAGGCGTGGCTGGTCGCACGCGGCGCACGCAAGATCCAGCTCATGGTGCGGACCACCAACACGGATGTGCTCGATTTCTACGGTCGGCTGGGTTACACCGACCAGGAATGCACCGTTCTGGGGCGCTGGGTCGAGTCCGCCTGAAAGTGCGTCGTGCGAGGTGAACGCGCTATGAGGACCCTGCTGTGAAAGTTAGTTTCACACACCCATCAATACATGGTGCAGGGTTTTGTGCGTAGGGTGGGCGCCATGATCGACGACGCAGCAGCCGACGCAGCGGCTAGTGGTGCGGTCGGCGGTGTGCTCGACCCAGAGCACCCGCAGGGGACTTTTGTCCTCGAGCCAGGGGTCATGGCCCCGCTCGTGGCTCGGATCGCAACCTCCGAGGGATCGGGTACGCACCGGTCCATGTGCCCTTTCACGGGCGCTCCGCTCGTGACGTTTCCCGTCTCCTCCGCCGAGGACGTCGCCGCGTGCGTCGTCCGGGCGCGCGTGGCGCAGCGAAGTTGGGCCCGCGTGCCGGTGCGTGACCGGGCCGGGGTCCTCCAGCGGCTCGGCCGGATCGTCCTGGAACGGCAGTCCGAGGCGCTCGACCTGATCCAGCTCGAGACCGGCAAGTCGCGCCGTGCCGCCTTCGAGGAGATCGCGGACATCGCGCAGGTCGCCAGGCACTACGCCGTGCGCGGCGCGCGCTACCTCGCGTCCCGCAGGGTCCCTGGCATGGTCCCGGTGCTCGTCGGCGCGCAGGTGCACCGCAGGCCCGTCGGTGTGGTCGGCGCGATCTCGCCGTGGAACTACCCGCTGGTGCTCGCCCTCTCGGAGGCGCTGCCCGCGCTCCTGGCCGGCAACGCAGTGGTGCTCAAGCCGGACCCGCAGACCACGCTGACCGCTCTGTGGGCCGCGGAGGCCCTGGACGACGCCGGCCTGCCGGCGGGTCTCTTCCAGGTCGTCGCCGGCGGCCCCGAGGTGGGCCAGGCGCTGATCGAGAACGTGGACCACATAGCTTTCACCGGTTCCACCGCCACCGGCCGCAAGGTCGCCGCGCGAGCGGGCGAGCGTCTCATCGGCGCCACGCTCGAGCTGGGCGGCAAGAACGCGCTCTACGTGACCGACGACGTCGACGTCGACGCGGCAGTCCCTGGCATCGTGCGGGCCTGCTTCTCGAACGCCGGCCAGCTGTGCGTGTCCGTCGAGCGCCTGGTGGTCCACACCGCCGTCGCGGAGGAGTTCGTCGCGAAGTTCGTGCGTGCCGTGCGGAACCTGCGGCTCAGCCCGGCGCTCGACTACTCGGCAGAGGTCGGGTCGCTCACCTCCGCCGCACAGCTCGACAAGGTGACGGCACACGTCGACGACGCGCTCGCACGGGGCGCCCGGGTGCTCGCGGGCGGTGTGCACCGCGCCGACGTCGGCCCGTACTTCTACGCCCCGACGGTGCTCGACGACGTTCCTGCGCAGGCGGTGGTCGCACGCGAGGAGACCTTCGGGCCGGTCGTGACGATCTCGCGCGTCGACTGCGACGAGGAAGCCATCGCCGTCATGAACGACACCGAGTACGGCCTGCACTCCGCGATCTGGTCGCGGGACGTCGGCCGGGCGCGCCGCGTCGCCGCACGGGTCGAGGCGGGCTCGGTGGCGATCAACGACGGGTACACGATGACCTGGGGCTCGGTCTCCGCGCCGATGGGTGGCTGGAAGGCCTCCGGCCTTGGCGGCAGGCACGGAGCGGCGTCGATCGACGGCCTCACCCGGCAGCAGACGGTCGTGACGTCGCGGGGTGCCCGGTTCGGAGCCACTCTCGACAGCCTGTACGCCCTGGGCGGCGATACCCCGAGCCGGGTGCTGACCACTGCTCTGGAGGCGATGCGCAGACTGCGCATGCCGTGAGGTGAACGGTCGTCACCGGGCCGGGTACGCTCGCGCGCATGACGACGCAGCTCCATGCCTTCTGGAAGTCCGCCAACGCACTGCCGGTCATCGGTGGGCTGTTGGGCAAGCGGATCTTCTCCCTGGTCTACTCCCTCAAGGCGCCGTACTTCGGCAGCTTCGCCCCGAAGGTGGTCGACATGCGGCCGAACTACGGCGAGGTAGTGGTGCCCAACCGGTGGCGTAACCGCAACCACATCGGCACCGTGCACGCCATCGCGGTCTGCAACGGGCTCGAGATGGCGATGGGCTCGCTCGCCGAGGCCACGGTGCCCGACGACAAGCGCTGGCTGCCGAAGGGTATGGAGGTGTCCTACCTCGCGAAGTCGACGGGCGACGTCAGGTGCGTGGCCGAGACCGAGCAGGCGCACTGGGACGGCGACGACAGGGACCTGCCGGTGCGCGTCCGGGGTGTACTCGCCGACGGGACAGTGGTGGTCGAGGGCACCATCCACCTCTGGGTCACACCGAAGAAGAAGTGATCCGGCGCTGACCGGTCAGCGGGGCCGGCGGCGGGCCAAGGAGCGGACCGCCGCCTTCCAGCTCGCGGGCAGCTCCCGCACGTGCCACCAGGCCCACTGCGCCGGCCGGACGCTCTCGGCGCTCACGCCCACCCCGACGGCATCCAGCCCGGCCTCTACACAGGAGTAGAGCGTGCGGCGCAGGTGGTAGTCCTGGGTGACGACGGCGGCGGTGCGCACGTCGAACAGGTCATGGGCGCGCCGGCACGTGGCGGTGGTGTTGAAGCCCTCGCGGTCCAGCACTATCGCGTCGTCGGGGACGCCGAGGTCGTTGTCCAGGAGCCAGGCGCGCATCGAGCCTGGCTCGTCGTACCGGGTGCCGTCGGCGTTGTCGTGCGCGTCGCCGCTCAGGATCACCGTGGGTGCGATGCCCGCACGGTAGAGCTCGGCGCCGCCTTCGACACGACGGCGCAGGTAGGTCGACGGCGTCCCGTCGGCGCGGAGACCGGCGCCGAGCACGATGACGGCGTCCGTCTTCTCGATCTCGCCTGGTTCGTGCCGCACCCTGACGTGCCCGGTGCCCTGCACGATGGCGACGGGGACCGTGAAGGCGACGGCGAGCACACCCGCGACTATGGCGGCGACCTTGAGGGGAGTCACGCGGAGAACGCTACTGCGTCCAGGCAGGGGCGTGGTCGGCAACTCGTCACAAGATCGGCAGCTCGGACTGCCGACCACCTGACGCTTTGCCGACCACGCGGCCGCCCTTCACGCTGCCAGGGCCGTCAGCTCGGCGCGGAGGTTCGATTCCGCCTCGGCTTGCCAGCGGGCGACGCCGGGGGCGGTGCGGAACAGCGGGCCGCCGTCCAGGAGCGTGCGGAGCACCTGCGACCGGCCTGCGCGGAACAGCTGGTCGGGCACGTCGCAGTACTCCGCGCGGACCTGGTGCGTGTACCGCGCGTAGCCGGCGGGGGAGGCGCCGAGTACCGCGAGGTCGGCGTCGCTGACCAGGCCGCCGACGACGTCGTCGGGCGCGGGGTCATGGTTCGCGGTGACCATGACCAGCCGCGCGACCTCGTCGACGTCGTCGGCCGAGACGCCTGACCCGGCGAGCGGGCCGAGCAGCTCGGCGACCAGCGCCGCCGACCTCTCCTCGTCCCGCTGCGCGACGCCGTCGTGCACCGCGTCGTGGAACCACAGGGCCAGGCGGGCGTGCCAGAGGGCACGCTCGGAGAGCCCGCTCTCTGGGGCTGTCGAGTCCAGCGCGTCCAGGGCCGTCGCCAGGTGCAGCGTCGAGTGGTAGACCCGGTGCGGCTCGCGCCAGCGGTCCACCAGGTCCTCGCCGGCCTGGTACGCCAGGCCCGGGTCGGCCCACAGGTCGGCCCAGCGGATCAGGAGCGCCGCCCGCTTGGCGCGGTTCCGTTCGGCGCCCGAGACCCGCAGGCCGGAGGCAGCCAGCCGCCGGGCGAGGTCGCCGCCCTCGACGGGCACCGCGCCGGCGGCGACGAGCGCGTCGTACCGCGACGCTGGAACGTCGTAGTGGTCCAGGTCGAACGCGCGGTCCGGCACGCCTGCCGCCCGGGCGAAGAGGCGGAGCTCCTGCAGCGACCCGTCCGAGACCAGGTGGGAGAACACGGTCCCGTGCGCGGGCCAGGCAGGTGGGTCGATGAAGAGGGTCACGGGGCGAGCCTAAACGCGGGCCGGTCGGCGGTCAGACAGGCCTGCGGCCCTGACTCGACGTACCAGGTACGTCGAGTCAGGGCCGTAGCGCTCGCGCCGGTCAGGTCAGGACCTGATGAGCCGCCACGGGCTGTGCCGGCCGCCGGGCTCCTCGCCACGCGTGATCCGCGTCGCCCGGTACTTGTCCCCGTCGTGCACGACCACGTCGCGCGCCTTGAAGATGCGCGATGCGGTCCAGACGGCGGTGCCGTCCCCGGCCCGGACGATCTCCTGCCACGAGCCGTGCGCCGAGACGCCCGGCTCCTGCTTGGTGCGCCACGTGGCCCGGTAGAAGGACCCGTCGTGGAAGACCTCGGCGCCGGCGGCGTACTTCGTCGATGCCACCCAGAGCGGTGAGGCCTCACCGGGCACCTTCGCCAAAACCTCGATCTCGCTGACGATCATGTGCACGTTGTCCTGGGCGGTCATGACCACCCGGACGGCGTCGGCGCGCACGTCCGCAGGAAGGTTGACCACGGGCGCGGCGCCGTCGGACGTCACCGGGACCGGGTCTCCTACGGCCTGCCACACGCCGTCGACCTGGGCCTCGAGCGCCACAGTGCGCGCCCAGCTGAGGTGGCCGCCGTCGCGGAAGAAGCGGGTGACGACCCGCGTCACGTCGCGCTCCGTCGGCAGCGTGACGGTGAGCGTGTCCTGCGGGTTCTTGGTGCCGGAACGCCAGTTGGACCAGCCCTTGTCGTCCAGGTCGCCGTTGACGACGTTCTCGGCCGGGTAGCCGGGCTCGGCGTACGTGGCCGACGCCGTGGTGCCCTCCGCGAGGGCCACGTTTGCCTCGCCGGGCTCGGCGACCAGTACCCGGACGATCGCGGGCAGGGTGTTCGAGTCGCCGGCGTCGGCGATGCCCTTCAGCTCGACGGCGCCGATCTTGTCGAACGCGCCGTCGGGCGCCTCTTCCCACGTGACCGGGCGCTCCACGCGAGCGCCGCCGGCGGCGATCGCTGTGACCGTCGCGGGCAGCTCGGCGGAGCCGCCGATGTAGGCGGCGCCCTGGGCGGGCAGGGTCCGCTTCAGGACGTCGACGACGACCGTCGCGGTGGCCTCGACGGTGCCGCCCGCGGGGATGGCCACCGTGCCGGTGACCTCGACGATCCCGGCCCGCGCCCACGTGTCGGCCCCGGGCATGTCCCAGGTGACGGGCAGCGCGCCGCGCGCCCCGCCCGGGTAGACGGGGGTGACGGTCTCCGGCAGCTCGGGGGTGGTCCCCGGGCGGGTGAACGCGTCGACCGGCGTGGTGCCCAGCACCGTCTCGTCGACTATCGCCCAGCGCTGGTTCGCGTTCGAGTTGGCGAGGTAGGTGCCGACGGGCGATCCGTCGGCACGTGCCTCGCCGCCCACCTCGAGCACTGTGCGCGCAACCACGTTGACCAGGGTGTACGTACCGTCCCCGGTGGTGGAGAGCACCCAGCGTGCGGTGTCCGGGGTGTCGGCGGGGTCGGCGGGGGAGCCGACGAGTACCGCGGAACCGTCAGCGGTGACCGCGAGCTGTTCACCGGTGCCGACATTGGTCACCGCGTACCGCGTGCGGTGTGTTCCGGAACCCTCGGAAGCGCCCAGGTCGGTGAGCGTCCACAGCTGCCCGGCCGCTGCCGGGTCGTCGGTGGAGATCTGCACGCCGCCGTCGCCGTCGGGCGCCAGCGACAGGTCGGACTGCACGCCGTCGATCCGGTAGACGTGGCCGTCCTGCGCCAGCGGGGCGTCGTCCGCGACGCCGGAGACACCGTCGACCAGGAACGTCGTGACGGACTCCGCGGGCACGGTGAGCGTCGCGGCGGCGTCCTGCACAGCCACCGGCGTGCCCTCGACGAGGTATCCGTCGACGCTGGTCACGACGGGGGTGACGGTCGCGCCGGACGCGACGTTCCCGAAGCCGGAGAGGTCGAGGGTGACGTCGCGGTCCGCGGTGGTGTCGTTGACGTGCACGACGGTCGCAGCGGAGCCCGAGGCGGAAACTGCGGCGGTGCTGTCGGTGTTGTCCACACCGATCAGGCGGTCACCGGGCGTGATGTAGTGCGTGAAGTTCTGGGTGACCCAGTACTTGGTGTTCGTGTAGATGGGGCAGGTCTCCAGCGTGTCCTCAGCGGTGCAGGAGAACGGGATCTGGATCTCGCCCCAGTTGCCGCCCTCGGGGCTCTCGCCGCCGGGCGCCATGTTGTCGTAGTCCTCGACGGGCTGCCAGAACACCCACGCGGACGGCTCGAGCTCGCGCAGGTCGTCCATGATCTGGTGCGCGCTGCCCAGGCCGGACTCCATCGACTCGAAGTTCTGCCCGGTGGTCGACCAGGAACCGCCGACCTCGCTCATCCACAGGGGCTTGTCCTCGCCCTTGGCGATGTCCCGCACGGTGGTGCGCTGCCCGGTGCCGTAGGTGTGCACGTTGAGCTGGGACACCTGGTCGCGCACCGCGTCGGGGTACGCGTTCCAGTTGGTGGCGAACTTGCCGGGGTTCGTCTCGTCCATCGCGGAGATCGCGGCGTCCGTCGTCGAACCGCCGATGGCGTCGGCGAGGACCGGGATCACCTGCTGCTGCAGCGCGGGCCCGATGTGGGCGCCCTCCTGGCGGCCGCCCGTCGGGTTGCCGTCGGCGCCGAGCTTGGTGCCCCAGTAGTCAGTGTTCGGCTCGTTGAACGCGTCGATGGTGTCGACGTCGATCCCGTGCGCGTCCTCGAGGCGTTCGGTCGCGCCGACGACGTAGGCGGCGAAGTCCTCGATGCTCTCGGGCTTCAGCTGGTCGTCGTTGGAGTTGAACCCACCGGAGACGTAGCCGCTGACGGTCTGGAACCACGGCGGGGAGTTGCTGAACGTCTCCCAGTGCGTGATGTCGTCCTTGATGCGGTCCACCCACCAGCGCTGCGTGGCGTCGGCGTCCGGGTTCCAGTGGTCCGGGTTCGCCGGGTCCCACCAGTCGACGTCCTCGCGGGTGGTGCCGTCGGGCGCCTTCCACCAGCCCTCGACGTCGGCGCCCGCCCGCAGGTAGTCCGGGACGTCGGGGGCGTTGCCGCCGCCGATGTTGTACCGGGCGATGTTCAGGTTCATGCCGTTCTCGCCGAACAGCATGTCGGCGAGCTCGTTCCTGATCTCGTCGGGGTAGCCGCCGGTGGCGTTGGCGAACCAGACGAGGCTCGTGCCCCAGCCCTCGAAGGGCTCGCCCGCGTACGACGGGTCCGGGCGCACTGTCACCCCCGCTGCGCTCGTGGCTGAGGTTCCCGAGGCCGGGGCGTCGGGCTGGGCGGTCGCAGTCGTCGGGACCAGCCCGGCCGCGAGCAGCGCGCTCGTCGTCATGACGACGCCTGCGCGCCGTCGTCCTGCTTTCCTACGTAACGAGCTCATCTGTGAGCCCTCCTCTCGCGCCGGTGCGATGTCAGGACGTGCGATGCGGATGTTGACGTCAACACTCTGCTCGTTGCTGAACCATGATGACGTCAACATGGTTGGAGGCGATCTTCCACCGCGGCACCGTGGGCGTCAAGCCTCGGCCGTCGGTCCCTGGCGACCCGAGTGGCCTGTCAGGGCCTCCACCCAGCGCGGGAGTACCCAGCGAGATCTTCGTCGAGAGACCAGATGGCGACGGTGCTGCCCTGGTTGAGGTCGCAGGTCCGTTCCCACTCCTTGATGATCGACACATCGGCAAGGCTGGGGCCCTCACCGAGCTTCGTGAGCGACTTGTTCGCTTTCACGTGGGCGGGAAATGCTGCGAGCCACGTGACGAAGCCGTCCGGGTCCGGGAAGTACGTCGGGGCGTAGGGCGCATCGCCGCTGATCGCGGCCTTCACGTCCTCGACAAACGCGGTCGCGTGTTGATATCGCAGTCCACCGCTCGCCAGGCGCGAGATGTGGTTACCCGTCTCCCACACAGTTGCCATGGGGAGCAGAAGGCTCGTGGTGTCACCCATCGTGTCTATGCGTTGGAGGACGGCAGCGTCGTCAAGATCGACGTCCGGAACTCGGCGTAGCACTAGGTAGACGGATGTGTCGATAAGGAGGATCTCGCGCACTACGCGGCACCGATCCGTTCACGTAGCCAGTCACGGGTCGACGGACGAGAGGTACTGAGACGCTTGGCTGCACGATCCAGGTCGCCAGCCGTGAGGAGACGACCGAGTGGGCCACGGGCAACGAGCTCGGGATAGGTCTCAAGTTCCTCGAGTGTGACGAGACGGCTGTCACCGTCGTCGGGGTCGCGATAGCAGAACACGACCCGAGGCACTGCCTTCAGAGGGAGTGCATCGAGGAGGGCCGGGTTGTGCGTGGTGAGCAGTACACGCAGCCCGCGTTCGGAGGCGACCTGCTGGATCCGCTCCAGGAGGTCTCTGGCACGGCTGGGGTGAACGCCGTTGTCGATCTCTTCGATTACCACGAGGCTGCCGTGCTCGGCCGAGAGCATCGCGGCGGCCACGGCCAGGACACGGAGGGTGCCGTCCGAGAGTAGCGAGGCGTCATATTTGGTCCGGACCTTGCCGAACGTCTCGACGAGCTGAAGCATCCGCCCTCCACGCGGTTCCTCAAGGAACTCGATGTCGGCGATGCTCTGCTCGGGCAGGGAACGCACGAAGTTCAGGACCTCGTTCTTTGCCTCCGGCGTGGATGTGCACAGGTTGTAGAGGACGGCAGAGATGTTCGATCCATCCCCGATCAGGCGAGCCTCGGAGGGAAAGGCGTACTCACGCATCTTCGCGGGTACGGGATCTAGGAAGAGAACTCGCGAGAGTGCGTCCTCATAACGCCGCGTGGTCATTGGGATGACGGTCCGAGACTTTTTATGGCCTGCCGCGACCGGCGCGCCCGAGACGAGCTGGGTGAACACCGCGTGCTGATCGCTTACTCGGATGTGTGGCTTTCTCCCGCCACGGGAGAAGTTGTTGTAGCCGACGCCTGCCTCGGTGTTGCGCCCCTCCGAGGGCTGGTCGAGGTCGTAGAGCGGCACGTGTTGATTGGTGTCGGTCACGGTCTCCCCGACGATGTGAAATCCATCGGGGCGATGCTCCAGGGCTACCTGCAGATCGTTCCACTCGTCGACGCCGAGCCGGCAGCCTAGAACGAACTTCTCTGAACCTCGCCGGGCAAGATCGGACGCCACGCCCCGGACAACCTTGTCAGCGCTATTCACCTGATACTGGATCGATCCGAGGCTCTGACCTTGGGCGAGCCACGACAGGAATCGGATCGCTTCAATGGCGTTGCTCTTCCCGGAAGCGTTCGCGCCGACCAGCACAGTCATAGACGAGAGGTCGAGGCTCTGTCGAACTCCGTAGCTCTTGAAGTTCTCAAGGGTCACCTCGGTCAGCATGGCGCCATCCATTTCCTCTGAGGGTGCGTGCACGAACCTACAGGCAGCGTATAGGGGAGCGGTGCCAGGCGCACTCCTCTCTCTGGGTCGGATTGGCCACCGCCTGTGCCATGTGCGCCTGACGTGTTACTCCGCGGAGACCATCTCCACTGCGAACCGGGCGATCGCCAGCCCTTCGTTGGTCGGCAGCACCACCATCATCAACGGCGCCCCCGCAGACCCCGTCTCCGCAGAGGCGCCGCCGTCGGGCGTCCGGTGGTGCATGGCGGCGAGGTGTTCAGCGCCCCCGTCTTTGATCGACGGTGACGTTTGTGACCCTGCATATTGGGCCTGGCGCGAGTAAAATGTCCCGCTAAGATGGTTGCCTCCCGGTATACTCCAGCTATGACGTCAGTTGGTACCGTGTTACAAGTAATCGCAACTACTGTCGGCATTACCGTTTCACTAGGAGGACTCGTCGGTCTCACAATTCAAATTGTTCGACTGAGGAGATCCCTACAAAGCCAAGTATATCAGGGCCTAATAGCAAATTCTCTAAAGCTTGACGAGCTCATGATATCCAACCCAAAGCTCAGGAAGTACATCTACGATGGCGCACCAGTGCCGCCGGATGATATGGACGAGTCGGAACTTGAGGCGCTGATAGAATTCGTGGTTGATGTAATCGACAACTTTAAGGCGCAGGAAGGCTCCGTTCCCAAGCAGGCTCGTCCCGGCTGGCAGGCCTTCGCGGACCATGTGATGGAGCAACCCGCCGTGATCCAATTTATGAGTAAGCGCGGGCACTGGTTTTCTGGAACATTGAATTGATATCCCGCTTCTGCATAGTAGATCCCCGTGGGCCATTCGCGCCGAAATTTTCTGGAGTGCGATAGCTCCGAGATGCGATTCACTGCACGGCGACTGGTGGAGCGAAATGGAGAACGAGCTGGTCGCTGGCCGGTTGTCTCGCCTCACCTTCGGTCAAGTTTCGGCTGTTTTGGGCCTTGGCTGCAGTACTGGCCTCGGCTTCTACATGGCGAACTCGGTATGGGGGTTCATTGAATATCATGGAGTAGATTTGGCGGCATAAACCGTGAGGTTGATTCGCAACCGGACCGGCTTACGGACTATCACCCAAGCAAACATGTAACGCCTTGTCCATGTGTCGGCGAGTTCGTTCGATATCGCTTTCCGGTTATTTGGCACAGCCTCAATCTCGCTGCGGCAATGTTTGAGATTCATCGAGCGTTGCGGCCGGATGTGTATATCTACCTCTCAGCATTTAGTAGGCTTTCGCTCCGACGCTTATTTCGGCTTCGACTACCTCGGTTTGAGGAGTATGGAACTCGGTATCATACGGTTTGAACGTGATTCCGCGCCGATAGTCACCTAAACGGTGCGCGAACTGCGCGAAGTCTCGAACGACACGGATTTCGGATCATGAGCGCACACGCTCACCGGGAACGCCGAGCGAGCGCAGCATGCCCTCGACGCACACTCGGGGCATCCCAGTGGCTCGCTCTCGTGATGGGCGCGGTCTACCTGCTGGTCGGTGTGCTCGCCTCTTTCGTGACGACGGGCGTCCAGAACCTCATCGCGCTGGCCCCCGCGAGAGCCTCGGATCTCATCCTTGACCTCAACGCGGCGAAATGGGAGCGTTTGTCGTCCGAGTCCGCAGAGCCAGCTCAGTGTTGGGGATCAGTGACAATGAGGTCTACGTGCGCTGCCGGCGGGGCCGGACGTGATGTTGCCTGCCCGCGATGATGCCGATTCGTTCGCGTCGGTTTCGGTGTCCTACGACGCGATCGCCGACGCCTATGACCACGCCTACGATGGTCCGCCGTTTCAACGTGAGGATCGGATGGTGGCTCGGCTCCTTGCCGAGAGTCTTCCCGCTGGCGGCCGAGTCCTCGACATTGGGTGCGGAACTGGGAAGGCGCTCGAACTTCTCCCGCCCTGCGACTATGTGGGGATCGATATTGCTGCGCGGATGGTTGCAGTTGCGCGAGCGAAACATCCTGGTGCTGACTTTCGTGTTGGCTCCGCGACCGCGCTGCCCTACGCGGACGGAGTCTTCGATGCGGTGGTCTCGACCTATGGGTCGCTTTCTCACGTCGAGGATCTCGATCTGGCGCTCGCTGAGGCTGTACGCGTCCTTCGGGCAGGCGGGGTGCTGTTCTTAATGTTCTACGGAGTGGCTGCACAGGTGGCGGGACCGAGCGCAGGTACGCGTGTAGTCGACTACCGTCCTCGGTGTGTTGAGATGCCCCCAGCCTCAGGCATCCCGGCATGGCTCTACTCCTCTCGTGATCTGCGGCGCATCGTTCGTCGTCATGTGGCTCTCCGTTGGATCCGCGGCTTGACTGTGCTCGGGGGCGGTTCGGGGACTCCTGTCCGCGATACCTTCGATCGCCTGCTTACGATCATCCGCCCCGATTGGGCACATACCGTGTGTGTCCTCGGCCTGAAGGTGAACTGACCAATGAATGAGGAGTTAGAGATGAAGATTCTCGTTGTGGGTGCGGACGGCGCTGTTGCCGGCGCTCTGATTGTTGCGCTCGCGGAGAGCGGCCACGAAATTGTTGCGACCTATTCTGAGGAAGTGGCCGGAGAAAATCGCGGGGCTGTGGAGAGTAAGCCGGGGGTGACGTTTGTCGAACTTGACTGCGCTGACTCGTCAGCCGTCGACGCCTTCGCTCGAGAGTACATGGGCTTTGATGGAGCGGTCTATGCGAACATGTACTTCCAGATGGAGGATCTGGGGTCGTTTGATGTTGCCCAGTGGAATCTCTCGCTCGCTCACAACCTCACAGCTCCGATGCAGTTATTCTCGGGCTACCCATCGCTCCTTAACGACGGTGCGTCCATCGCAATCGTCACCAGCACCGAGGCATTCAGAGGGTCGTTCCGCGCGGCGGCTTACGCGGCAACTAAAGCAGCCGCGCACAACTTGGTCATGACGCTTGCGAACAATCTTGGTGCGCGTGGCATCCGCGCGAACGCGGTGGCCCCAGGCTGGATCGGTGGTGTCATGGATACCGACGAGGTCTTCAAGATGTCCCGGGGGATCACGCCGCTGGGCCGCCTCGGGTCGCCGAGCGAGGTGGCCGACGTGATCGAATTTCTTCTGTCACCGAAGGCTGGTTTCGTTTCGGGGTCAGTGATCACCGTCGATGGCGGCTACACCGGTGTTGACACAATCTCGAAATTCGAGGCGGAGTCGACGCCAGAGGGTGACTGACATGGCGCCCACCTCCTCCCGACGGGTCGCGATAGCAGAGGGCGTAATTGGCGGGATCGCCGGTGCGGTGATTGAAGTCGCCAACCTTGCCTTCTTCGCCAACTCTTCAGCGGGACTCGCTCTCGGTGTCGGTGCTCTGATTGGTGGACTTCTCCTCTCGGTGCAACGGAGCGCAATCGAACGTATGGTCGAGAGTGAGCTTGCTCCACTCCGCAAGGTCGAGAGTTATGTCGATATCAGCAGCACGGCATCCTATGAGCCATTCGCCTCGATCGTTCAGCGATATGCCTCGATTACTGAGGTGGAATTCGAATCTGTAAAGTCAAAAATCGTCGCCGAGGCGCACGATCGCATGAGGGCACTCGCGATCGATAAGCGCTCTCCGACGCTGCAGACCGGCGATTATTATGAGTGGTTGTTCCGCCAGTTCGGCCAGACTCAGCGTGGTGAATACGTGCACGCCGTATCTATGTCGTCGGAAGAGGAATGGAACGACTCTGATCTCGAGACGAACTTCCTTGAGGCGAACGTTAAGGCTGCGGAGCGCGGAGTAGACGTCACAAGGATCTTTATCGTGCCGACGAGTCGGATTGCCGAATTCGTCAGGATCCCGCCAATTGTCGCGCACACCGACGAGTCTGAGGTGCCACTTCGTGGCCTCTGGGTTCGTTTGGAGCATGTCGAGCGATACGACCCAAACTTGCTACGAAGCCTTGGCGAGGGATTTCTCGACTTCAACGGCAGGGTCGGGCTTGAGGATCGCTTTGATCCCTTTGGGGAAGCGCGAGGCGACGTGACGATGCTTCCCGCCGACCTTCGCCGGATGCGAAAGCAGTTCGAACAACTCCAGAAGATGGCAAAGCCCTTGACCCAGAACCCGAGTTAGACCGGCCGGGAGACTGCGCATGCTGCCTCAACTCTTCTTCGCAACCAACGTGATCGAACTCGGAATCCTGACGAATGACGACATCCAGGTTTTCTTTGACGGGACTGCCGAGCACGCGCGTGACGCTCGATTGATCGGAGGGACATCGACGAGCCTTGAGGATGCTGGTTCGGAGATCCAGTACCGCCTCCTCGACGGTGTGGGTGTTGCCGAGCACATTCCCAGGCTGCAGAGCCTCTATGAGAATGAGTTCCGTGAGATTGCCCAGCGGGTGTTTGGCCGAGACCTCATCCCGTCGCCCAACATCGTGAACGGCGCCAACGTCAACCTTCTCGAGGGCGCAGGCGGTCGCTACGAGTGGCACTACGACAGCAACCCGTTCACCGGCCTCCTTGTACTCTCCCCAGCATCGGCCAGCCTCGGTGGCCGATTGCTGTTCGGCCGGGATTATGACGTCCAAGTGGCATTGTCGATGCGTCCCGGCGACCTGCTGTTTTTCGACGCTCGGAAGTCTGCGCATGCCGTCGAGGCGTTGCAGGGAGCCTCGTGCCGCGCAACCGCGCCGATGAACTACTTCGCCGAGGGTGAGCGCATCGTTCGTCCCCCCGACCTCGACACGGCGCTCTACGGATGACCGTATACACCTCGAATTCAAATCCTCCAGGGCTGCTCAACCCACCTGAATCGAAGACCGAGTGGATCATTCGGTTGCGGCCCGTTGGTTCACAAGAGACCGCGCTGGTTGGCGGGACTGCACGGCGGTGAGGGGGAGCCAGTCGTCCAGCCCAAGGTTGAGTTGCCCCGTCTGTCCGGGCCGCTAGAGGCTCCGGACGCAGAGGGGGACGACAGTGGGTCAAGTTACGCCCGGGGCGATGTCTGGATCGGGTTGGACGATGCCCGGCCATCGGCTGGCCGAACCGGGCGACAATTCATCCGGAGGCGGTCAGGGCGGCGGACTGGCGCGCGATCGCCAGCTCCTCGTTGGTCGGGACGACCATGACGAGGGGGGTCTGGGCGGGGGTCTCGACAGGCTCGACCAGCGAGGGCGGCGCGACCAACGGGTGCGGCTCGGCCGGCTTCCGGACCGAGATCACGCGTGCCTCGTCCGACCGGGTCTCGTTGGCTGCCGGGTCGATGGTCAGGCCGAGGAACTTCAGCCCGCGCACCACCCCCGAGCGGATGCGGTGGTCGTTCTCGCCGACGCCGGCGGTGAACGTCAGCACGTCGATACCGCCCAGCACCGCCGCATACGCGCCCACGTACTTGCGCAGCCGGTGCAGGTAGACGTCCAGCGCGAGGCGCGCGTCCCCGTCACCGCTCTCGACGAGCTTCCGCAGCTCACGCATGTCGCCTACCCCGGACATGCCGAGCAGGCCGGAACGCTTGTTGAGCAGGGTGTCGACCTCGTCGCCCGACATCCCGCCGCGCACCAGGTGGAAGATGATGCCCGGGTCCAGGTCGCCGGAGCGGGTACCCATGACGAGGCCTTCGAGCGGCGTCAGGCCCATCGAGGTGTCGACCGGCGCGCCACCCAGCACCGCCGACGCCGACGCGCCGTTGCCCAGGTGCAGCACCACCTGGCGCAGCGTCTCGGGGCCGCGTCCCTCGGCTGCCAGCTTGGCGAGGACGGCCGGATGCTCGGCCACCGCCGACGACACGAACTGGTGCGATGTCCCGTGGAACCCGTAGCGGCGCACGCCGTGCTCTGCGGCGACCTTGCGGTCCAGCGCGTACGTCGAGGCCGCCTTCGGAAGCGTCGTGAAGAACGCCGTGTCGAACACGGCGACGTGGGGCACGTGCAGCAGCTCGCGCGCCACCTCGATGCCCGTCACGTTGGCCGGGTTGTGCAGCGGCGCCAGCGGGATGAGATCGCGCACCCCGGCGACGACGTCGTCGTCGATCAGGGTGGGGGCGCTGAACACCTCGCCGCCGTGCACCACCCGGTGCCCGACGGCGGCGATGCCCGCCTCCGCGAGGGACGGACCCACCTCGTCGAACAGGCCCATGACGATCCGGAGCGCCTCGCCGTGGTCCGGTACCGGCAGGTCGCGCACCACCTCGTTGCCCTTGGCCTCGTGCTTGACCCTCCCGCCGGCCTCGCCGATGCGCTCGACGATGCCTCCGGCGAGCGCCTCGCCCGACGCGGGGTCGACCAGCTGGTACTTCAGCGAGGAGGAGCCGGAGTTGAGGACGAGGACTGTGGTCATTCGGACTCCTTGGTCTGGGCCTGGATCGCCGTGATCGCCACCGTGTTCACGATGTCCTGGACGAGCGCGCCGCGGGACAGGTCGTTCACCGGCTTGTTCAGGCCCTGCAGCACCGGGCCGACGGCGACCGCACCGGCCGACCGCTGCACCGCCTTGTAGGTGTTGTTGCCGGTGTTCAGGTCGGGGAAGACGAACACGGTGGCGCGCCCGGCGACGTCGGACCCGGGCAGCTTGGACGCGGCGACCGAGGCGTCCACCGCTGCGTCGTACTGGATGGGGCCCTCCACGTCGAGCTCCATGTCGGCCTGGGTGATGCGCTCCCGGACCAGCTCGGTGGCGGTGCGCACCTTGTCGACGTCGGCGCCCGTGCCCGACGTGCCGGTGGAGTAGGAGAGCATCGCGATGCGCGGTTCGACGCCGAACTGCCGGGCGGTGGCCGCCGACGAGATGGCGATGTCGGCGAGCTCGGCCGACGTCGGATCGGGGATGACGGCGCAGTCGCCGTACACGAGCACCCGGTCCTCGAGGCACATGAGGAAGACGGAGGACACCGACGACGTGCCCGGCTTCGTCTTGATGATCTCGAACGACGGCCGGATGGTGTGGGCGGTCGAGTGGGCGGCGCCCGAGACCATGCCGTCGGCGAGGCCGAGGTGCACCATCATCGTGCCGAAGTAGGAGACGTCGGTGACGATCTCCCGCGCGCGCTCGACGGTCATGCCCTTGTGCGCGCGCAGCCGGGTGTACTCCGCCGCGAACTTCTCCACGTGCTCGGGGTCGTGCGGCGACAGGACGCGGGCGGCCTCGATGTCGAGGCCCAGCTCGGCGGCGCGGGCGCGGACCGACTCGGCGGAGCCCAGGATCGTGAGGTCCGCGATGTGGCGGGCCAGGACCGTCGACGCGGCGCGCAGGATGCGGTCGTCCGAGCCCTCGGGCAGCACGATGTGCCGGCGGTCGGCGCGCGCCCGCTCGATGAGCTGGTACTCGAACATGAGCGGCGTGACCACCTCGGGCCGCGGCAGGTCGAGGCGGGCGGCGAGCGCCGCGGAGTCGACGTTCCGCTCGAACAGGGCGCGGGCCGTCTCGACCTTGCGCACCGAACCCTTGTCCACCCGGCCGCGGGTCTCCGCCGCGGCGCGGGCCGCACGGTACGTGCCGAGCTCGGTGGTGATGATCGGCAGCTTGGGGCGCATCGCCTCCAGCAGCTCGGCCGGGCGGCCCCGCGGGTAGAACCCGCCGTTGAGGATGATCCCGGCCAGCGACGGGAACGACGGCGTCATGTGGGTGGCGAGCAGCCCGATCAGCAGGTCGATCCGGTCGCCCGGGGTGATGACCACCGCGCCGTCGGTCAGCCGTTCGAGCAGGTGCTCGAAGCTCATGGCGCCGACCTGCAGCTCGAGCGCCTCGCGGCCCAGCAGCTCGGGGTCGCCCAGGACGAGCGTGCCGTCGACGGCCTCCAGGAGCTGGCCGACGGTCGGGGCCTGCAGGAACGGCTCCTCGGGAATCGTCCAGACGGGCAGGTCGGGCTGCGCCTCGGCCAGCAGGGTCCGCACGTCCAGGGCGCTGTGGGTGTCCGCGCGGTTGACGACCAGCCCGATCGCCTGCGCGTGGTGCGCCGCCAGCTCGGCGAGGCTCACGTCGGCCAGGGCGCGGATGTCCTCGGGGGTGCGCTCACGGCCCGAGACCACGAGCAGCACGGGGGCACCGAGATTCGCCGCGATACGCGCGTTGAACGAGAGCTCGGTGGGGCCCGCGACGTCGGTGTAGTCGGTGCCGAGCACCACCACCGAGTCGCAGCGTGCCGCGAGGTCGTGGAACCGGGACACGATGCGGCTCAGTGCGGCCTCGGGGTCGGCGTGCAGGTCCGCGTAGGTCACGCCGACCGCGTCGTCGTAGGCGATGTCGACGCCGTCGTGCTCCAGGAGGAGCTCGAGGACGTGGTCGCGTTCGCCGCTCGGGTCCTCGGTCTCGGCGGCGCGTGACACGGGCCGGAAGACCCCTACCCGCTGGCCCTTGCGGACCAGCAGGTCGAGGACTCCCAGCGCGACCGTCGACTTTCCGCTCTCGCCCTCCGGGCTCGCGATGACGATGCTGCGGGTTGCGCCGGTCACATGTGGCTCCGTGTTCGCTCTGTTTGATCTCGCAGGCGTCGGATCTCGCATGACGCCGGATCTCGCATGGCGAGATCTGCTGCTACTCGTTGTCTCCACCGGTGCCGAGCGTAGCGTCAACCTGGCCGCCGTCCGCCAGGTCCTGGGCGTCCGGCCAGACCCAGTCGCGCACCTCGGGGATGTCGTCACCGTGCTCCCGGGTCCATGCGCGCGCACGAAGTCGCGCGTCCTGCATGCGCTGACGCAGTCCGGCCTGTGCGCTGCCGAGCGACGGAACCCGGTCGATGACATCGATCACAAGGTGGTACCGGTCGAGGTCGTTGAGCATGACCATGTCGAACGGCGTCGTCGTGGTGCCCTCCTCCTTGTACCCGCGCACGTGGATGTTCGGGTGACCCGCCCGCCGGTAGGTCAGGCGGTGGATGAGCCACGGGTAGCCGTGGTAGGCGAAGATGATCGGCCGGTCGTTCGTGAACAGGCCGTCGAACTCGGAGTCCTTGAGACCGTGCGGGTGCTCGGACGCGTCCTGCAGCCGCATCAGGTCCACGACGTTGACGACGCGCACCTTCAGGTCGGGCAGCTCGCGGCGCAGGATGTCCGCGGCGGCGAGCACCTCCATGGTCGGCACGTCGCCCGCGCAGCCCAGGACGACGTCGGGCTTCTCGCCCGCCTTCTCGGTGCCCGCCCACTCCCAGATGCCGAGACCGCGCGTGCAGTGCTCGATCGCGGACTCCATGTCGAGGAAGTTCGGCGCCGGCTGCTTGCCCGCGACCACGACGTTCACGTACTGGCGGCTGCGCAGGCAGTGGTCGTAGGTGCTGAGCAGGGTGTTGGCGTCCGGCGGCAGGTAGACCCGCACGATCTCGGCCTTCTTGTTCACGACGTGGTCGATGAAGCCGGGGTCCTGGTGGCTGAACCCGTTGTGGTCCTGCCGCCACACGTGGCTGGAGAGCAGGTAGTTCAAGGACGCGATCGGGCGCCGCCACGGGATGTCGTTCGTGACCTTGAGCCACTTGGCGTGCTGGTTGAACATCGAGTCGATGATGTGGATGAACGCCTCGTAGCTCGTCAGCAGCCCGTGCCTGCCGGTCAGGAGGTAGCCCTCCAGCCAGCCCTGCACCTGGTGCTCGCTCAGCATCTCCATGACGCGGCCCGCGCGGGCCATGTGGTCGTCCACCTCGGGCCCGATGTACTCGGCGTTCCACTGCTTGTCGGTCGTGTCGTACACGGCCTGCAGGCGGTTCGACGCGACCTCGTCCGGGCCGAAGATGCGGAAGTTGTGGGGGTTGAGCCGGATCACGTCGGTGAGCCACTCGCCCAGCACGCGTGGCGCCTCGGACGACGACCCGCCGGGCACCGGCACGTCCACCGCGTACTTGCGGAAGTCGGGCAGGCGCAGGTCCTTGAGCAGCAGCCCGCCGTTCGCGTGCGGGGTCGCGCTCATCCGCAGGTCGCCGTCCGGCGCCAGCTCGGAGATCTCGGGCAGCACCCGGCCGTCGTCGTCGAACAGCTCCTCCGGGCGGTACGACCTCAGCCACGACTCGAGCACCCGCAGGTGCTCGTCGGTGTCGCGGGCGTTCGCGAGCGGCACCTGGTGCGCGCGCCACGAACCGGTAGTCTTCTTGCCGTCGATCTCGGCCGGGCCGCTCCACCCCTTGGGAGTGCGGAACACGATCATCGGCCAGGCGGGGCGGCTCAGGTCGCCCTGCGCGGCACGCGCCTTGATCGCGGCGATCTCGTCGAGCGCCTCGTCGAGCAGGGCCGCGAACCGGCGGTGCGTCTCGAGCGGCGGCTCGCCCTCGTCGTACCCGCCCTCGAAGAAGTACGGCTTGTGCCCGTACCCGACCATGAGGTCGCGGAGCTCCTCCTCGGGGATGCGCGCGAGCACCGTCGGGTTGGCGATCTTGTAGCCGTTGAGGTGCAGGATCGGCAGCACCGCGCCGTCCTCGGCAGGGTTGAGGAACTTGTTCGAGTGCCAGGAGGTGGCGAGCGGTCCGGTCTCGGCCTCGCCGTCGCCCACCACCGCCGCGACGAGCAGGTCCGGGTTGTCGAAGGCCGCGCCGTAGGCGTGGCTGAGGGAGTAGCCGAGCTCGCCGCCCTCGTGGATCGAGCCCGGTGTCTCGGGCGCGACGTGGCTGGGGATGCCACCGGGGAAGGAGAACTGGCGGAACAGGCGCTTCACGCCCTCGGTGTCCTGCGTGATGTCGCTGTAGACCTCGGAGTAGGTGCCGTCCAGATAGGCCGAGGCGACAAGACCCGGCCCGCCGTGGCCGGGGCCCGTGACGTAGACCGTCTTCTGCTGCCGCTCCTTGATGGCGCGGTTCAGGTGCGCGTACAGGAAGTTCAGGCCGGGCGTGGTGCCCCAGTGGCCCAGCAGCCGGGGCTTGACGTGGTCCCGGGTGAGCGGCTCGCGCAGGAGCGGGTTGTCGAGGAGGTAGATCTGGCCGACCGAGAGGTAGTTCGCGGCCCGCCACCATGCGTGAATGCGCTCCAGCTCGGCGGGCTCCAGCTCGGCGACGCCGGTGGCGTGCCATCCGGTGGTGGGGGAGTCGGGGAGTGCTGTGGTCGTCATCGCTCACGCTCCTACGGGAGTTACGTGCGGGATCTGTGCCGGGTTGTCTGTTCGTTCATTCGAACGCAGAACTGCTCGGCACGCGATAGGACCGTCCGGACCTGGGTGTGTGAGATGTCAGACGTCGGGTCCACAGGGGTGACCTGTGCTTCTGACACCTCGGTGGGCGGTTACCGTTGACTTCATGCCTGTCAGTGCCTCCAGCACACCGACGCAGACGGCGTCCGACGCCGATGCGCACCCCGAGCGCCGCACCTTCCTCCAGGTCGCCCGGCAGCCCCGCATGATCGGCCTGCTGCTGGTGTTCGTGCTCGCGGCCCTCGTGTGCGGCAGGCTCGGCGCATGGCAGCTGGACCGCGCGTACGAGCGTGCCGAGCTCGCCGCGCAGCAGCAGGCCGCGGAGGCCGTGGCCGCCGGGCCGTCGTGGCTGGGTGACGTGCTGGCGCCGCAGGAAAGCTTTCCCGGCGAGCTCGTGGGGCGCGAGGTCCGGGTGGCCGGCGAGTTCGAGGACTCCGGCCCGCTGCTCGTCCCCGGCCGCGTCCTGGACGGGGACACCGGTTACCTCGTCCTGACCCCCTTCCGGGTGACCGACGACGGGACGGGCGGCGCCTCCTGGGCCGATCTCTCCGGTGCGCCGGTGCTCGCAGTGGTCCAGGGCTGGGTGCCGGCACCCGCCGACGCCGAGGCGCTGACCCTCCCCGAGGGCGAGGTCACGCTGACGGGCTGGCTCCAGGTGGGCGAGTCGACGTCGGGCAGCGCCGCCGTGGTGGACGGGCAGACCGAGCAGATCGCCCTCAGCGCGCTCGTCAACGAGTGGGGCGGGCCGATCTACACGGGCTACCTCGTGGCGAACGGAGGGCCGGGCTCGCCCGAGAGCGGGGGAGTCGCTGCCCTGCCGCGACCCACCATCGACGGCGGGTCGGGCGCCAACCTGCAGAACGTGTTCTACGCGCTCCAGTGGTGGGTGTTCGGCGGGTTCGCCGTGCTCCTGTGGATCCGTCTGGTGCGGGACGAGATGGCCGGCGGACGCCGCGGCGGCGAGCCCACCGACGCCGACACGGGCATCGCCGGACTGCCGTCCGCGTGACCGTCAGCCCTTGACGCTCTCCAGCATCTGGCCCACCGCCTGCTCCAGGACCGCGCGGGGCATCGCCGCGTTCAGCCGCACGAAACCCCGGCCGGCGTCGCCGCACTCACTTCCGTCGACCAGGACGACGCCCGCCCGCTCGCGGAAGTGCGCGACTGCGCTCGCGGGTCCGCCCGGGAGGTCCAGCCCCCGGCAGTCCAGCCAGGCCAGGTACGTCCCCTCGGGCGCGCGGTAGCCGATCCCGGTCCCGTCGAGCAGCTCACCCAGCCGCGTGACGTTGCCGTGCAGGTAGGCAACGAGGTCGTCCAGCCAGTCCCGACCCTCGGTGTAGGCGACCCGGTTGGCCAGCATGCCCGGCGTCGACGCGCTCTCCTCGATCCGTTCGGCACCTGCCTCGTTCCAGAGCTTCACGTCCGCGTCGTTGGACAGGACGACCTGCGCGCACTTGAGGCCCGGCAGGTTCCAGGCCTTCGAGGCCGAGGTCGCGGTGAGGGTGTGGCCCGCCGTCGTCTCGTTCAGGGATGCGTACGGGACGTGCCGGCGGCCCGGGTAGACCAACGGGGCGTGGATCTCGTCGGCGAAGACACGCCCGCCGTGGCGGTCGACGACCTCCGCGACGGCCAGCATCTCGTCGGGCTCGAGGACCCGGCCGATCGGGTTGTGCGGGTTGCACAGCACCAGCAGGTGCCCGCCCGCGCGGAACGCGTCGTCGAGCGCGTCCAGGTCGTACGTGTACCGGCCGTCGGCGTCGCGCAGCATCGGGACCTGGATGAGCTCCCGGCCCAGCTCGCCGGGCAGCGTCTGGAACGGCATGTACGAGGGGGCGGGCACGATGACCGGTGAACCGGGGCGCGAGAAGTGCATGATGGTGTGCACCAGCGCGGTCAGCACGTCGGACACGGGGCGCACCCGTGCCGGGTCCACCGTCCAGGAGTACCGGTCGGCGGCGAACGCCGCGTACGCCTCGGCGGTGCCCGTCACCAGGTGCCGCGGGAGGTAGCCGAACATGCTGCGGTCCACGGCGTCGTGGAGCGCGGCGGCGATCGGGGGCGCGACCGGGAAGTCCATCTCTGCGACCCAGGCCCCGATCTTGTCGGGAAAGGCCGTCCACTTGAGGCTGCCGTTGTCGCGCAGCCGCTCGGCGGTGAGGGCGTCGAAGTCGTAGGCGTTCACCTTCGCATTGAACCAGGTGCGCCACGCTCGCCGTCCGGGTGCCCAGGGGTGCGCAAGGATGGCTATCTGTGACAGGCGCCGAACCTGGAGGACGACGATGAGCGACACCGGATCGTGGACCGGACCCTGGACCGGGTCTGCCTGGTTGGAGCACACCGTGCTGGCCGTGCCGCTCGCCCGGCAGGTCGCGGGGAGCGAGGTACGGGCCGGGCTGGACGCCGGTCTCGACGTCGACCTGATGACCGACGGGTTCGTGATGGAGCTCGTCTCGGCGGAGCTCATGGCGCGGGTACAGGCCGGTGACCTGGCGGCTCGCGAGGCGATGGTCGCGCTGGGCGCGCTGCTGGAGGCCGGCCCGCCGGTCGTCGGCGAGGACATCGTCAGCGCGTACCTGATCCACGTCCCGTCGCCCGGTCAGCCGGGCGGGGAGATCGCCGACGGGCTGGGCCCGCGCGTGCGGGCCGCGCTCGACCAGGACCGTGACCACCGGAACGAGCCGGCGGTCGCCGCGTTCCTCGACCGGCTGCTCCAGGCGGTGCCCGCACTCCGCCCGCTCGCCGACGCCGAGCGTTACGGCTACCACGACGAGGTGCTTGTGCACCCGTTCCTCAGCGACGTCGCCGAGCGGGAGGTCGCTCTGCTCACCGGCGGGGCGTCCCTCGAGATCGACGACGACTGGACCGAGGAAGAGCGGGCCGAGGCGCTTCGGCTGTTCACCTCCGCGGCTCCGGACCCCGCGGCGGAGGTGCGGGCGGTGCTCGACTTCTTCGAGGCCGAGCTCGGCTCCGCCCCCGAGGTCGACGAGCTCGTCACCGCGGCGTTCGTCGAGATGCTGCCGGACGAGGACGAGCCGGGCGGCGAGATCCTCGGGCTGCTCGGTCCCCGCCTGCGCGCCGAGCCGCGTCAGGCCAGGTAGCGCTTCTCCAGCGCGACGAGCTTCGTCTCGGCCTCGGTGTGGATCTTCTTCTCGAGCACGAACGACATCACCGGGACGACGCCGGCGATCACCATCGTGACCAGGCGGCCGAAGCCCCAGCGCATCTTCGACCAGAGGTCCGCGACGGTGACCAGGTACACGACGTAGATCCAGCCGTGCGCGAACGGCACCCAGGCGATGAACGGCATGACGCCTTCGACGTCGGTCACGGCACCCAGGCCGTACTTGATGCCGAGCTCGACGCAGAGGATCAGCAGCATGACACCGGTGACGAGCGCCATGAAGCGGTAGCGGGCCATGGCGCCGCGGGCCTTGCGGATCGCGACTGCCGCGGCCTCGGCGGAGATGTCGGGAGTGGTCTGAGGGGTACTCACAACCATCGAGGATATGCCTCTTCCGGGGGTGGTCCCTGCCGTCGACGCCACCGTCCGGATAAAGCGTGGATCAATGTCAGTGGTCCTCCGTACGGTGTTGGTCGTGCGCTCCCTCCCCCTTGCCGATCCCGGCACCCCGCCGCTGCGCGGACCACTCACCCTGCTCCTGTGGCTTGCCCGGAAGCAGGTCCGGGTGCTGCTCGTCGCGATGCTGTTCGGCGTGGTGGGCTTCACCTGCAGCGCCTTCCAGCCGTTCTTCCTTGGGCGGATCATCGACAGCGCCTCCGCATCGGGGCTCGACCGGACCACGTGGAGCTGGGCCGGTCTGATGCTCGGCGTCGGCCTGGTGTGGATCGCGGCCAACGCGATCGGGCACCGGTGGGACATCGCGGCGTGGATGCAGGCGGCGTTCCGCACGTCCCAGCTGGTGACGCGCACCGTGTCCCGGTCAGGGCACAACATCACCAAGGAGCTGCCCACCGGTGAGGTGGTGTCGTCGGTCGCCAACGACACGATGCGCATCGGTGAGATCTTCGGTATCGCCGCTCAGACGATCGGCAGCATCGCCACCTACGGCATCGTCGTGGTGCTGATGCTCAACCAGTCGTTCACCCTTGGCCTCGTCATCGCGCTCGGGCTCCCGGTGGTCGCCGCCATCCTCGCCCTGCTGGTCAAGCCGCTGCAGAAGCGCCAGAAGGAGCAGCGCGACGCACAGGGCCGGCTCACCACGCTCGGCGCCGACACCGTCTCCGGCCTGCGGGTCCTGCGCGGCATCGGCGGTGAGAAGGTCTTCACGGGCCGGTACCGGACGCAGTCGCAGAAGGTGCGCCAGACCGGTGTCGACGTCGCGGGCACCCAGTCCGTGCTCGACGCCCTGCAGATCCTGCTGCCCGGGCTCTTCATCGCGCTCGTCGTGTACCTCGGCGCGGTCGAGGCCATCGCGGGGCGGATCACCACTGGTCAGCTCGTCGCGTTCTACGGGTACGCGTCCTTCCTGTCGTGGCCCGTCCACCTGCTCGTGCAGTCGGTGAACGTGGTGACCAAGGCGCACGTCGCTGCGGGCAAGGTGATCAAGGTGCTGCAGGTCGTCCCGGCCACCGGCGCCGACGCCTCGACCGCGGAGATGCCGCCTGCCGACGTCCCGCTGGTCGACGAGACGTCCGGCGTCACGCTCCGGCCCGGTCGGGTGGTCGCCCTGGTGAGTGCGGACCCCGACGAGTCGGCGGACGTGGCGATCCGGATGGGCCGGTTCGACGACGCGGGCGAGGTCGGCACCCCGGTCACGCTCGGTGGCGTCCGGCTGGCCGAGCTCGACAAGGACGAGCTGCGGGAACGCATAGTCGTCGCGGACGCGACGCCGTCGCTGTTCTCGGGCAGGCTCGCGGGCGAGCTCGACGTACGGGACTCGGCGAACGCCGAGGCCCTGCTGCGCGCCATGCACATCGCCGACGCGCACGACGTGCTGGACTCGCTGCCCGACGGTATCGACGGCGAGATCCCGGAGAAGGGGCGCTCGCTGTCCGGCGGCCAGCGGCAGCGGGTCGCGCTGGCCCGGGCGCTGCTCACCGATCCCGAGATCCTGATGCTGATCGAGCCCACCTCGGCGGTCGACGCCCACACCGAGGCGCGCATCGCGCAGCGGCTCACCGACTGGCGTCGTGGCAGGACCACCCTGATCGTCACGGCGAGCCCCCTGGTGCTCGACCACGTGGACGACGTGATCTTCCTGGAGGACGGGAGCGTCGTCACGCACGGGACGCATCGCGAGCTGCTGGACCTGCCCACCACCGCGGAGGGCGGGCGTGAGGCAGCCCGCTACCGCCGGGTCGTGGGCCGGTCGCTGGACGACGACCTCGACCTGGAGCTCGACGAGCTGCTGGACACCGCCAACGCACAGGAAGGAGGCACGGCATGAGCACCGGAAAGATACTGCCGATCGCGGACGCCGCGGAGACCTGGCGGTACACGCGCGGGCTGCTCGCGCGGCACCGGGCGCCGCTGGTCGTCATCACCGTGGCGAACACGGTGGCCGCCGTTGCCGGGCTGGTCGGTCCGTTGGTGCTGGGGAAGCTCGTCGACGCGGTCATCGACGGGACCACCGTCGAGGTGGCGCGCAACCTGGTGCTCGTCGCGGCCGCCGCCGTGGTGCTGCAGGCGCTGATCACCCGGTTCGCGCAGCGGCGCGCCATGGTGTTCGGCGAGACGGTGTTCGCCGACATGCGCGAGGAGTTCGTCGAGACCGTCACCGCGCTGCCGTTGTCCACCGTCGAGACCGCGGGCACGGGCGACCTCATCGCCCGCACCACGCGGGACGTCGGCCGCATCCAGAACGCGGTGCGATTCGGTGTGCCGCGCCTGGTGATCGCCGTGGTCACGCTCGTGCTGACGGTCGTGATGAGCATGATCGTATCGCCGCTGGTCGCGCTGGGCATGTTCGTGGGTGTCCCGGTGCTCGTCACGGTGGCGCGCTGGTACCTCAAGCGGGCGACGCCTGCCTACCAGCGCGAGTCCGCCGCGTACGCGCGGCTCGACGGCACGGTCACCGAGTCGGTGGAGGGCGCACGCACCATCGACGCGCTCAGGATCGGCCGCCGGCGGACCACGCGTGGCGACGAGGACCTGCACGAGGCGTTCGAGGCGGAGCTCGGCACCCTCAACCTCCGGACCGTGCTGTTCCCGGGTGTGGACTTCGCGTTCATGCTCGCGCCCATCACTGTGCTCGTCTGGGGCGCGTTCCTGGCGTCCGAGGGCACCGTGACCATCGGCATGGTCGCCACGGTCGTCATGTACGCCTACCAGCTGCAGGGGCCGATCTGGGAGCTCATCTTCTGGCTCGACGAGATCCAGGTGGCCGCGACCTCCCTGTCGCGGATCATCGGCGTCCGATTGGTGCCGGCCGACCGCACGGCGGGCGACGCGGTACCGGTCGACGAGGAGGTGCGCGGCGTCGACGTCCGCTATGCCTACCGGGCGGGCACCGACGTACTGCACGGCATCGACCTCGACCTGCGGGTGGGGGAGCGGCTGGCGATCGTCGGGCCCTCGGGCTCGGGCAAGTCGACGCTCGGCCGCATGCTGGCCGGCATCCACCCGCCCACCGGCGGCACGGTGAAGGTCGGCGGCGTCCCGCTCGTGGACCTGCCGCTGGAAGACCTGCGCAAGCACGTGGCGCTCGTGACCCAGGAGCACCACGTGTTCGTAGGGTCGCTTGCGGAGAACCTGCGGCTCGCGAAGATCGACGCCGGCGACGACGAGCTGATGGACGCGCTGCGGGCGGTCGACGCCCACGGCTGGGTCGAGTCGCTCGACGACGGTCTCGCGACGGAGGTCGGCTCGGGCGGGTACAAGCTCACCCCGGCCCAGGCGCAGCAGATCGCGCTCGCCCGGCTGGTGCTGCTCGACCCGCACACGCTCGTCCTCGACGAGGCGACGTCGCTGCTGGACCCCCGCGCGGCCCGGCACCTGGAGCGCTCGCTCAACGCGGTGCTCGAGGGCCGCACTGTGGTCGCCATCGCGCACCGCCTCCACACCGCGCACGACGCGGACCGTGTGGCGGTGCTCGACGGCGGCCGCATCACCGAGATCGGACCGCACGACGAGCTGGTCGCGGCGGGCGGCGAGTACGCGAAGCTCTGGCACAGCTGGCAGCACGAGTAGTCCTCGGCTGCTGCTCCTCGGCCGCCTACCCAGGGATCGGGCCCGAACTCATGCGGGTTCCGGGCCTGATCCCTGGGTAGGCGCGGACCTTCAGCCCGACCGCCAGCCCAGGCCCGCCGAGATCCGGGCCGCGGCGTCGTGCACGATGGGCGCGAGCGTCTCGAGGCGCTCCGGCGGCATGTAGGGCCGGGTCGCCGTGATGCTGATGGCCGCGACGATCGAGCCGGACGTGTCCCGAACCGGCGCCGCGACGCAGAGGATGCCTGGTTCGTTCTCCTCCAGGTCGAACGCCACCCCGCGGCCGGCCGACGCCCGCATGACCTGCACGAACGCGTCGACCGTCAGGACGTCCTGCGCGAGGCCCTGCCCGGCGGTGACCGGCCGCTCCGCGAGGAACCGCTCGCTCCAGCGGCCGGGGCTGTCCAGGAGCAGCGCCTTGCCGATGCCGGTCCGGGTCAACGGCATACGGTGCCCGATCTGCGAGCGCATGACCGCCCCGCGGGTGCCAGGGATCTTGTCCAGGTAGAGCACCTGCCCCCGGTCCTCGATCGCGAGGTGCACGGTGTCGTGGACCCGCTCGGCCAGCGTGCGCAGCACGGGCGCCGCGATGGAGGTCACCGGATTCTCCTGCAGCGCCTGGTAGCCGAGCTCGATCAGGGCGGGGCCGAGCGCGTACGCACCGTCGTCGAGCTGGCGGAGGTAGCCCGTGGCGAGGAGCAGCTGCAACAGGCGATGCGTGGTGCTGCGGCCGACTCCGGTCTCCTCCGCGATCTCGCGCAGCCGGGTCCTGCCACGGGCCACCGCGTTGACGACGGCGATGCCGCGGGCGAGCGTCTGGGTGCCCGGAGGAGCCGCGGCGATCTCGTCGCGGACGTGCGTGCCCGGAGCGTCGAGCGCGGACGACGTGGGGGCGACTGATGGGCCGGTCACCACTTCACCGTATCCCGATAATAGGGACGTGGTTCGCATAGTCGGGACGTTGCTCCTACCGTCCAGGACATGGCTGACGACGGACCGAAGCGCGACGCCGCGCTGGTCGCACTCGACTGGGGAACCACCACGTTTCGCGCCTGGCTCCTGGACGGCACGGGCGCGGTGCTCGACAGCATCCGGACGGCCGACGGCGCCCTCACGATCTCCGGGCGATCCGAATCGGCCCGGGTGCGGGCGCTCGCGTTCGAGGACACGTTCCGGCGGCTGTGCCGGTCCTGGATCGATGAGCACCCCGGGGTGCCCGTGCTGTGCGCGGGGATGGCGGGGTCCAACCACGGTTGGGCCGAGGCCGGCTACCTCGACGTCCCGGCGGATCTCGGCGACCTGGCGCAGCACCTGACGGTGGTGCCCGCGGGGGAGTCCGTGGTCCACCTGGTCCCCGGCCTGCGGGTCGACCGGCCCGACCCGGACGTGCTGCGGGGCGAGGAGGTGCAGCTCGTCGGCGCGCTGGCTGAGGTCGCCGAGGGTCCGGCGACGGTAGTCCTTCCCGGCACGCACTCCAAGTGGGTGCGCCTCGACGGCACCCGCGTCACGGGCTTCACCACCGCCATGACCGGCGAGCTCTACGGCCTGCTGATGCGGGACAGCATCCTCGCGCGGCTCGCGACGGGGCAACCAGGTACCGAGGTCACTGAAGCGTTCACCCGCGGGCTCGACGCCGAGGACGCCCGCGGCGAGGAGCGCGGCCTGGCCGCGCTGCTCTTCACGGCGCGGCCGCTCGCCCTCGCCGGCCGGCTCGAACCCACCGAGATCGCCGACTACGTCTCCGGCCTGCTGGTCGGTTCCGAGGTGCGGCACATGCTGCGCGGCACCGCGGCCGGCGTCGTCGCGCTCTGCGGGCCACCGGCGACCGAGCACCGCTACCGCTTCGCGCTGGAGCGGGGTGGCGCCTCCGTCCGCACCGTCGGGGAGGACGCCGCGGCCCGCGGGCTGTGGGGCATCGCCCTCGACGCGGGCCTTGCCGTACGCCCGTCGGCGACGTCGGGGGTCACCTCGGCGAGCACGTCACCAGGCAACCCGACAGCGAAGGGCCAGCCCGCATGACCTCCCGCCCCACAGGCCTCGTGGCCATCCTGCGCGGGGTGACGCCCGGCGAGGCCGTCGCCGTGGCGGAGGCGATCTTCGCCGCGGGGTTCGACGCCGTCGAGGTGCCGTACAACTCCCCGGACCCGCTCGAGTCGATCCGCCGGATCCGCGCGGCAGGCCCGGCGGACCGCCGGGTCGGGGCAGGCACCGTCCTCACCCCGGACGACGTCCGCCGGGCCGCCGACGCAGGCGCCTCCCTCATCGTCTCGCCGAACACCCGGCCCGACGTCGTCGCGGAGACTGTCCGGCTCGGCCTCGAGAGCTATCCCGGGGCGGCGACGCCTACCGAGGCGTTCACCGCGCTCGATGCGGGCGCGCGTGCCATCAAGCTCTTCCCCAGCTCGGCGGTAGGCATCGACGGCATGCGGGCGTGGGCGAGCGTTCTGCCGGCAGGCACCGCGCTCGTACCCGTCGGCGGTGTCGACGCCGCGAATCTGAGCAGCTGGGCACACGCGGGCGCCGCGGGTGCGGGCATCGGCACGTCCCTCTACCGCCCGGGCGACCCACCGGATGTGGTCGGCACGCGGGCGGCCGAGCTCGTCCGGATCTGGTCCGCCGCGACGGCCTAGTCCTCGCAGTCCGACCCCCACAGCACAACGACAACACAAGCAAAAAAGCTGAGAGGCAAGCCGTGAAGATCACGTCGATGACGACCTATGCCGTCCCGCCCCGCTGGCTCTTCCTCAAGATCGAGACCGACGAAGGCGTGGTGGGCTGGGGCGAACCGGTGCTGGAGGGACGCGCCGCGACCGTCGCGGCCGCCGTCGAGGAGCTTTCCGACTACCTGATCGGCCAGGACCCCCGGCGGATCGAGGAGCACTGGACGGTCCTGTACCGCTCCGGGTTCTATCGAGGCGGCGGCATCCACATGAGTGCGCTCGCCGGTATCGACCAGGCACTCTGGGACATCAAGGGCAAGGCGCTCGGCGTCCCGGTGCACGACCTGCTCGGCGGCCGGGTCCGTGACCGCATCAAGGTCTACTCCTGGATCGGCGGCGACCGGCCCGCCGAGACGGCGGCCCAGGCCAAGGCCGCTGTCGAGCGCGGCTTCTCGGCGATCAAGATGAACGGCCCGGAGGAGCTGCAGTACCTCGACTCACGCGACAAGGTGGAGAAGGTAGTCGCCAACGTCGCAGCGGTGCGGGATGCCGTCGGCCCGGACATCGGCATCGGCGTCGACTTCCACGGGCGGGTGCACCGGCCGATGGCGCGCGTGCTGCTCGACGCGCTGGCGCCGTACCACCTGATGTTCGTCGAGGAACCGGTGCTCACCGAGCACGTGGACGGGATCGCCGACGTGCTGCGCAACTCGGCAACGCCGATCGCGCTCGGCGAGCGGCTGTACTCGCGGTGGGACTTCAAGGACGTCATCACGTCGGGCGTGGTCGACATCATCCAGCCGGACCTCTCGCACGCCGGGGGCATCACCGAGGTCCGCAAGATCGCGGCCATGGCCGAGGCCTACGACATCGCCGTCGCCCCGCACTGCCCGCTCGGCCCGATCGCGCTCGCGGCCTGCCTGCAGCTCGACGCCGTCGCCTACAACGCGGTGATCCAGGAGCAGAGCCTCGGCATCCACTACAACACCTCGAACGACCTGCTGGACTACCTGGTCGACCCGGCGGTCTTCGCGTACGAGGCAGGCTCCGTCGCGATCCCGCAGGGCCCGGGCCTCGGGATCGAGGTGGACGAGGACTACGTGCGCGAGCGCGCGGTGGAGGGTCACCGCTGGCGCAACCCCGTGTGGCGGCACGCCGACGGCTCGTTCGCGGAGTGGTGACGCGCTACCGGGCCGACGCCGCGACCGGGCCGACGGCGAGGTGCGGGACGTAACACCGGTGTGAGGCGCCGGGCCGCCGCCCGGCACATAGACTTGTGCTCGTGACGTCACCCGCCACCGCTACCTCCGGTCAGCCAGAGAATCAGCCCCAGACCCCCCGCCCGGTCATCGTCGTCGACTTCGGCGCGCAGTACGCCCAGCTGATCGCGCGCCGGGTGCGCGAGGCGAAGGTGTACTCGGAGATCGTGCCCCACACGTTCACGGTGGAGCAGATGCTCGCCAAGGACCCGGCGGCCATCATCCTGTCCGGTGGTCCCTCGTCCGTGTACGCGGCGGGCGCCCCGTTCGTCGACCCCAAGCTGTTCGAGGCCGGTGTGCCGGTCATGGGCATCTGCTACGGGTTCCAGGCCATGGCGCAGGCGCTCGGCGGCGAGGTCGCCCAGACCGGCCTGAGCGAGTTCGGCGGCACCGAGGTCGAGGTGTGCGCCTCCGGCGTCCTGCTCGCCGGCACCCCCGAGCACCAGACCGCGTGGATGAGCCACGGCGACGCCGTGCACAAGGCCCCCGTCGGGTTCGAGGTGCTCGCGACGTCGGTCGGCGCTCCCGTCGCCGCGTTCGAGGACACCCGCCGCCGTCTGTACGGCGTGCAGTGGCACCCCGAGGTACGGCACTCGGCGCACGGCCAGACCGTGCTCGAGCACTTCCTCTACGAGGGCGCTGGGCTGAAGCCCGACTGGACCCCCGGCAACGTCATCGCCGACCAGGTCGCCGCCATCAAGGCGCAGATCGGTGACGCCCGCGTCATCTGCGCGCTGTCCGGCGGCGTCGACTCCGCCGTCGCCGCCGCGCTCGTGCAGCGGGCCGTCGGGGATCAGCTGACCTGCGTGCACGTGGACCACGGCCTCATGCGGGCCGGCGAGGTCGAGCAGATCGAGAACGACTTCGTCGCCTCGACCGGCGTCCGCCTCATCGTCCGCGACGAGAAGGAGCGCTTCCTGACGGCGCTCGCGGGCGTCAGCGACCCGGAGACCAAGCGCAAGATCATCGGCCGCGAGTTCATCCGCGTCTTCGAGGACGCGCAGCGGGACATCGTCGCCGAGGCCGGCGAGCACGGCGAGGACGTGAAGTTCCTGGTGCAGGGCACCCTGTACCCGGACGTCGTGGAGTCGGGCGGCGGCGAGGGTGCCGCCAACATCAAGAGCCACCACAACGTGGGCGGCCTGCCCGACGACCTGGACTTCGACCTCGTCGAGCCGCTGCGCACCCTGTTCAAGGACGAGGTGCGTGCGGTGGGCCGCGAGCTCGGCGTGCCCGAGGAGATCGTCTCGCGCCAGCCGTTCCCGGGCCCGGGCCTGGGCATCCGGATCGTCGGCGAGATCACCGCCGAACGCCTGGAGATCCTGCGCCGCGCCGACGCGATCGCCCGCGAGGAGCTGACGAAGGCCGGCCTGGACAACGAGATCTGGCAGTGCCCGGTCGTGCTGCTCGCCGACGTCCGCTCGGTGGGCGTCCAGGGCGACGGCCGCACCTACGGTCACCCCATCGTGCTGCGCCCGGTCTCGTCCGAGGACGCGATGACGGCGGACTGGACCCGACTGCCGTACGACGTGCTGTCGACCATCTCGACGCGCATCACCAACGAGGTGCGTGAGGTCAACCGCGTGGTGCTCGACGTGACGAGCAAGCCGCCGGGCACCATCGAGTGGGAGTGACCTCCTGCGGCCCCGTCCCTTCCCAGGGGCGGGGCCGCGGTGCTTCACGGAGGCCGTCTCAGCCGCCGCTGAGCCGCGCCCACGTCAGCCCGATCATGGCTCCGAGCAGCATGTACGGGCCGAACGCGATACCGGTCTTCCAGCCCGCGCGCCGCCCGAGGAGCAGGACTATCGCGACCATGCCCGCCAGGAGATGCGCGGCGAAGACGCCGACCAGGAGCGTGGTCCACGAGTGCCACGTGAGGACCGCGCCGAGGCTCAGGGCGAGCTTGACGTCGCCGTACCCGATGCCCCCGCGCGGCGCGACGAGGTAGAGCACCTGGTAGACGGCGAAGAACGCCAGGCCGCCCAGCGCCGCCCGCCCGAGCGAACCCCAGTCGCCGGTGCCGAGCGCGGCGAGGGCGAGCAGCGCCGCCGTCGCCCAGTTCAGGGGGAACACCAGCGCGTTCGGCAGCCGGTGGGTGTGCGCGTCGATGACGCCGAGCGCCGCGCCCGCGACGGCCAGCACGAGATACGCCGGCGTGAGCCAGCCCGGGCCGCTCGCCCATACGGCCCAGATCACGGCCGGCACGGCGACCACCGCGATGGCCCGCGGGTACGGCGTCACCTCGGCCCGGGCCCGCCGGTACAGCCGGACGGCGAAGGGCGCGGCAGGGCTCGTCGCGGCAGGCTCGGTGGGGCTCACCGAGCGAGGCTATCGGCGGTCCTGGATTAGTGCAGCACAGTCCGAGTGGCTTCGGCCTGGACCGGCAGAACTTGTGCGGTCTAGAATGCTTACGTTCTAGAATGCGTCATGCCCTGGGAAGTCCTCTTGCACCCGGAGGTCGAGCGATTCGTCCTCGACCTCAACGACACCGCGTATGACCTGGTCTCGGCTCGGATCGATCTGCTCGTGGAACACGGACCGCAGCTAGGTCGTCCGTCGGTCGATCGGTTGTCCGGGGGCTCGGTGCACAATCTGAAGGAATTGCGGGCCGACACGGTCCGGATACTCTTCGTCTTCGACCCGGAGCGCCGCGCGTGCTTACTGGTGGGCGGCGACAAGGCCGGGTCCTGGAACGCGTGGTATCCGCCGGCGATCGCGCTCGCGGAGAAGCGATACTCGGAGTGGCTGGCGAGCGGAAGGATGAGCGATGACTGAGCGCTACAGCAACTGGCGAGACGTCAAGGCCAAGCGACCCACCTCTCCGGAGCGGGAGGCGGCGGCGAAGGACCGGAGTGATCGAGAGATCACGGCGTATCGACTCGCCCAGATCCGGGCCGACCAGAACATGACGCAGGCGGTCGTCGGAGAGGCGATGGGTGTCTCGCAACGTCGTGTGTCCGCGATCGAGCATGGTGATGTCTCGCGGAGCGAGTTGGGAACTATCGAGGCCTATGTCGCGGCACTGGGCGGTCGTGTCCGAATCGTCGCCGACTTCGGCGACCGCACCTACGACCTGTCAGCCTGACACCGGCCTGATTCACAGCGGTCTCACGCCCGCGCCAGCGCCGCGGCCTCCTTGTACGCCCGCTCCGTCACGGCCAGGACCTCCGCCCAGGCCACGCCTGACGGCGGGGTCGCCGCCCGCATCAGCAGCCCGTCGAGCAGGCCGGGTTCGGTCGCCAGCCGGACGAGCGCGGTGGTGAGCGCGGCGTCGTCGGGCACGACGAGGCCCGTGGCGCCGTCGACCACCCGCTCGGCCACACCGGAACCCGCGCGGGTGACCACCGTCAGACCCGCGGCCTGCGCCTCGAGCGCGGCGAGACCGAACGCCTCGGCGACGGCGGGCGCGGCGAAGACGTCGGCGCGCGCGTAGAGCCGCTTGAGCTCGGTGCCGGAGAGTCGCCCGGGCAGGGAGACGACGTCGCGCAGCCCGTGCTCCGCGACGAATCGTCGCGCCGCCGCACGTTCGGGGCCGTCCCCGGCGAGGGTCACGAACAGGGCGCCCGCGGGGAGCCGGGACGCGGCGTCGGCGGCGGCGGTGAGCAGCGGCAGCATCCGCTTGCGCGGCGCGAACCGCGCCGCGGACACCACGTGCACCGCCGAGCCCTCGGGCCGGTCGGCGCGTTCCGTGCGTGGCACCCGCCATGCGTCCAGGTCGAGGCCGTTGGGCAGGATCGCGACGTCGGCCAGGCCGGCTCCAGCGCCGGCACCCGAACCGGCGTCCGGGCCCACGAGCCGCCGCAGCGGCTCCGCCGTCAGCTCGCTCACCGCCGACCAGCGCACGGGCAGACGCGACCAGCGGACCACGGCGTCGGCGGCGGCGAACAGCCGCCAGGCCGCACCCCACACGCTGTGCACGGTCAGCACGGCGGGCAGCCCCAGCCGGGTCACGGGCCTCAGCGCGGCCTGCGCGGTCGGGGCGAGCACGCCCATGTGCAGGTGCACGACGTCGGGCCGCTCGCCCCGCGCGATCGCCGCCCGGAGGCGGGCGGTCACGTGGGCGGTGGAGCGCGGGTGGACGGGCCAGCCGCCCGGGATGCGGGCGGCGATGCGGTGCACGGTGACGCCGTCCCGGACGGTGGTGCTCACCCCGTGCCCACCGGGGGTGGCCGGGGTGGTGGTGATGACCTCCACCTCGTGACCGGCCGCCGCCTGCTGGCCGGCGAGTCGGCTCACCTGGGCCTCGATCCCGCCGAGCAACGGTAGATAGGTGTCCGACACGTGAGTGATACGCACGCTGGTCATCCTCGCACCGAGGGCGCCCGGTGGTACGGCGTACGCGGGAAGATCCCGCCCGTGCCACCCAGGTCGGGTGGCGCGGACGGGATCTCCTTTCCTGCTGGTCCGGTCCTAGCGCCGGCGGATGCTCGAGACCACCGATCCGACGACAAGGATCACGCCGGCCGCACCCAGCAGCAGGATGAGCGCGACGCCCACGTCGAACATCACGCCGGCGGACACCGCGAGGATGCCCAGGCCGACGGCGATCACTATCAGCCCCCACACCGCCGTCCCGACACGCGGGCCGCGCCGCGCGGCCGCCTTGGTCGGCTGCTCCTCCGCGGGCCGCGCCTGCTGAACCGGCTGTGCCCGTGTCGGCTGTGCTTGTCCCGGCTGTGACTGGGCGGGGCCGGACGCCGGAGCGGTCGTCCCGGACGCCGGGTCACGCAGTGCGGCGAGCGGGTCGGAGTCATCGCGCGCCGGGGCATCCTGGACGACGGTGGCCGCCGCTTCCTGCTCCTGTACCCGTGCCGCGGCGACGCCGTAGGCCGGGTGCACCTCTCCCTCGGGCGCGGGGCCCTGGGGCAGCCGCTGGGTGGCCTGGGCGATCTCCTGCGTCGGCGGGGTCTCCGCCGCGGGCAGCACCTCGGTGGTGCCCGGGTCCTGCGGGTTCTTGTTGTCCATGGTTTCGCTCGTGTCCTGGCCCTCGGGCCGGCTCGGGGTCTTGCTCGGGTTCTCGTGGTCGCTCGTGTGCTCGGTCATGGCGCGCTCCCTCACTTGATCTCGCTCACGATGACTTCGCCTGCGCCGGCCTCGATGTCGAGGGTCAGCACCGCGCCGTCCTCTCCCACCTCGTCGCTGGCGAAGTAGGTGTCCGATCCGACGCCGCTCGCGGCCCGGTCATGGTCGTCCACGTTCCACTGGACGTGCCCTGCGGCGACGTAGGCGTTCGCGTCCACGGCGATGTCCGCGGGCACGTTCACGACGGTCTGGCCTGCGCCGAGCTGGATCGGCACGACCACCGGATCGCCCGGCTCGACCTTGGACAGGTCGAGCTCGGTCAGGTCGATGGTGGGGTCGCCCCACTGGACGTAGAAGCCGTTCTCCGCCTCCCGGACGGTCTGCACCATGATGGTGCCCTCCGTGATGGTGGCCGCGTCCGGGTTGTTGGGGCCGGATACGTAGCCCTCGATCTCACGGCTGCTCGTCATGGCGTCGTCCACCCAGCGCGGGCCCACGGCGTCGGCGACCGCCACGTAGGCGACACCGAACAGCATGGCGACTATCGCGAAGAACCCGAGCACACCGCTGGTGCGGCTACGCATGGCCGAGACGAGGATCGCGATGCCGAGCGTGACGGTCCCGAGGCCCAGCCAGACGGAGCCGAGCTCGCCGATGCCGTCGGGCAGGCCGAAGGCGTTCATCCGCTGGAGGCCCAGGAGGAGAGCGCCGACCAGCAGGATCACTCCCATCGTGACCCCGACGGTGGTGCCGCCCGGGCCACGGTGCACGCGAGCAGGGGGCGGTGTGTAGACCGGCTGCGGCGGGATCGTCTGGGTCGGGTTCGACCGGTACGGTGCCTGCGTCTGGCGGTAGGGCGCCGGGCCTGCGCCGGTCGCGTAGACGAGGCCGTCGGGCCGGCGGTACTCGACCGGCGGTGCGGGTGTGAAGTGGGCGGACGTGCCGGGCTCGCCGGGACGCTGCGGGGCGGAACCGATGGGCGCACCCGGAGCCTGCGGGCCGGGAGCCTGCACGCCGGGGGTCTGCACGCCCGCGGCGGGAGTGCCCGGGGTGGGCACACCGGGGTTCCCCGCGACCGCGCCGGTACGGAGGGCGGCGTTGTCCCTGCGCCGCTGCACGCCCTGCACGATCAGGTAGAACACCACACCCAGGACGGCCAGCCAGAAGAGGAAGGCGAGCCACTCCCAGCCGTTGTCGTCCCACCAGCCGGACGGTCCGCCCCAGGCGAAGCCCGTGAGGAACACGGCCACCGAGCCGAGCATCGCCACGTCGAAGTTGCCGCGCGTCGCCTCCTGCAGGTGGATCCGGCCGTCGCGTTCCGGCAGCAGCGCCCAGCCGATGCCGTACAGGATGAGGCCGAGCCCGCCGAGGAAGAAGCTCACGACCAGGATGCCGCGGACCAGCAGCGGGTCCCAGCCGATGCGCTCGGCGACGCCGCCCGCGACGCCGCCCACCCAGCGCTGCTCGGAGCGCGGGAACAGCCCGCGGCGGATGGAGGCGAAGAAGCCGGACTCCGGGTAGGGCTTCTGCCCGGGTGCGACAGGTGCAGGATCGACCGTCGGGTCGGTCGCTGGATCGACTGCTGGCTCGAAGGCCGGGCCGGCGTGCTCGGCGTCCGGGCCGACCGGCCTGGCGTCGGCCGAACCGCCCGGCTCGTTCTTGGCGCCCTCTGGACGCGTCTCGTCGGTGCTCATGCCTCAATGCTGCGCGCCCGGCGCCCCGTGCGGCATCGGGACCTGCCCTGAACCAACCCTGGTTAGCCCCGCGCAGGACCCTGAGATCCAGGCTCAGGCGTGTTCAGGGGAGTCCGGACATGTGACGATCGGGGTGTGAACCAGAGACTCGCCCTCCGCCGGCCCAGCACAGCGGGCCCGGGATACAACGGCCGCTGGGTGGCCGGCGTCGCCGCAGGCCTGGCGGCGCACATGGGCGTACCCGTGTGGCTGGTCCGGCTCGGGTTCCTGATCCTCGTCTGGTTCGCCGGGGCCGGAGTAGTGGCCTACGTCTTCTGGTGGGTCACCGTCCCCGCGGGCGTCCCGGCGGTGGCAGCGGACACCGTGCCCACCGAACGCCGTCGGCTCGCGCCACGGCTGACCACCGACGCGAACGCCGACGCCGGTGCCGCCGACCGGGCGGCGTCCCTCGTCGAGCGCGTCCGCCTCTCCGGGCCGGTATCGAGGCTCGCGGCCCGTGACATCTGGATCGGCGTGGTCCTGCTGTCCAGTGCCGCGCTCCTGATCGCGCTCCGCGCCGACTGGGACCCGGTCGCATCCTGGGTGCTGCCCGCGCTCATCGGGCTCGGCGGCGTCGCCCTGGCCTGGAGTCAGGTCGACGTGACGGAGCGGGACCGCTGGGTAGGCGGCTCGGGCAGGGGCCTCCGGTCGCGGACGGCGCTGCTGCGGCTCGCCGGCGGCGTCGTGCTGACCATGCTCGGCGTCCTCATGCTGGTGGGGCAGGACACCCCGGTGGGCGTGCTGATGCAGGTCGCCATCGCGTCAGTGGCGATGGTCGCCGGTATCGCGCTCGTCTCGCTGCCCTGGTGGTTCCGGCTCGTGCGCCAGCTCGGCGACGAGCGTGCCGCCCACGCCCGGGAGGCCGAGCGCGCCGACATCGCCGCCCACCTGCACGACTCGGTGCTCCAGACCCTTGCCCTGATCCGCGCGCAGGCGTCCGACCCGGAGGCCGTGTCCCGCATGGCTCGCGCCCAGGAGCGCGAGCTGCGCGGCTGGCTCTACGACGACCGGCAGGAACCCGGCACGTCGGTGGCCGCCGAGCTGAAGGAGCTGGTCGCCGAGATCGAGGACGCCGTCGCGCCGCTCACCGTGGAGACCGTGGTCGTGGGCGACTGCCCGCCCACCGAGTGCACCTCGGCACTGCTGCAGGCGGCGCGCGAGGCGCTGCTCAACGCCTTCAAGCACGGCGCTCCGCCCGTGTCCGTATACCTTGAGGTCACTGACGCCGTGGCGGAGGTGTTCGTCCGCGACCGCGGCGACGGCTTCGACCTCGACGAGATCGCGCAGGACCGGTTCGGGGTCCGGGAATCGATCCTCGGCAGGGTCCGCCGTCGTGGCGGCAGCGCCGAGGTGGTCAGCCGGCCCGGCTGGGGTACCGAGGTGCGGCTGCGGATGCCGCTCGAGAAGCCCGTGAACGGCGACAAGAAGACCGAGAAGAACGGCAGGGCGCGGGCCACGACGGCCCCCAGCGCTGCGCCCACCACTGCGGAAGGTGCGACGAGATGACAACCCAGGCGACCGCGTCGGGCGGGGGGCTGGTGCCGCTCCCGGTGCCCGTGGTGCTCGTGGACGACCACCACCTGTTCCGCACGGGCGTGCGCGCCTCGCTGGACGACCGGGTGACCGTCGTGGGCGAGGCGTTCGACGTCGACTCCGCGGTGGCCAAGGTGCACGAGCACCGGCCGCCCGTCGTGCTGCTCGACGTGCACCTCCCCGGCGGCAACGGCGGCGGCGGTGCCGAGGTGGTGCAGCGCTGCACCGACCTGCTGGCGGAGGGCGTGCGGTTCCTCGCGCTGTCCGTCTCGGACGCGGCCGAGGACGTCGTCTCCGTCATCCGTGCCGGCGCCCGTGGCTACGTCACGAAGAACATCGCGCCGTCGGAGCTGTCGTCCGCGGTGGTGCAGGTGGCGGGCGGAGACGCCGTCTTCTCGCCGCGGCTGGCCGGCTTCGTGCTGGACGCGTTCGGCGCGTCCGCGAACGACATAGCCGTGGCCGACGACGAGCTCGACCGGCTCTCGAAGCGCGAGCAGGAGGTCATGCGCCTCATCGCGCGCGGCTACTCCTACCGGGAGGTCGCGAGCGAGCTGTTCATCTCGATCAAGACCGTGGAGACGCACGTGAGCGCGGTCCTCCGCAAGCTCCAGCTCTCCTCGAGATACGAGCTGACCCGCTGGGCGGTAGCCCGCCGCCTCCTCTGACCGCCGGATCTTCCTGTGAAATCCTGAGGGGATGAAGACGGCCGGAACACGTTCTAGCTGCTAGTTCGCGTTGGTACGCTGCTGTGCCCCAGAGGGGGAGCGTTTGTCGGAGGGGGCTTCGGCGGGGTGGTTGCTGCTCGTGCCGAGCTGATGATGGCTGACCCGACCGATTCGAGACGAAGAAACCAACCTCCATGCGGACCAGTCGACTAGTCAGCCTCATGATCGCGCTGGTCGCCGCCATCATCTGGGTGGTGAGCACCTATGCGAACGCATCGAACTCCTGGGACCCCCTGAACTTCGTCCTACGGATCGCGGCGGGCGCCGTGACCATCGCGGCCGCGGCCGAGTGGCTGGTGCTGAGCGTCCGCGAGAGCCGGCGGGAGAGGTTCCGCGACGGCCGGACGGCGGGCGCCCACGCGGGTGGTTCCCGGAGGAAGGCCCGGCGCGACGCGCTAGCGGCGCCACGTCCGGAGCCGGTGGTGACCAGTCCCAGTCCCAGCCCCGAGCCAGCGCTGCCCGGCCCTGAGCCGGTGGTGCCCCGTCCGGAGCTGGTGGTGCCCAGCCCAACGGCCGCGGTGCGGCGCAGCGCAGGCTCCGGAACGGTGGCCGACAAGCTCCTGTCGGTGTTCGGCCGCCGCCGCTCGCCGGCGCAGGACCTGGCGGTGGTCGCGGCCGGCGGGGCCGTGCTGGTCGTCGCGTACCTGATGGAGCGCAAGGTGCGGCGCGTCGTGGTGCGGGTCGGGCTCGACGCGGCGTCGGTCGCGTCCCTGGAGTCGGTGCTCGGCGCTGCCCCGCACCGGGTGTTCGGTACGCAGCGACCCGCGCGCGGGCTGTTCGAGCGGTCTGCGTTCACGCAGGTGGACGGCGCGTCCGGCGCGGGGGCCTGGAGCATCGCGGTCCCGACGGTCGACGTCGACCTGCTCCGCTACGTCCTCGCGCGAGCGGAAGAGGTCCGCTGAGGCGGGACCACCTGGCTGGTGGCCCCGCCTCGCGTGTGACTACTGGTGCTGCGACTGGCTGAGGATCACGACCCCGACGAGAGGGGCGGTGTGATCTGGATCAGGGCAGAGGTGTTGCCCTTGAACGCCTTCTTGAGGTGGATCACGGTGCCGTAGCCGACGCCGTCGTCCGCGGGGTCCCCGGTGCCCGTGATGGCGCCGCTGCCGAAGTCCTGCCCGAACAGCTCCGGCAGGAGCTGTCCGCGCTCGTCGACCATCCGCACCGAGTAGGGCGAGTTGCCGACGGACGGCACCACTGCCGACGCGTCGTTGTCCCGGTAGTACAGGTTGCCGTTGTCGTTCAGCTCGAGCCCGGGGTACCAGCCGACGTCGTCCCTGAACGTGCGCACCGGTGCCTGTGCCCCGAAGTCCGTGCAGAACTCCGCGGTGGTGTCCGCGCCCGTGATGCACTCGGTGAACGGGTACGTCGGCCGGAGGCCGAACGCCACGTTCGAGGACTGCGCACGGGACGGGACGTTCTTCGTCACCGACGTGTCCGGCGTGGCCGAGTCGTCACGGCGCAGCGGGTCGAAGTGGCTGTCCACCAGCAGCAGACCGCCCTTCGGTCCGGTGCTCGGGAGCGCCGACAGGTTGCTCAGCACCAGGTTGGCGTTGCCGTACGTGGTGTCCCGGTACCAGACGAGCATGCCGGGCGCGTTGTACGCGATCTTCTCTACCTTCCACGCGTCGGTCTGCGGCGCCGCGTAGGTGGAGTCGTACCCGTACTTCAGGCCCTTGTCGAAGCCGTCCAGGTTCCGCCACTCGACCAGGTAGTACTGCGCCTGGACCGACGAGCCGGAGGTGGTGTGCCAGCCGGCACCGGTGGTGTCGACGAACGTCGTCGCCTCGGTGGTCCAGCCGGGGTCGGTCGTCTCGACGTCGTCGCTCCACACGACCGTGTCACCGCTGGTGAGCTCGAAGTCGTCGGAGAACCAGCCGCGCTCCTGGAAGGCGGCGTCCGTCGCGTAGCGCAGGCGGACGTCCACCGTGGTCCCGGCGAACGCGGACAGGTCCACGTTGAGGTGGCCCCAGCCGCCGGTGGTGCCGGTCAGGCCGTACTTCTTGTCGCCGAAGTCGGCCATGCGGCCGTTCGGGTCCGCGTACCCGTCGGGTGTGGTGATCTCGGTGCCGTCGTCGTCGCGGACCTTCTGCTCCGCCCAGGTGGCGCCGCCGTCGGTCGAGACCTCGACGAAGCCGTAGTCCCAGTCAGCCTCGATGACGTAGTCGGCCCAGAAGGAGAACGTGGCGTCGGCCGGGACCTCGATCGTGCGCGACAGCCGCACGTCTGCCCAGTCCTGATCGGCTCCGGAGTACCACATGCTCTCGCCGCTGTACGGCGTGCCCAGCGTGATCTCCTTGTCCGGCAGGTTGACCTTGACGCCGTCGGCGGTGCCCTTCAGCGGGCGGGACGCCTGGCCAACCTTGACGCTGGTCCGGGCGTCTCCCGGGTTCACCTCGACCGGGTCCACCCAGCCCAGCACCCACTTGTCCCAGATGCCCATGTGCGTGGGCATCGACTGGAAGATCGGGCCCGAGTGCGAGCCGGAGCTCATCAGGTCCCAGAAGTCGACGTCGGAGTCGCCGCCGCTACCCGTGTCGTACAGGTCGGGCAGGCCCAGGTCGTGGCCGTACTCGTGGGCGAACACGCCGACGCCGGAGTCCTCCGGCTGCACGATGTAGTTGGAGAGCTTCAGGTCGGTGCCCGGGATGTCGGCGCCGCCCGCGACTGCCGACGAGTGGGCCCAGAGCGCGTAGGTGCCCTGTTCGCCACCGCCGCCCGACTTGTCCTCACCCGCGTGGACGAGCACCACGTGGTCGACGACGCCGTCCGGCTCGAGGACGTTGCCGTCGTCGTCGCGGTCGCCCTGGTCCTCGATGTCGTAGTCCGCCCACGGGAAGTCGGGCTGCAGCTCGGCGAGCGCCGCGACGGCGTCGATGGGGAGCTGGCCCGCGCCGAGCGGGTTGTCGGGGTGGCCGTTCATGGACTGGTAGGCGCCGGCCTCCCACTCGCCCTCGTCGTTCTTGAAGCAGCGCTGTGCGCCGTAGTAGCCCTCGGAGTGCGGCACCTTGACCCACGGTGTGGCCTGGCCCGAGACGGTGTAGGCGCCCCGCGACATCTCCTCGTACATGTTCTTCATGGTGTAGCCGGAGATGTCGATGCCCCGCTTGCCGTCCGGCCCCCTGAGGTCCGGGCGGACCCGCTTGGTGATGCCCTTGTCGCTGAAGAGCATCTTGTTGAAGTGGTCGGACGAGAAGTCCTTGACCCACATCGAGTTGTTGTCCGGCTGCGAGGCGTTGGCCGGGTTCGGGATGTTGTTGTGCAGCGGGCCGTTCTGGACGTTGCCCGGCATGCACTCCGACGAGCCCCAGTAGGTGGGCACCATCTGGTCGGTGAAGTCGTCGTTCGCGTTCTCGTCGAACTCGACGAGGATCGTCAGGAGCTTGGCCTCTTGCGTCTGCGGGGCACGCTTGTAGCGCGACTGCTTGATCTCCTTGGGGCTCGAGCCCGTGACGACCGCCTGGTTCTCGAGCTCGGCCAGCTTCCGTGCCGCCGCGGGGTTGCCGCCGGCGAACTTCTTGTCGATCTCGTCCGACGCGGTCTGGACGGAGGCATCGACGCCGACGCCGGTCTCGCCCTCGGCCTTGTGGAGTACGGTGCGGCCGCTGGGCGTGATCTCGACGTCGTCGTCGATCTCGGGCTGCGCGGCGACATCCGCATAGTTGATGTAGTGCTCTGAGCTCTGGATGGCTGGTGCACCGCTGCCGGTGGCCGACGCCGTCGTCGCTCCTCCGGTCGCGGCGAGCCCGGCGACGGCTAGCGCGATGGCTGGCATCGCGGCTACCGTGCACCGCAGCGCACGTCGTGTCCTTGTTCTCATGCGTTCTCCCAGATCAGGCCGTCGCCATTGGTCGTGTGACGGCAGGGCAGAAGGCCGCCGAGTGTGGCGGCGCCTGCATGCCTACCGGAACTTGACCTGCTGCAAAAGGGGAGTTTGGGTATTTTCCCATTTTGGCGGCCGAAATCACCCGCACGTTTCTTTCCGGAACGAGAGCGGTGAGAGATCCGTTGAGTGCTGGGTATCTGTGGGGTTGATGGCCTTCGCGCCCGCAGATACCCAGCACTCAACGAGCTTGTTGCGCCCAGGCGGGCGAGAGGCGGACCACCGCGCCCACCACGATCACGGCAGGCGGTCGGACGCCGACGGCGGCGGCGCGCTCGGCGATGTCCGCCAGCGTGCCGACCGTGACGCGCTGCCGTGGCCCGAAGCCGTCCTCGACGAGGGCGACCGGGGTGTCCGCGGGGCGGTCGGCGGTCACGAGGGCGTCCGCCGTCTCGGCGAGGCGGGTGACGCCCATGAGCAGCACGAGCGTGTGGTCGGCGCCGCCGGGCACGCCTGCGGCGCCGTCGTGCCCGGTCAGGACGCTGAAGCCGCGCGCGACGCCGCGGTGCGTGACCGGGATGCCGGCCGCCGCGGGGACGGAGACGGCGCTGGTCACGCCGGGCACCACCTCCACCTCGATGCCCGCCGCGTGGCACGCGGCGAGCTCCTCGCCGCCGCGGCCGAACACGTACGGGTCGCCGCCCTTGAGGCGTACGACGTCGCGCCCGGCCTGCGCGTGCTGGACCAGCAGCGCGTTGATCTCGTGCTGCGGCACCGGGTGGTTGCCGCTCGTCTTGCCCACGTCGATGACCTCGACGTCGGGCGAGAGCTCGTGCAGCAGCGCGCGCGGGCCGAGCCGGTCGATGACCACGACGTCGGCCTGCGCGAGCACCGTGCGGCCACGCGCGGTGATGAGGCCGGTGTCGCCGGGCCCGCCGCCCACGAGCCAGACCCGGCCCGCTCCGGTGGTTGAAGTCGGGCGGCGGCGGCGCAGCGGTAGCGTGCCGGTCTGGAGCGCCGCCGCTACCGCGTCCCGGATCGCCGTGGCGCGTCGCGGGTCGCGGCCGGCGGTCACCGAGACGGTCACCTCGGCGTCGTCGGTCAGGGCGGTACGGGCCACCGCGGGAACCCACGCGCTGCCCACCGAGGCGTCACCCGCGGTGACGCAGAAGACCCTGGCGCGCTCGGCGTCGTCGGACACCTGCTGGTCCACCGCGGGAGAACCCGTCGCCGTGTGCACGAGCCAGGCCTCGTCGAGGTCGCCCGCCCGGTAGGCGCGGGCGACGAGCTCCACTGCGCCGGGCGCCGAGACCCGGGCGAGCACCGACAGCTCCTCGCAGACGTCGGGCGCGATGACGCGCACCCGCGCGTCCGCCTCGACGAGCGCGCGGGCACGGCGCGCGGCGACCGGCCCGCCGCCGACCACCACGACGAGCCGCCCGGCGACCTTCAGCCCCAGCGGGTAGATCTCGTGCGCCACCCCTCCATCTTGCGCCCCGGCGGTGGGCAACGGCGCGGCGTCAGACATGGAGGCCGCACTCGTCCTTGTCGAGCCCGGCCCACCGGCCGGAGCGGGCGTCCTCGCCCGGCAGCGGCCGCGCGGTGCACGGCTCGCAGCCGACCGACGGGTAGCCGTCGGTGAGCAGCGGGTTGATCACGAGGCCGTGCCGGTTGGCGTAGTCCGCGACCTGCTCCTCGGTCCACGCGGCGATCGGGTTGATCTTCACCACGCCGTTGCGCTCGTCCCAGGACACGAGCTGGGCGTTGGCGCGTGCGGCGGTCTCCTCGCGGCGTACGCCGGTGGCCCACGCCTCGTAGTTCTCCAGCGCCTTCTTCATGGGCGCGACCTTGCGCATGGCGCAGCAGGCCCCGGGGTCGCGGTCGTGCAGCTTGGGCCCGTACCGGTCGTCCTGCTCGGCGACGGTGAGCTCGGGGCGCACGTCGACGACGTTCACGTCCAGCTCGATCTCGACGGCGCCGCGCGTGCCCAGGGTCTCGGCGAAGTGGTAGCCCGTGTCGCCGAACAGCACGTCCACGAACGGGAACTGCTCGGCCACGAGGTGGGACAGCACGGTGTCCTGCATCGAGGAGGCCACCGCCATGTACGGCCCGAACTCACGCACCGCCCACGCGATGACCGCCTGGGCGTCCGCCTCCGGCGAGTCCGCGCACGCGTTGAGCTGCGCCTGCCCGCGCTCCACCACGGCGCGCAGCTCCTCGGGGGTCCGACGGCGCCGCTTGGCCCGCGCCGCCGGGCGCATGGCACGGATGCTCTCGCGGGCGGCAGCCCGGGAGCGTACCCGCGCGAGGCGCGGGTTCACCCCCGAACCCGGCCGGGAGAGCGAGAGAGAGGAAATCGGTGCTGCTTCCGTCGTGGTCATCGAAGAGCCTCCTCGTCGGCGCGGTGTGCCCACTGTGCGAACGTCTCTTCGCCGTCGTGGTCGGCGTCGTACCTGCGCACGACCCGCTCCACGTAGTCGCCGATCCCGTCGGCGGTCACCTTGAGGCCGCGCACCGTGCGTCCGAGCCCGGCGTCGTCCCGGTCCAGCGAGGTGAGGCCGCCACCCAGGTGGACCTGGAAACCCGGGACCTGGTTGCCGTCGTCGTCCAGCACGAGCTGTCCCTTGAGGCCGATGTCGGCGGTCTGGATGCGCGCGCAGGAGTTGGGGCAGCCGTTGACGTGCAGGCTCAGCGGCTTGAGGTTCTTCAGGTCCCCGAGCCGCTCCTCGAGCTGGGTGATCGCCTGGTCCGACGTCGCCTTGGTCTCGACGATCGCGAGCTTGCAGTACTCGATGCCGGTGCAGGCGATCGTGTTCCGGCGGAAGTTGCTCGGCCGGGCCTGCAGCCCGAGCTCGGCCAGTCCGGTGACGACGGGCTCCACCTCGTCCTTGGCGACGTCGAGTACCAGCAGCTTCTGCTGCGGCGTCAGGCGGACCCGGCCGCTGCCGTGCGCCTCTGCGAGGTCGGCGAGCTGCGCGAGGATCTCGCCCGAGACACGGCCAACCGTGGGTGCGGCGCCGATGTAGAAGCGGCCGTCGTGCTGCTCGTGGATGCCGATGTGGTCACCGCGCTCGTCCAGCCCCAGCGAAGCGGGCGACGGCGGCTCGATGCTGTCGCGCAGCTTGTAGCCCAGGTACTCGTCCTCCAGGACCTGGCGGAACTTCTCCACGCCCCAGTCGGCGAGCAGGAACTTGAGGCGGGCCTTGTTGCGCAGGCGGCGGTAGCCGTAGTCGCGGAAGATGCGGACCACGCCGTGCCAGACCTCGGGGGCCTCCTCGGGGGAGACGAAGGCGTTCAGTCGCTCCGCGAGGCGCGGCGCCGTCGACAGCGCGCCGCCCACCCAGACGTCGTAGCCGATGCCCAGCTCCGGGTGGTCGACGGCGACGAACGAGATGTCGTTGATCTGGTGCACCACGTCGAGGCTCGGGTGGCCAGTGATCGCCGACTTGAACTTGCGCGGCAGGTTCGCCAGCGCGGGGTCCCCGATGAAGCGCTCCTGGATCTCCTCGATCACGGGCGTTGGATCGATCAGCTCGTCCTTGGCCACACCCGCGACCGGGCTGCCGAGGATCACGCGCGGGACGTCGCCGCAGGCCTCCGTGGTGCTCAGCCCCACGGCCTCCAGACGGCGCCAGATCTCCGGCATCGCCTCGACCTCTATCCAGTGGAGCTGGAGGTTCTGGCGGTCGGTGATGTCGGCGGAGCCGCGGCCGAAGTCGGTGCTGATGCCCGCGATGACGCGCAGCTGCTCGGTGGTGAGCGCCCCGCCGTCGATCCGGACGCGGAGCATGAAGTACTTGTCCTCGAGCTCGTGCGGCTCGAGCGTGGCGGTCTTGCCGCCGTCGATCCCGGGCTTGCGCTGCGTGTACAGGCCCCACCAGCGGAAGCGGCCGTGCAGATCGTCGCCGGGGATGGAGTCGAAGCCCTCCTTGGCGTAGATCCGCTCGATGCGGTCACGGACCTCCAGCGGGTCGGACTCTGCCTTGAACTCCTCGTTGTGGTTCAGGGGAGCGGTGCCGTCGATCTTCCACTGGCCGTTCGGACGAGCTGGGCGCTTGGTCGTTCGGGGCTGGGCAGGGGCCGTGTTGACCATGTAGTGGGGTCCTGTTCGTGCGATGCGCGCGGGCATGGAAGCGATGGCTGGGGGAGTTGTGCGCGTCGTACGGGCACAGGCGGCCGATTCCCGGGGTGACCAGGGACTCAGTGCTGCGGGCCGGCGGCGCGCGCTGACCTTGCAGGGGCGAGGGGCGCGTCAGAGCTGACAGCTGCGACAGCAGTCGCAGGCACACGTGGGCATTCGCATCTCGTGACGGGTGGTCACGAGGTAGATGCGCGCTGCCTTGGTCATGGCGATGACGTTAACCGCCGCTGGTAAAGGGCGGAAGGGGTCGTCCACATAGTGGATGTCTATCGGGTGCATCGACGTTGCCTATGTATTTCCCTACTAAAACGGTAGGGAATTGCCCTGGTGGCCCCCGCTGGCGTCGAGGTCGGCACTTGGTGCTGGGGTTGGCATCGAGGTCGGCAGTCGGCATCGAGATCGGCACAGGCCTGGACCGACCTCGGTGCCGGCTGCCGACCTCAAGGGAAGCGTTGAGGACGCGGCCGGGTGGCCGATCGGGGGCATGGGTTTGGAATCAGCATGGATCCGCTTACTCTCCAATCAATCCATCTACGATTCGGCCGGGCGACTACTGGCCCTGGGCCGCTGGGGGAAACGCGATGTTGAAAGCATTGCACAGCGATTCGACCGGGGAATTTGAGCTGTCTGGAACTTGCTCCGAACTGCTGGCCCTGGGGCGGAAGTTGGGCAGCGGCAGGGGAGAAATCCTTCTGGCCAAGGTCTCGGATCCGTTCCCGTACGCCAGATATTTGTCGCGGATCGAATTTCAGCAAGCGAGCGGGAAGATCAGGATGTCCTCTTCCAAAGATGGCGAAACTCTGGAGGTTGCGGGCAGGCTGGAGTCCCTTTCTCTCCTTGCCGAAAACATTGAAGGGTTCGCTTCAGAGGCGGATCAGGGAGATCACCTTCATGTGGACTACTTTCCAGAACATGACTATCTGGCCGAGGGGTCGGGCTCGCTGGTTGTCGCCATCGACAGCGACGCGGTCCAGGCGTCCTGAAGCGGCTGGGTGCAACTGATACTCAAGTGAAGTGGTGACGGCAACGTCAGCAGACGGCTGTTGCGGGCGGATCGCGCACGCTGGTTTCTCGCTCGGGAGGCCGAGTGCCGCTGACCGGTCCCACCTTCGTCGGCGTGGCTCTTGTCACGTCGCCGCCGACGCACGATTTGCACACCCCTCGAACCCCGCCGCCGATAGGCTGACGGCCATGGAGTTCCTCTATAACGTCTTCGTGTTCGTGCACTTCGCGAGCTGGGCCCTCGTCTTCGGCGGCTCGATCGCCTCGATGCGGACCAAGGCCCTCTACAAGGGCGTCTCGCACGGCGCCATGGGAGCCGTCGTCGCGGGCGTCATCATGGTTGGCATCGCCGAGATGGGCGGCCTCTGGGAAGGCGACGCCGGGCCTGCGATGGAGAAGATCGGCGTCAAGCTGGTCATCGCGCTCGCCGTCGCCGTGCTGGCCGTGATCGCCGTCCGCAAGGGTGAGGACGTCTCGAAGGGTCTCAAGGGCGCGGTGCTGGGCCTGACCCTCGTGAACATCCTGGTCGCCGTCTTCTGGAACTGATCGGTCCGGAACTGGCCGGCTGACCGCTAGCCGGTCGCCCTGGTCGCCAGCCACTCCCGGTGGGCGGCCAGGCTGCGGTCGAACAGGCCGCGCAGGGCGTCGTCGTCGATGCCCTGCAGTGCGATGCCCAGCGTTCGGAGCCCGTCGCGCCAGTCGTCGTACGCCATGAGCTCGACCCGCTCGGTGCGCGAGCCCGTGCGGGTGAACAGGCAGCCACGCAGCGTCTCCGCGGCGTCGGGCAGACGGCGTTGGACGACGAGCTTGCGTGCGTACGCCCCGTCGGCCGGGGCCGTGAGGCGGCGGTGCGTCGCCTCCTCCTGTTCGGGCGTCAGCTCCTCGTCGAAGAGGTCCACGGCGCCGAAGCTGCCCTGGGTGTCGTGGTGGAACGTCCAGCCGCCGTCGCGCAGCTCGAGCCGGTAGGTGAACGGGCCCTGCCGGTACTCGCCCGCGAGCAGCGGCAGCGGGTCGTGGAGGCCGTCGCCGCAGCCGACGTCGGGCCACCAGAGGCCGCCGGGGTTGTCGTCGGTGGGGAGCCCGCGGACGTGCATCGCCAGGTGCCCGACGTGCACGTCGCGGCGCTCGGCGTCGTCGTCCCAGTTGTGGCCCCATGCGGGTACGACGTCGTAGCCGAGCTCCCGGAGCACCAAGGTCAGGATGCCGTTGTGGTGGAAGCAGTAGCCGGCGTTCCCACCGGCGGCCACCCGGGCCAGGGTCGCCGCAGCGGAGACCGCCGGCGGGCTGCCGAGCATGGTGTGCAGGTTCTCGTACGGGAGCCGCTCGGCATGCCGCCGGTGGATCTCGAACAGGGTCTCGACGGTCGCCGGAGGGCGCTCGTCGAGGCCGAGCCGGGCGAGGTAACCGACCACGTCACGCATCATGGTGAGCAGGATAAACAGGCGGCGCTCTGCCCGGTTCGATCGCCCGCTTCGGTCGGCTGGCCACGTCTGATCCAGCGGACGTCGTGGGACCGCTAGTGTTCGGCCGTGAGCGTTCTGGGAGAAGTACTCGTCGGTGTGGCCGTCCTGGCAGGACTGATCGGCATAGTCGTCCAGGTGTTGCCTGGCGCCGTGCTCGTGCTGGGCGGCATCCTCGTGTGGGCGATCATGACGGGCGGTGTGGAGGCCTGGGTGGTCTTCGGCGTCGCTGCCGTCGCCGTCGCCATCGCCGAGGTGCTCCAGTGGATCCTTGCCGGCAAGCACATGCGCAAGGCCGAGGTACCCATGCTGACCCTTGCCGTGGGTGGCATAGCGGGCATCATCGGGTTCTTCGTGATCCCCGTGATCGGCCTGTTCCTGTTCTTCGTCGGCGCGATCTTCCTGCTGGAGTGGCTGCGCCGCAAGGACGTGCGGGCCGCCTGGGGCGCCACCAAGGCCGCCGTCCAGGCGACGCTCATCACCATCGGCGTGCAGCTCGCGGGCTCGCTGATCGCGGCAGGTGCCTGGGTGGTCGGCCTGTTCATCACGGGCTGAGGGCGCGTGGTCGGTAAAAGGTCAGGTGATCGGCACCTCGATCTGCCGATCACCTGACCTTTTACCGACCACGCGGTCCCGCTACTGCGGCGGGAGGTCGAAGATCAGCAGGGTGCTCGACGCCGTCGCCACCACCGCGCCGTTCGCGTCCCGCACCACCGCCTCGGTGAAGCCGACGCGCGAACCCGCCTTGACCACCGTGCCCTCCGCGGTGAGCGGGCCGCTGTTGCCGCGCACGGCCTTGACGTAGTTGACCTTGATCTCGACCGACGTGTAGCCCTTGCCCTGCGGCAGCACCGACTGCATGGCGCAGCCGCACACGGTGTCCAGGAGCGTGCAGAGGACGCCGCCGTGGATGGTGCCGATCGGGTTGTAGCCGGACTCGTCGGGCGCGCACGTGAACGTGACCCGCCCCTCCTCCACGACGTCGATGTCGAGGCCGAAGTGCGCGGCGATCGGCGGCGGCGGGATCAAACCCTCGCGCATCCGGGTCAGGAACTCGACACCCGACATCAGCGGCGCCTGCGCGGCGATCTGCATCGGGTCGAACCAGGTCAGCTCGCGGGTACGCGGCTCGCCCCAGGCCTCGTGAGCGCTCGCGGGGGCGTCGGTCTGCTGTGTTTCGGACATGTCGGTAAGGGTAATGTCCGGCTCATGCAGGCCACTGATCTCCCGCTGATCCGCACCGTCTCCCGGCCCACCGTCCATCCGGACGGCACCTGGGCAGTCGTGTCGGTGACCCGTCCCGACCTCGACGCCGATGCCACCGTGGGGCAGCTCTGGCGGGTGCCGCTGGGGTCGGACGGCGGGGACTCGACAGGCTCGACCAACGGTGTGGGCTCGACCAGCGACGAGTCCCGGCGCCTCACCCGCGGCTTCCGGGACGCCGCCCCGCGCATCTCGCCCGACGGCGCCCTGATCGCCTTCCTGCGCGCCCAGCCGCAGGCGGCACCGCAGCTCTGGGTGCTGCCGACCGGCGGCGGCGAGGCCGTGCAGGTGACGGACCGCAAGCTCGGCGTCACCGACTTCCGCTGGTCGCCGGACGGCAGGCGCATCGCGTTCCTGAGCCGTGAGCCCCAGCCGGGCCGGTACGGCTCCGTCGAGGGCATCGCGCCGGGGGCCGAGCCGCCGCGCCGCATCACCGAGTGGAGCTGGACCCGCAACGGCCTCGGCTACCACCGGGACCGCCCGCAGCACGCGTTCCTCGTCGACGTGCCCGACGTCGCCGCCGAGCCGGTGGTGCAGCCGGTCCCGACCGCGGAGGGCGAGTCCGAGCCGCGGCCCACCGTGCCGGAACCGCGGCAGCTGACCACCGACGACGTCGACCACAGCGGTATCGCCTTCACCCCGGACGGCGGCTCGATCGGCGTCGTCGCCGAACGTGAGCAGGGCCCGGGGCAGGTGCCGAGGGGCACGGTCCGCGTGCTGCCGCTGGGTGTCCCCGCGACCGCCGGCGGCTCCGACATCGAGCTCGGCACACTCGCCCCGCAGGCGATCGCGTTCGGCTCCGGCGGTGAGCTGTACGTCGTCGCGCAGGACGTGGGCGCGGAGGGCAAGGACTTCGTCGCGCGGAACGCCGCGCTGTACGTGCTGTCCGCGTGGGCCGACCCCGCGCCGCGCCGGCTCACCGACCCCGAAACCCAGGAGGTCGGCGGCGAGCCCCTGCCCCTGCCCGACGGCGGCGTGCTGCTCGCCCTCGCGAGCCGCGGCACCCAGCAGGTCATCCGCATCTCCGACGACGGGGTCACAACCCAGCTGACCAGCGGCGATGTAGTCGTCTCGGAGTTCGACGCCGCTGGCGGCACCCTCGCCGTCTCGTATGCGGACCCCGGCACCTACGGCGAGGTGGGCGTGGTGGAGCTGGCAGGCGCCGAGGGCGGTGCGCCCCGGCGTCGGACGGACTTCTCCGCGCCGCTGCGCGCGACCGGCATCGTGACACCGAAGGAGCTGACGGTCACCGGCCGCGACGGGTACGCGGTGCACGGCTGGATCGCGGTTCCCGAGGGCACCGGCCGGTTCCCCACCCTGCTGATGATCCACGGCGGCCCCTACGCCTCCTACGGGGTGGGCCTGTTCGACGAGGTGCAGGTGCTGGTCGACGCCGGGTACGCGGTCGTGTACTGCAACCCGCGCGGCTCAGCGGGCTACGGGCAGGCCCACGGCCGGGCGATCCGCCAGGCGATGGGCACCGTGGACCTGTACGACGTGCTGGACTTCCTGGACGGCGCGGCGGCGGCGGACGGGCGGCTCGACGGGTCGCGCGTAGGCGTGCTCGGCGGCTCGTACGGCGGGTACCTCACGGCGTGGACCATCGCCCACGACCACCGGTTCGCCGGCGCGATAGTGGAGCGGGGGTTCCTCGACCCGGAGGTGTTCTTCGGGACCAGCGACATCGGCTCGTTCTTCGGCTCGGAGTACGTGGGCGAGACCCCTGAGCAGATTGCCGCGCAGTCGCCGCAGGCGGTCGCCGGGCAGGTGCGTACGCCCACGCTCGTCATGCACTCCGAGCTCGACCTGCGCTGCCCGCTGTCCCAGGCGGAGCGCTACTACTCGACGCTCAAGCGGCACGGCGTCGAGACGGAGCTGGTGGTCTTCCCCGGCGAGAACCACGAGCTGTCCCGCTCCGGCCGCCCGCGGCACCGGGAGCAGCGCTTCGAGGTGATCCTGGACTGGTGGAAGCGGCACCTGCCGCTGGGATGAGAGCATCGACCCCGTGCAGATCATCACCACCCCCCTCACCCAGCTCGACGTCGTCATCGCCTACGGGGTCTTGAAGCTGCGCCAGGACGTGTTCGTCGTCGAGCAGGACTGCCCGTACGAGGACCTGGACGGGCGCGACCTCGAACCCACCACCGTGCACGTGGTGATGGTCGGGGAGGCGGCGCCCGACTCGGTGTCCGACGGCGGGACGCGCGTGCTCGGCACCGCACGCGTGCTCGACGACGGCGGGGAGTGGCGCATCGGCCGCGTCGCCCTGGTCAAGGGCGCGCGGGGCAAGGGGCTGGCCGACGAGGTGATGCGCGCGGCGCTGCGGTACATCGACGAAGCGGGCGACACCCGCGACGTCGTGCTGGACGCGCAGTCCCCGCTGACCCGCTGGTACGGCAAGCACGGGTTCGAGCAGGACGGCGCGGACTTCCTGGAGGACGGCATCCCGCACACCCCCATGCGCCTGACCCGAGCCTGACGGCCCACAGCCAGAGGCTCAGTAGGCGCCTCGGGCCGAGACCACCGCGCGGGCCGTCTGGGCCAGGATCAGCAGGTCCAGGAACGGCGTCCAGTTCTCGGCGTAGTAGACGTCGAGCCGGACGGACTCCTCCCAGGACAGGTCCGAACGCCCCGTGACCTGCCACAGGCCGGTCATGCCGGGCTTGACCAGGAGCCGGCGCTTCATCCGTTCCTCGTAGGCAGCCACCTCGTGGGGCAGCGGCGGGCGCGGGCCGACGAGGCTCATGTGCCCGCGCAGCACGTTGAAGAGCTGGGGCAGCTCGTCGAGCGAGTAGCGGCGCAGGAACCGCCCGACCCGCGTGACCCGGGGGTCGGAGCGCATCTTGAACAGCGGGCCCTCGGCCTCGTTGACGGCGGCCAGCGCGACGACGTCCCGGTCCGCGCCGACGTACATGGTGCGGAACTTGACCATCGGGAAGAGGCGCCCGCCGCGGCCCACGCGGTGCGAGAGGTAGAACACCGGACCACGGCTGGTGCAGGCCACGGCCAGCGTGATGGCCAGCAGGATCGGTGAGACCAGGACCGTCAGCACTGCGGTCAGCCCCCAGTCCATGACCTGCTTCACGGAGAACTTGGGGCCCTCGAAGCGGGGCGTGTCCACGTGCAGCAGCGACATGCCAGGAGCCGGCGAGACAGTGATGCGGGGGACGGCGACGTCGGCCAGCTCGGCGGTGAGCATCAGGTCGACGCTGTACCGCTCGAGCTCCCAGCCCAGCCGCCGCACGACGTCGGCGGTGATCTCGTGCGAGCTGCACACGGCAACGGCGCCCGCGCCCATCTCGTGCGCCGTCAGCCCGACGTCGCTGAGGTCGCCGAGCACCGGGACACCGCTCAGGCGCTCGCCCTGCTGGGCGCCGGTCGTGAGGCAGACGCCGGCCACCACGAACTCCTGCTCCGGGGCGCCGTTGAGCAGCCGGATCAGGCGCGTCGCCTGCTCACGGTCGCCGATCGCCAGGAGGATGGTCAGGCCGCCGTCGCCACGGCGACGCTGCCGCAACAGGTGCTGCCGCCAGAGGTAGCGCGACGCGACGAGACCGACCATGCCGAGCGGCAGGGCGACCAGCAGCAGGACGCGCGCCTCGGAGTAGGCGGTCACCCACGCGATCAGGATGATCAGGCTGAACGACTTCCAGGTCGCGTCGAGGACGCGCTGGTACTCGGACATGCCGCGGCCGAAGAAGCGCACGTCGTAGGCGCGGTTCGTGGCCAGCGCCGCGAGCCAGGCAGTGGCCAGCAGCAGGCCGCCGGCCGCGTGCAGCGGACCGATGGCGGACCAGTGCGAGGTGCCGCTGAGCGCGAGCTGCGCGCCGTAGGCAACGATCAGGGTGACGCCGACCACCACGGCGTCCGTGAGCCGGAGCCGCGCCTGATAGCCGGCCTGCCAGCCGGTCCGGGCACGGGGCAGCGCGGCGGCCCGGAGCTGCCGGACGCGGGCGCCCTCTGACTGCGCACCGACCGGTACGCCGCGGGCCATCGGGTCGTGGCTCGTGGCGGGGTCGGACGGTACCGGAAAGAGTAGTGGCGGCTCGCCGTCAACCGAGTGTGCGGTCACTCCCGATCCCTTCGATTACTGCTGGCGTGGTTGGCTCCGGACACGTGCGGTCGCGGCGTCAAGGACGTCGTGGGGTGATCTGCGGAAGCCGGTCGGCCGCTGTGGGCTCCGTGGCTGTGAACAAGTTACGGTGAAGTACGGGACATCGCGGCGTGAACCCATGGAAGTCACCCTCTAGTTCTCAAGGTTCACCTCTCGGGCGGGTTATTTCAGCAGAAGCGGCAATATTTCGCCCATTCTGCTTCCGGGTTGCTCCTGATCCGGACTTCACCCGGTCCGGGGCCTCCTGTTCGGTGTGCGGCTGGCACAGTGGGCGATCATGACGACGGTTCTTCTCGCGCACGCCTCCGTGGAGCTCTACGGCTCCGACCTCCAGCTGGTCGAGACCGCGGCCGGATGTGTCGACGCGGGAGCGGACGTCGTCGTCGTGCTGCCCGGGGACGGACCGCTGGCCGAGCGGATGCGCGGCGTCGGCGCGCGGGTGGAGACGCTCGACATGCCGGTGCTGCGCAAGGCGCACCTGACACCGCGGGGCATCGTCGCCCTGGGGCTCGGCACGCTGCGGGCGCTCGGCCCGATGGTGCGGCTGATCCGCCGCGTGCGGCCGGACACCGTCCTCGTCAACACGCTGACGATCCCCGCGTGGCTGGTCGCCGCCCGGCTCGCCGGGGTCGCACCCGTGTGCCACGTGCACGAGGCGGAGGCCGACGCGCGGTGGGTGGTCCGGGTGGGGCTCGCGACTCCGCTCCTGCTCACGCATGCCGTCGTGGTGAACTCCGCCGCGGCGCGCGACGTCGTCGTGTCGGCGGTCCCGGCGCTGCGGCGGCGCACGCGGGTGGTCTACAACGGCGTGCCGGGGCCGCCGGAGGTTCCCCTGTCGGACGGCGGTGCGGACGGCGGTGCGGGCGCGGCTCCGGAGTCCGCGCACGTGGTGCTGGTCGGGCGCCTGTCGCCACGCAAGGGGTCCGACGTGGCGCTCGAGGCGGTGTCGCTCCTGCGGGGCACCGGCCGGGACGTGCGGCTGACGCTGTGCGGCTCGGTGTTCGCGGGCTACGAGTGGTTCGAGGACCAGCTCCGGGTCCGGGCGGCCGCCGCCGACCTGGCCGGCGCCGTCGACCTCGTGGGGTACGCGGACCCGTGGGAGTGGTTCGCCCGGGCCGACGTCGTCGTCGTGCCGTCGCGGGTGGAACCGTTCGGGAACGTGGCGGTGCAGGCGATGCTCGCCGGGCGGCCCGTCGTGGCGAGCCGCACGCAGGGGCTCGCGGAGATCGTCCGGGACGGGGAGACCGGCCTGCTCGTGCGGCCCGACGACCCGGTGGCCCTCGCCGACGCGATCGCCGAGCTGCTCGACGACCCGGCGCGCGCGGCAGCGCTGGCGGAAGCCGGCCGGCAGGACGCCGCCGAACGGTTCGGCGCGCAGCGCTACCGGGCGCAGATTGGACGTCTGCTGGTGAGCCGACGGCTTGTCGTACGAAGGTTGTCCGGTGACGGGCAGCCTGCCTGAAACGGGCAGTACCTCGGGAATGTGCCACTGAACACAAAGCCTGTCTCACGAGGGTGAAATAGACGCTACGGGGTTTTCCAGCCATCTGGCGCGATCTACGCTCCCGGCATGTCCTCAAGAACCCTGCACATCGCGATGGTCGGTACACGCGGTGTTCCAGCACGCTATGGAGGGTTCGAGACCGCGGTCGAGGAGATCGGGTCCAGGCTCGTGGCCCGCGGGCACCGGGTCCGGGTCTACTGCCGAGAGGGCCTTGGCACGCGAGACAGCGTCGCACCGCCGCTCACGCACCACCTGGGCATGGAGCTCGTCACGCTGCCCGCCCTGCATCACCGCGCCCTGGAGACGCTGAGCCACACCGCGTTGTCCGTCGCCCACCTCGCGGCGCGCCGCACCGACGTGGCGTTCGTGTTCAACGCAGCCAACGCACCCTTGCTGCCAGTTCTGCGCGCCGCGCGCATCCCGGTCGCCACGCACGTCGACGGGCTGGAATGGCGCCGTGCCAAGTGGGGCCCGACCGGCCGGAGGTACTACCGGGCCGCCGAGACGGCGGCCGTGCGGCTCTCGGACGCCCTCATCGCGGACGCGCCGGGTATCGCCGACTACTACCGCGACGAGTACGACGCCGCCAGCCGCCTCATCACCTACGGAGCGCCCGACCTGGCCGACGTCGGGCACGAGCGCCTCGCCGAGCTCGGTCTGACTCCCGGCGGCTACCACCTGGTCGTCGCCCGGTTCGAGCCGGAGAACCACGTCGACGTGCTCGTCGAGGGGTACACGGCGAGCGGCGTGGCCCGCCCGCTGGTCGTCGTCGGCTCCGCGCCCTATGCGCACGAGCACACCGAGCGGATCGCGGCGCTCGCGGCGGGCAACCCCGAGGTGCGCCTCCTGGGCGGCGTATGGGACCAGGGGCTCCTCGACCAGCTCTACGTCGGTGCCTTCACCTACCTGCACGGGCACTCGGTCGGCGGGACCAACCCGTCGCTGCTGCGCGCCATCGGGGGTGGAACCGCCACCATCGCGTACGACGTCGCGTTCAACCGTGAGGTCCTCGGCGACGCCGGCCGCTACTTCCGCACGGTGGACGACGTCGCCGCGCGGCTCGCCGAGGCCGAGAGTGATCCCGCGGGCTGCGCGGACCGGGGCAAGGCCCTGGCCGAGCGGGCGACTCTGTACGACTGGGACGAGGTCACCGACGGCTACGAGCAGCTCGCGTTCGACCTCGTGACCCGCAGCACACCCGGCCCCAGGCCGCTCGCGAGGCGCAGGCACGCCCCGCAGTGGGCCTGGTCCGCGCCCACCACCCCGGTGGACCAGTCGGCGCGCCCCCGCGCCGACGTCCCCGCCGACAGATCCTGAGGGGCCAGGCCTGATGAGTACAGCCATCCGTGAGTCGTACGGCGAGGTGCTCGCCCGGCTCGGCACAGCGCAGAAGGGTGCCGCCCGCGGAGCCCCGGCATACTCCCGGTTCGTGAACCGCCGCATCGGCAGATACCTCGCGGCGGCCGCATACCGGGCAGGACTTTCCCCGAACGCGGTCACGGGCGTGAGCGCGCTGTTCACGTTCAGCGGTATCGCGCTGCTGATCGCACTGCCGCCCTCGTGGACCCAGGGTGCGGCCGTCGCCGTGCTGCTCGTCCTCGGTTATGCCTGGGACTCGGCCGACGGGCAGGTTGCACGACTGACCGGCCTCGGCAGCCCGGCCGGCGAATGGCTCGATCACGCGGTCGACGCGGTCAAGGTGGTGACCCTCCCGCTCGCGCTCGCGGTAGGCCTCGCGGTGCACGACGTCGTGGCGCCCGCCTGGCTGCTCGTCCCTCTTGTCTCCGCGATCACCAGCAGCGTCCTGTTCTTCGCGATGATCCTCACCGACCAGATCCGCCGGGCGCACGGAGTGCGGTCGCACGCACCGACCGACGGCCGGTTCCCGTGGCTCCGGTCCGTCCTGGTGCTGCCGACCGACTACGGCGTGCTGTGCTGGACGTTCCTGCTGCTCGGCGCGCCGAGCGTCTTCCTGTGGGTGTACACCGCGATCACCGTCTGCACCTCCGGGTTCCTGGCGCTCGCCCTGGTCAAGTGGTTCCGCGAGGTTCGCGCCCTGTGAACGTCGTCGGCTACGCACCGGGCGCTTGGGACATGTTCCATGTGGGCCACCTGAACGTCCTGCGGCATGCCCGGGACAACTGCGACTACCTGGTGGCCGGGGTGGTCGACGACGAGATGCTGGAGCTCGCCAAGGGGCGCCGTCCGGTGGTACCCGTCATCGAGCGGGCGGAGATCGTGCGCCACGTCGTGTACGTGGACGAGGTGTTCGTCGAGACGCAGCCGGACAAGATCGAGACCTGGCGCCGGCGGCCCTTCGACCTGTTCTTCAAGGGCGACGACTGGAAGGGCACCGCCAAGGGGCGTGACCTGGAGCGCAGGTTCGCCGACGTCGGCGTGGACGTCGTGTACTTCCCCTACACGGTCCACACGTCCAGCACGGTCCTGCGCCGCGCGCTGGAGCTCCTCGAGGGTGATGCGACAGGCCGGAGCGAGGTGCGGTGACGTCCGACGACGTCGCCCTGGTCGTCGTCAGCTACGGCTCGTCCGGCCTGCTCGCGACCAACCTTCCCCGGACGGTCGGCGACAGCGGCGTGCGGGTGGTCGTCGTGGACAGCTACAGCGACGCGGCGGAGCGTGCAGCGGTCACGCGCCTGGCCGCGGACCGTGGCTGGGACCTCTTGGCGCCCGACACGAACGTCGGGTTCGGCGGCGGCTCCAACCTGGGCGCTGCGCACGCCCTGTCGGCCGGGTCCCGCGTCCTGGTTTTCCTCAACCCGGACGCCTGGACGGACCCGGCGGGCCTGGTGGCGCTCGCCTCGGCGGCGCGGTCCGGGGAGCGGGTGCTCGCCGCACCTCAGATCCTCCGGCCCGACGGCGACGTCTACTCCCGAGGCCTCACCTACCTGCACCGCGCGGACGGCACGATGAGCGGCCGCCGCACGGCGCCCGACGACGTCCCGTGGCTCAGCGGGGCGTGCCTCGCCGTCGGGGCGGAGCTCTGGGCGGAGCTCGGCGGTTTCGACGAGGACTACTTCCTCTACTGGGAGGACGTCGACCTGTCGTGGCGTGCCCTGGCGCTCGGGGCGCGGCTCGAGGTGGTCGACGGCGCCCACGTGGTGCACGACGAGGGTGGGACCCAGGAGTCCCGGGGCCGGGCCAAGAGCGAGACGTACTACCGGTACGACATCCGCAACCGGATGCTGTTCGCGGCCAAGAACCTTGGCCCGGCCGACGTCCGCCGGTGGCGGCGGACCCTGCCGCGCGCCGCCCGTGCGGTGGCGCTGCGCGGCGGACGCCGGCAGTTCGTCGAAGGACTGGCCCCGTGGCGCGGCGTGACCAGGGGGGTGCTGGAGGCTCTGAGGGCCGGGCCTCCGGGGAGACTGTAGGAATGCGGAGCTGGTTGCTCTGTGTAGACGATGTCTACGCAGAGCAACGGACCTCGCGGATGTACTACTTCCCCCGACCCTCGCCGGCCCGCAGCCGCCGGCGCACCCACAGCGCGTTCGGGATCACCTGGCACACCAGCACCGACACGGCAGTCGCCCACACGGGCCCGGCCGCGCCCAGGTACGGGATCGACCACCACGCCAGCCCCAGGTTCAGCGGGACCATCAGCACGATGGGGAGTACCTGCGCCCGCAGCCCGGCGGCGTCGGTCATGTACATGCCCACCGGGTACTTCGCCGCCTGCACCACCGTGAACACGACGAACGCCGCGACCAGCGGCAGGCCGAGCCCGAACTCGCCGTCGGTCACCAGCGGGACCAGCAGCGGGAGCAGCACCGCGAGCAGCAGGGCGAGCACGATGCCCGCCGACGTGAAGACCAGCGACGCCCGGAACGGTGAGGCCTTGATCGACTGGCTGCGGGCCCGCGCGAAGTGCGGCCACAGCGCGAGCCCCGCCGTCGAGACCGCCGCGAGGACGACGCCGAAGAGCTGCGCCGCGAGGTTGTACTGCGCGAGGTCGACAGCGGTGCCCTGATGGCTGAGCAGGATCCGGCCGGTCTGCATGGCGATCGGCAGCGAGATCATCTGCACCAGCATCGGCCAGGCGACGTCGAAGACCCGGACCCCTGGCACCGCACGCAGCCGTGGCACGTCCCGGAGCGCTGCCCCGACCTGGGGGCGGACCAGCCGGGACGCGGTGATCAGGAGCGCCACCGCCACCACGGCCGCCGCCGCGTAGGCCGCTACGGCGAGGAGCGACCCCGACCCGTTCCCCAGTGCGAGGACGACGAGCACGCCCCCCAGGACCATGGGCGCGGTGAGCCCGGTCAGTGCGGTCTGGAGCGGGTTGCGGCCCAGCCCCACGAGGATCCGCGCGCCGACGCCGCACGGCAGCGCGAGCCCCAGGACCGTCACGCACACCGTCGCGGTCAGGGCGCCGCCGTCGAGCAGGCCGGGGCCGAGGACCACGGGCCACAGGTCCAGCACGCCCAGCAGCACGCCCACCGCCGCTATCACGAGGCCGGAGCAGACCAGGACCCGGAAGGCGCTGGTCAGCGTCCTGCGGACCGCGGGATCGGTGCTCGCCCGGTCCGACGACGCCAGCACGTTCACCACCACGGCGGCCATGCCAAGGTCCGCGAACGGGATGAGCGACGGCAAGGACGCCAGGAGCCCGTACTGGGCGTACTGCGCCACGCCGAACTGCTCGATGATCAGCCGTGCGGTCACCATGCCGAGCAGGCCCGAGAGACCGGTCACGACCACCTGGACGATCGCGCTGTTCCCGACGGAGCGCCACGGCGCACCCGCGCGAGCCCTGGTCACGTGCGTATCCCGGCGCTCGGTACGGATCGTCGGGCACGGGAGAGTGCCAGGCGATAGATGGCCAGGTGCGCCTGCCCCGCGTCGGCCCAGTCCCGGGCGCCGAGGTCGGGGGTCGCCGCATGCGGCTCGCGCGCCGCTGCCAGTGCTGCCTCGATCGCCTCGGCCGTCAGGCCGCCGGTGAAGGTGTGGATCCAGCCCGGCCCGACCTCGGCGGCCAGGTCGGCGTTGACCGGCGTGTCGGGGACGAGGACCGGCCGGTCCAGCGAGAGCGCGGCCAGGACGGTTCCCGAGTTGTGCATGAACCGGTACGGCAGCACCACGAGCTCCGCGGCGGTGACGGCGGTGACGAGCTCGTCGTCGGACAGGTAGTCGAAGCGCAGGCTGATCCGCGGGTCGTCGTCGGCCAGGGCGGTGACGGTGGCCACGAGCTCCGGGGACGACGCAGCACCCGCGATGTCGAGCGTGAGCGAGTCGTCGGCGACGGAGCGGAACGCCTCGACGAGCCCTTCGACGCCCTTGTACCGCCGCACGAGACCGACGTACTGGAGGCGTCCGGGGACCGTCGCGGCCCGGGTGCCGGTGTACCAGTCGCGGTAGTGGCCGTGCGGGATGGTGGTGGTCGGCCCGGCGCACCCGGTGCGGTCGTTCAGCACTATCCGGTGCGTCGTCAGCCGGTCGAACCAGCGCAGCAGCGCACGCTGGAGCAGGTCGGCGTCAGCCGGGGGCTCGACGTTGTGCACGGTGCGGACCACGGCGGTGCGGGCGAGCGTGAGCCGGACAAGGAACAGCGTGGCGAGCGCGACCCGCAGCAGGCGTCCGACGAGCCGCCGTCCGCCGAGGCCGACGATCGTCTCCGGCCAGTGCAGGTGCACCACCGAGTACCGCCCGAACAGGGCCGCCGGGTAGGTGAACGTGGCGACCTCGAGGCCGGGGGTCCGGCGCAGCGCCTCGGTGAGCATCGTGATGTACGGGTTGGTGGTGCTGCGTGGTTCGCGGTTCGAGGTCAGCACCCGGACGGGAGTCATACCGGGCTGGCCTCCGCGGCGGGGCTCCCGGACCGGGCGATGCCGTAGAGGCGCTCCACGACGTCGGGCAGCCGGGAGGTGGACCACCGGTCGGACGGCGTGCCCGGGGTGGTGGCCGCCTCCGCGAGACGCTCCGCGAGGTGGCCGACGACGTCGCCGTCGACCCCGGCCAGCCGCGCGTTGACGCCGGCCATGAGCGGCACACCGCCGAGCGGCAGGCAGATCACCGGACGTCCGAGCGCGCTCGCCTCGGCCGCGGCCCAGCCGGCCTGGTCGTGCATCGAGGGGAAGAGCATCGCGTCGCACCCGGCGACCGCGTCGAGGACCTCGGCCCGCGGGCGGTGCCCGTGGAAGACGATGCGGTCCGTCACGCCCCGCCGCTCGGCGAGCCGGACGAGGGTCGAGCGGTCGTAGCCGTCGCCGTAGACGTGCAGCTCCCAGCCGGGGGTGCGGGCGAGCGCCTCGATCGCTAGCCGGCCGCCCTTCAGGCCAAGGAGCCGGCCCACGAAGACGGCCCGCAGGGGGCGCGGGTCGGACCCGTCCGCAGCGGCCTTCCGCGCCGGCGTCGACACGACGTGCCCCGAGAGGTCGTCGAGCGCGGCGTTCGGCTCCACGACGACGTGCCCGGCCCGGCGGAACCGCCGCGCGACCGTCTCGTTCTGCGCGACGACGACCGCCGCGCGCCGAGCGGCGGTGTCGCCCCATGCAGCCCGCAGCGGCGCGGTGAGCAGCCCGCGGAGCAGCTCGTTGGCGGCCCCGCGCAGCCCGAGCCAGCGCACCAGGTTCAGGGGGACGACCGTCGCGCCGCCGACCGGACCCCAGACGACCGGCAGGTCCCGGACCCGGGCCAGCCCGCAGGGCAGCCAGTCGTTGGCGAACGTCACGTGGTGGCCGACGTCGAACGGCGTGGCCTCGTGCAGCTCGGCCGCACGCCGGGCGAGCGCGCGCTGCCAGAGCACGTAGTACCAGTACACGTCGCTGCTGCGGCGCTTGCGGGCGAGGAGCCGCTCGGACAGGTCGAGGTACTCGACGGTGAGGTTCCGCGCGAGCTCCGGATCGCGTGCGAGCGCAGCGTCGACCGCCGGGGCGAACCGGTGCCGGGTGATCACGTGCACCTGGTGGGACCGGGCCGCCGCCCGCGCGAAGGCCCATCCGGCCGCGGCCTCAGGTTCGTCGCCGGGGCCGCAGGCGTACGCGCTGACGAGGACGCGCGGGTGAACCTGCTGCATGAGTACTGGCTCTCCGGAGGATCAAGGGGGTGGGCCACGCTACGGTAACTGCCGGATCAGGCGTCGCGGTGTCGTGGAAGGGGTGATTGTGGTGGGTGAAGTTCGGCCGGAGCGGTTGGTTGTCGCCGTCCTGACCTACCGCCGCCCGGAGCGGATCGCTGCACTCGTGCCGGTGCTCGTCGAGCAGGCGACCGACCTGGTGCGCCAGGCCGAGGGGACGCTCGTGAGCGTCCTGGTGGTCGACAACGACGCGGCGGGCACGGGCGCCGCCGCGGTCGCGGAGACCGTCGTCGCCGGGGCCGCGAACCAGGAGGGTGCGGACGGGGCGTGGCCGGTGACCACCGTCGTCGAACCGGAGCCGGGCATCTCGGCCGCCCGCAACCGAGCGCTGCGCGCCTCCGCCGACCAGGACCTGCTGGTGTTCGTGGACGACGACGAGGTACCGCACGCCGGCTGGCTGCACGCCCTGTGGACGACCTACCGCGACACGGGCGCCGCGGCGGTGGCCGGACCGGTGACCTCGCGGTACGCCGTGGAGCCCGATCCATGGGTGGTCGCGGGCGGTTTCTACGACCGCGCCCACCGGAGCGGGCTCCGCACCGGGACGGTCGTCGCCAGCGCTGCGACGAACAACCTGCTGCTCGACCTGCGCGTGGTCCGCCGTGCGGGCCTGGCCTTCGACCCGGCCCTCGGGCTCTCCGGCGGCGAGGACACCCTCTTCACGAGCGCACTGACCGCGGCGGGCGGGCGCATCGTCTGGTGCGCCGAGGCGGTCGTGTCCGACGTGGTGCCCGCCGACCGGCTCACCCACGCCTATCTCATCGCGCGCACCGCGGGGCTCGCGAACGCCTCGGCGCGCGTGGCCCTCCTGATCGCGCCGGACCCGGGCCGGCGCGCGGTCGTGCGTGCGCGCATCCTGGCGGCCGGGCTGGTCCGTGGTGCGCTCGGAGCACTGGGCGTCGCCGTGGGTGCGGTGCGGAGCGACGTCGGGCGGGACGCGCACGGCCGAAGGGCGCTCGCCAGGTCCCGCGGAGAGCTGCTCGCGGCGTTCGGCAAGGTGCTGCTGCCGTACTCCAGGTAGTGGGTGAACTCCGCGGGAACGCAGAGGGCGTGGGGCGATGCGCGATTAGGCTCCAGAATCATGTCCGCATCCACTCTCGTCACCCGACGCCGGCTCCTGATCGCCCTCGTCCTGCTCGTCCTGGCGGTCGCCGCCGTCGTGGCGGCGGTTGCCCTGCGCCCCGACGGCGACCCGGCGGCCGGTGCCACGCAGCCGGCCGGTTCGACGGCGTCGGCCGGTACGGACACAGAGGGCGACCCTGAGGCGAGCGAGTCCGGTGCGGATGATGCCGAGCCGGGCGGCGAGCCGTCCGACCCGGAGTCCGCCGGCGGCGGGACCGACGAGGCAGAGGCCCCCGAGCCCCGGGAGACGCTGGAGCCGCGACCGTTCGACGCCGCCGCGACCCCCGAGCCGGGAGTCACGGTGCGGGTGCCGAAGGTCGAGAAGGTGACCGGCGAGGCGAACGTGCCCGGTGAGGTGGGCGGGCCGTCCCTCCGGTTCACCGTCGAGCTCACGAACGGCACCGGCAAGACGCTCGACCTGCGGACCGTGGTGGTGAACGCCTACTACGGCCCCGACCGCACGCCGGCCCCGCCCCTGCTCAAGCCGGGCGGCAAGGCGTTCGAGGCGGAGGCCGGCGCGGACGACTCGGCCCGCGGGGCCTTCGTCTTCAACATCCCGGCCGAGTTCCAGGATGATGTCGAGCTCGAGGTCGACCCGGGGGTCGGCAAGGCGATAGTCATCTTCACCGGCGCCTGAGGCCCGGCCACGGGCGCCTGAGCCACCGGAGATCACCCATGATTCACCCTGGTTTGACCGCGCCGACCGACCTGTCCGCTATTAGCGTGACGCGCAGGTCCATATCGCCCGGCGCTCAACGGTCCGGCGGGCCCATTTCTCCCCAGTGAGGTCCTTGTGTCCCATCGCATTCTGCCCGGCCGACGCATCGCTGCGCTCCTCGCGAGCGTCACGCTCGCGGTGACGCCGCTCGTGATCGCGCCGACGGCATCCGCCACAGAGACGGCCCCCGTCGCGGCGGACGTCGCCGAACCGACGGCCGACCCGGTGTCCGTCTCCGCCGACGCGCTACCGACCGTGCAGATCGACGGCATCGTGTGGAAGCAGGTCATCGTCGGCAACACCGTGTACGTCGGCGGTGAGTTCGCGAACGCCCGGCCCGCCGGCGCCGCACCAGGGACGAACCAGGTGCCCCGCACCAACCTGCTGGCCTACAACCTGACGACCGGCGCGCTGATCACGTCGTTCAACCACACGCTGAACGGCCTCGTCACCGACATGGCGGTCTCGCCCGACAAGACGCGGCTGTACATCGTCGGCGGCTTCACCACGGTCAACGGCGCCACCCGCAACCGCATCGCCGCGTTCAACCTACCCACCGGCACGCTGAACACGTCCTTCGCGCCGAACATGAACGGCAACACGAAGGCTGTCGCGGCCACCAACACGACCGTCTACGCGGGCGGGTACTTCTCCGCCGTGAACGGCAACACCCGCTACCGGATGGCGGCCATGAACGCCTCGAACGGCGTAGCGCTTGCCGGTTTCAAGCCGGTCGTCGACGACCGGCAGGTGCAGTCGATAGTCGTGGCGCCGGACGAGCGGTCGGTCATGATCTCGGGGACGTTCACCTCGGTGAACTCCAACACGGCGAGCGGGTACGGGCTCGCCTGGCTCGACGCCGCGACCGGCGCCAGCCGTACGCTGCCGGTCAACTCGCGGATCCGCAACGCCGGTGACAGCTCCAGCGTCCTGCGGCTCGCCAGCGACGGCCAGGAAGGCTGGTACGGCGTCGGCTGGCACTACGGCAGGGGCGGCACGAGCGAGGGCACCTTCAGGGTCAGCTGGGCCGACGGCACGCTGGTCTGGCTCGAGGACTGCCACGGCGACACGTACGACGTGGCGCCGGTCGGCAACATCGTCTACACCGCCAGCCACAAGCACTACTGCGGCAACAGCGGGGGGTTCCCCCAGACGGACCCGTGGAGCTTCTACCACTCCACCGCCTGGATCAACGAGGTGCGCGGCACCAACACCAAGGACATCTGGGGATACCCCGACCACCCGGGTACGCCGCGCCCCGAGCTCATGACCTGGTACCCCCAGACGGACGTCGGGACGTACACCGGCAAGGACCAGGCCGTGTGGACGGTCACCGGCAACGACGACTACGTGTTGTACGGCGGCGAGTTCCCGCGAGTGAACGGTGCCGCACAGCAGGGTCTGGTCCGGTACGCCAAGCGTGCCGTCGCGCCGAACAAGTCCGGCCCGGTCGGCTCGGGTGCCGTGCTCAACCCGACGGCGGTCTCGGTCTCGGCCGGCACCGTCCGGATCAACCTCACCACCACGTGGGACCGCGACGACGAGGCGCTCACCTACCGCGTGTACCGCGACTCCGAGGCGGCGGCGCCGGTCTTCCAGGAGACGATCGCCGCCAAGTTCTGGTTGCCGAAGAAGCGGACGGCGCGTGACTCCGGTCTCGCACCCGGCTCGGCGCACCGTTATCGCCTGACGGTCACCGACCCGCGGGGCAACGTGAAGCGGTCGGAGTGGGTAGACGTGACGGTCTCCGCCGCCGCCCGCAGCGACTACGCCGACACCGCCGTGCAGGACGGCGCGGAGCACCTGTGGCGCCTCGGTGAGCCGGTCGGCTCCACCCGCACCTACGACTGGGCAGGTGGCGACGACCTGACCGTGCCGTCGAGCGTCCGGCTCGGCACGGCGGGTGCGGTCACCGGCGACCCGAACACCGCTGCCACCTTCCAGAACTCGGCGTTCAGCAGACTCGTCTCCACCGAGAACATCGCCGGGCCCGACACGTTCTCCGTCGAGACCTGGATCAAGGGCACCGGCGCCGGCCGCATCGTCGGTTTCGGCAACAACAGCTCCGCCTCCGGTACCTCCACCTCCACGGACCGCCTCCTCTACGTCGACTCCGGCGGCCGCCTCTCGTTCGGTGTGAACAACGGCAGCAGGAGCACAGTCCGGTCGCCGGGCCGGGTCGACAACGGTGCCTGGCACCACGTGGTCGCCACGCTCGGGTCGGGCGGCATGCAGCTCTTCGTCGACGGCGTCCGGGTCACCAACCGGGCAGACATCACCGCGGGCCAGGCCTACAACGGATACTGGCGCATCGGCGCCGACACCCTGAGCGGCTGGCCCAACCGCTCGCTGCTCGGTGGCGACCGGTACACCGGTGCCATCGACGACGTGGCCGTCTACCCGACGGTGCTCTCCGCCGCCCAGGTCGTCGACCACTACACGGTCGCCCGTGACGGCGGCCGGCCGAACCAGCTGCCGGTCGCGAACGCCACCGCGGACATCCACGGCTTCGAGCTGACGGCGGACGGCGGCGCGTCCGACGACCCGGACGGCAACCTCGCGTCCTGGGCCTGGAACTTCGGCGACGGCACCACGGGAACCGGCCAGCAGGCCGCGCACACCTACGCCGCTCCGGGGACGTACACCGTGACCCTCACGGTGACCGACGACGAAGGCGCGACCGCTCAGGACACGGTCCAGGTCGAGGCGACGGCGCCCGCGGAGTTCGCCGCCGACGACTTCGGCCGCGACGTCGCGGCAGGTGGCTGGGGCGCCGCGCCGCTGGGCGGCGCCTGGACGCTGTCGGGCGGGGCGTCGAGCTTCTCGGTCGCCGGTGGCGGGGGCCTCATGGCCCTTCCGACGGCCGGTACCAACCGGAAGGCACAGCTGCAGAGCGTCGCCGCCGGAGACGTCGAGATCAGGAGTCTGCTCTCCCTCGAGGAGATATCCGACGGGGGCGGCACGTTCGTCTCCCTGGCCGGGCGCACGAGCGGGTTCTCCAGCGAGTACCGGGCCAAGGTCTGGATCAAGTCGACGGGGGCCGTCCAGCTCCAGCTCAACTCGCTGCAGGCGGGGGAGACGACCCTGGCCGCCGTGAACGTCGCAGGCCTGACCGTCGCCGCCGGTGAGCGGCTCGCGGTCCGGATGCAGGTCGTGGGCTCGTCGCCGACCACGATCCGGGCGAAGGTATGGACCGCGGGAACCGTCGAGCCGGCCGCCTGGCAGCTCACGACGACGAACGCGGTCCCCGAGCTGCAGGACGCCGGCGCTGTCGGCTATGCGGTGAGCACCGCGGGCAGCGTCACGACCGGTGCGAACGTCGTTCGGGTCGACGACTTCTGGGCGGGGCCGCCCGCGCCGTGACGTCCAGTCCCCTCGCACCGGCCCAGGCCCTCCCGTCCCGTCAGGGACGGGAGGGCTGGGCCGTTGCTACGACGGGGTTGGCGGTGCTCTGCCTCGTCCTCACGGGGATGCGCTACGACCTGTACTTCGGCCTCACCGCAGGGATCGCGGCGTCCGTCGTGCTCCTTCCGCTGTGGCTGCCCTGGTTGCGCGGCTCCCGATGGATCGCCTGGACGACCGGCCTCGCTGTGACCGCGGCGATGTGGAGCGTCTGGCTCACCGTCTGGCACAGCAGCTCGCGGAGCGTTTCCCTGGTGGGCACCTTCGAGTCGGTATTCGTCGTGCTCGGCCTGGCGTGCGGGATCGGCTGCGTGCTGTGGGCGCGCAGCCGCATGTCGGTGACCGCCGTGGGAGTGGCATTCGGCTTCGGAATGCTGCTCGGTATCAACCCCGACGGCGGAACGTACGCCGAGAACCCCTGGCGTTTCGGGTTCGCGCTGCCGGTCACCGTCATCGTCCTGGCTCTCGCGGCGCGGTGGCGCAAGCGGTGGGTCGACGTCGTCGCCCTGCTCGCGCTGGCGGGTGCCTCGGCGGTCAACGGCGGACGCTCCTCGAGCGCGATCCTGCTCATGGTCGCACTGCTCGTGCTCTGGCAGTCGTGGGGGAGACCGGCGTCGTCCAGGCTCTCGGCGCTCCGGACGCTGATCCTGTTCGGGTTGCTCGCGCTCGGCACGTACCTCTCGGTCCAGACCGCGATCCTGGACGGCGCGCTCGGCGAGGGAGCGCAGGACCGTACCGAGCTCCAGCTGGCGACGTCGGGCACCCTGATCACCGGCGGGCGGCCGGAGATCGGCGCGACGGCAGCCCTCATGGGCGCGTCGCCGGGCGGGTTCGGGGGCGGGAGCGTCCCGTCCATGACCGATGTGCTCGTGGCCAAGTCCGGCATGGCGGCACTCGGGTACGAGCCGAACAACGGGTACGTCGAGAACTATCTCTTCGGCAGCGGGTTCGAGCTGCACTCGGTGATCGGCGACTTCTGGGCCTGGTACGGGATACCGGGGCTCGTCCTGACGTTACTTCTCGCGGCGTTCTTCCTGATCCGCGTCTCGGTGGTCGTGACGGCGCGCTCCGCATCCGCGCTCGTGCTGTTCCTGGTGATCAAAGCGATGTGGGACCTGATGTTCTCGCCGGCGGAGACCTCGCTGACGACTCTGGTGCTGGGGGTAGCGCTGCTGGCGCCGCTGACCGTGCGGCGGCCTCAGGATGCCCCGTCCGGAGCCCCGTAGCGGTCCAGGAACGTGGTGACCGCCTCACGCGCGATGACGTCCAGCTTCTCGGGGCCGTAGCGGGCCGCGCCGGCCGTGAGGGTCAGCCGGTTCAGGGGTGCGGCGAGGATGAGCCAGGTGAGCTGCTCGGCGGCGACGCCGGGGTCGTCGATGCGTAACAGGCCGCGCGCGTCCAGGTGCCGCAGGGCATCGGCGAGGAGCCCCTGGTTGTGGTCCCAGCTGCGCCGCACGTAGTCGGCTGCCACCTCGGGGAACCGTTCGGCCTCGGCGGCGATCAGCGTCCGCATCTGGAGCACCGGAGGGCTCAGCACGCCGGCGTGCAGGATCCGGGAGAGCTCCAGCAGCCCGTGCCGGACGTCGTCCGCCTCCATCAGCTCCTGCAGGTGCGGCCTCATCGCGTCGCGGCCGCGGTCTACCCAGTCCCGGACGACCGCGCCGAACAGGACCTCCTTGGACGGGTACTGCCGGTAGAGCGTCTGCTTCGAGACCCGTGCTCCCGCGGCCACGGCGTCCATCGTCGTGCCGGCGTACTGGTGCGTGAGGAAGACGTCGCGCGCGATGGCGAGCAGGTCGGTGCCGCTGCTGCCGCCTGGCCTGCCACGGCGCGGGGTGGGGGAGGCCGATGTGGTCACGCCGAAATAGTACTGGACGGTACTCAAGGCGAGGGCTACAGTACTGAGTAGTACTAAAAAGGAGGAGCGTCATGATCGTTTGGGGTATCGCAGTCGCCGCAGTCGCGGCGTTCGTGCTCAGTTCTGTCTACTACGTCGTCACCACACCGCTCGAGCAGCGGGCGCTCGGCGACCGGGCCCTGGACCGTGGCCGCCCGGCTCCGTGGAAGGTGGTGACCGAGCTGGTGCGCACCGCCGTGGTCGGCGCGGGGTTCGCCTGGATCGCCACGCAGAGCGACCTGCTGGCCCTGCCCTCGTCGCTGCTGCTGGCGCTCGTGCTGTGGGTGGCGTTCCCGGTCGTGCTGCTCACCGGCTCGATCATCTGGGAACGCGTGCCGTGGCAGACCGCCGCCATCCACTCAGGAGACTGGCTGCTCAAGCTCTTGCTCGTGGCGCTCGCCATCGGGCTCATCCACTGATCCGTTCACCAGCTCTCATCTGCTGAGTTGGCTGAGCTGACCGTCGTGAACCGACCTCGTCAGAGGGTGCCGAGCACTGATGCCCGCGCGGCGTCGCGCTCGGCGCTCGTGATCTTGCCCGTTGCGTGCAGCTGCTCGATCTCGGCCAGCCGTGCCTCGATCGTCTGCGCGGGGCGTGCTGCGGGCTGAGCGCTGGATCGCTGTGCCGCGGAGCCGCGCACGGCGTCGGCCACGATCTCCGCTTCCGTCGCCAGGGGGCTGATGCCCTTGCTCCGCAGGCGCCGGGTGTTGAGGACGGCGAGCACGATAATCAGGACGATCATTCCGACGATGATGATCGGGATGATGATGAACAGGGCGTTGAAGACGGACGAGAACGTGTCGTCATCGTCGAGGAAAGAGTCGATCCCGACAGGCTGTGCGTTGATCCGGACCATGACGACCTCCGAGGAGCTGGGCGCCAGGCCGGCGCCGCCTGGCCGGACACTAACATCCGGGCGGCGTCCGGGCTGGTCGGAAGTCCCTACGCCCGGTCGTAGCGATCGCGTGCGACGAGCACCTCGGCGGTGTGCGCCTCGGCCCACTGCCCGAGCGCGCTGAGCGGCTCCTGCAGCGTGCGACCCAGCTCGGTCAGCTCGTACTCGACCCGGGGCGGGACCTCGGCGAACGCCTGCCGGCTGACCAGGCCGTCGCGTTCGAGCTCGCGCAGCGTCTCGGTGAGGACCTTTCCGCTGATGCCCTCGACCGCGCTCTTCAGGTCCCCGAAGCGGGCCGGGCCGCTGGTCAGCACGATCACGATCATCGCCGTCCACTTGTTGGCGATCCGCGCCAGCGAGGTGCGGGACGGGCACGTCACGGTGAGGACATTCCAGTCAGGTTCGTATGACATGGGTCACAGTGCTCCGATGGTTACGTTGAGGTGACCGGTTTCGAATAGTGACTATAGGCGGGAAGCAGGAACGCCGACAAAGGGAGAGTCTGATGACCGAGTCCAGCACCGCCGTGATCGCCCAGCAGTACTACGAGGCCATGTCCGTCGGGGACATCGCGACGGGGACCGCGCTCTTCGGCGCCGACATCGTCTGGCACCAGCCGGGCCGCAACCGCTTCTCCGGTGCGCACGCCGGCGGTGCCGCCGTTGGCGCGCTGCTCGGCGGGATGGGGGCAGCGTCCGAGGGGACCTTCGAGCTGCGGTTCACCGGCGAGCCGATGGTCAACGGCGCGCTGGCCTCGCTCCCGGTCCACTTCTCCGGCAAGCGCGCGGACGCGGCGATGTCGATGTCGGGCGTCGACGTGCTCCGTGTCGAGGGCGACAAGATCGTGGAGATGTGGCTGTTCTCGTCCGACCAGGACGCAGAGGACGCCTTCTGGGGCAAGGCCTGAGCGCTGAGCCGCGCTAGGCCTTGACGACCGTTCCCTCGAGCGCGAGGCCGGTGCCGAGGCCGACCATGGCGACGCCGCCGGTGACGCTCAGGTGGTCGAGGCGCTTCGGGTTGCGGGAGAACCACGTGCGGGCCTGGCTCGCGACCAGGGCGAGGATCGAGTCCTGGCAGAGCGCCAGGATGCCGAACAGCAGCCCGAGGAACAGCAGCTGCGGAGTGGCGGGAGCGGCGTCGTTCATGAACTGCGGGAGGAACGCCGCGAAGAAGACGATGGTCTTCGGGTTGGTCGCGCCGACGACGAACCCGGCCCAGACCGCGCGCCACGGACTCGCCGTGGGGGTCTTGTCGGGCGCGGTCAGGGCGAGGCGGGCGTCGGCGCGGTGACGGATCGCCTGGATGCCCAGGTAGATCACGTAGCCGGCGCCCACCAGCTTGAGCACCGTGTAGGCGGCGGCCGACGCCTCGACCAGCGCCCCCAGCCCGACCGCGACGAACGCCACCTGGACCAGCAGGCCCAGCGCGTTGCCGGTCACCGACAGGAGCGCGTCCCGGCGGCCGACCGTCAGGGCGCGGCCGATCGCGAAGAGGACGCTGGGTCCCGGCAGCGCGATGAAGACTACGGACGCCGCGAGGAAGGCGAGCAGCTGGGCGGTGGTCGGCATGACGTCAGCTTAGCGACGAGATCACCGGCGGTCGCCGGATCTGTCGGCCGATCCGGCGGCGATGACCTCTCGCGCGAACATCCACGAGTCCGCCTCCAGCCGGGAGTCCTGACGTGGCAGCGAGGCGCACACCTCGTGTGCGTCGAGCGGTCTCGCCGCAGCCTCGGTGATCACCGAGGCGAGCAGCTCGCCCACCGAGGCCGCGGGGATGACGCCGTGCCCGTTGCGCCGGAGCCAGTCCGCGATCCCGGTCTCGTCCGTGGTCACCACGGTGCAGCCGTGCGCAAGCCCCTCGACGATCGGCAGGCCCACCTGCTCGCGCCAGGTGACCTGGCGGCGGGACGGCAGCACCACCACCGAGGCCCTCCGCAGCTCCGCGTGCACGACGTCGCGCGGCGGGTCGGCGATGACCCGGACGCGGCTGTCCGCGCGCGCGGCCGCGTAGGCGTCGTCGAGCAGCGCGCCGCGTCCCACCACGGTGAGGACGGCGTCCGGCGAGTGGTGGCGCACGGTCGCCCACGCGGCCAGCACCGAGTCGAACCCCTTGCGGGCCGAGAGGTCGCCGAGAAACAGCACGCGCCCGGGCGTCTTGTCACCGTCGAGCACGCAGTCGCAGACGGCGGGCAGCGCCTCGATGGTGGTCCAGCGCAGCCAGCGGCGTCCGGCGATGCCGAAGACGGTGCCGTAGAGCTGGCGCGCGGTCTCCGTGCCGAACACGACCCGGTCGAGCCGCAGCCAGATCCAGCGCGCCAGGATCAGGTCCAGGCGCCTGCCCAGGCGTGGCCACCAGGCGGTAGGCCTCGGGAGGGTGCGCGGGTCGATGTTGCCTATCGCGTAGGCGACGATCCGGGTGCGGCGGCGTCGGACGAGGTCGCTCAGGAGCAGCGCGGCGAGGACTGCCGCGGACCGGCGCACGCAGTCGATGGCCGCCGGCTCGTTGATCTCGACGATCTCGTACCCGTTCCGGGCGACGAGCCACGCGGAGCGGAGGTCGCCGGCCTGCTGCGGGCGGACCTCCGCCACCAGCTCCTCGTCGAAGTCGTAACGGCTCTCCTGGTACAGGATGTCTGCCGGGGTGAGCGCGAGAGCGCGTTCGAGGTGAGCCGTGCGAAGAGTCTTGTAGACGCGCACGTCGCGCGTCCTGCCGTCACCCGGCTCGCTCATCGGCCGTCCCGAGATCGGCGACGACAGGGGGGATGGGCCGCGGCGAGGGCCCGGGGGTCAGTCGTGCGCCGGGGCCGGGGGTGCCGCCCGGCCCGTGGATGTCGCCGGAGCCGAGGATGCCCTCGGGACCTGGGACGGCGACCGCACGCGGAACGCTGCTCGGGCCCGGAACGCTGCTCTGGCCTGGTGTGCTGCCCAGGGCTGGAGCGATGCCCGGGCCGGGGATGCCGCTGGGTCGCGGCGCCTTGCCGGGCCCGGGCACCGCGCTGATCGTGCCGGTGATCGGCGGCAGGTCGAGGGTGTCGTGGTGGCGCCGGCCCGGCAGGAACCGCAGCTTCCGGCGTCGGTTGGTGCGGTAGCCGTAGTAGGAACCGCCAGGGCCCGACCGCGGTGCGAAGGCCAGGATGAAGCCGATCACCCGCGCCTCGACCCCGGCGAGCGCCCGCAGCGACTGGGTGAGCTGCTGGCGGCGCACGCGCCGGGCTCCGACGACCACGATCACGCCGTCGGCCATGGTGGACAGGACCGCGGCGTCCGAGACGGGCAGCAGCGGCGGCGCGTCGATGATGACGACGTCGTAGGCCGCGCGGGCCGCGTCGATCAGGTCCCGCGTGGCGTCCGAGGCGACGAGCTGGTGCGGGTTCGGCGGGATGGGACCGAGGGGGAGGACGTCGAGCGGTCCTGGGCCGTACCGCTGGACCAGGTCGGTCATGGCGGACCGGCCGACCAGGGCGGTCGTGAGCCCTGCGGCGTCCTCCAGGCCGAGCACGGTGGCGATCGACGGGCGGCGCATGTCGCTGTCGATCAGCAGCACGCGGCTGCCGCTCTCGGCGAAGGTCGAGGCGAGGTTGATCGCCGTCGTCGACTTTCCCTCACCGGGCACGCTCGAGGTCACCACGAGGACCCGGGCGGGCGTGGTCGCGTCCACGAACGACAGGTTCGTCTGGACGCGGCGGTAGGCCTCCGCCCGGGTGCTCAGCGGCTCATGGGTGGCCGGTACCCGGGCGTCCTTGCGCCTGACCACGGGGATCGAGCCGAGCAGTGCCGTGCCCTCCGACACCGTCTCCAGCTCCTGTGCCGACCGGATCCGCGTGTCCAGGACCGCCCAGAGCAGGACCAGCGCGACGCTGATCGCGAGGCCCCCCGCACCGCCGGCGGCGGTCAGGAGGTTGGTCCGGGGCGCCGACGGGACCAGCGGGACCTCCGCCGACGAGACGATGGTCACCGCGATGGCCTGCTCGCCCGTCGGCGTGGCCGGCGACAGGTCGACGACCGTCGTCGAGAGCTGCTGCGCGACGGCGTTGGCGATCACCGCGGCGCGCTCGGGGTCGCCGTCGTCGACGTTGATCTCGATGATCGACGTGTTCAGCGGTGAGTCGGCCGACACAGCGGCGGCGAGGTCGCGGCCGGTGATCTCTGATCCGAGGTCTGCCGCGACGGGGTCGAGCACCACGGGCATGTCGGTCAGCGCGGCGTACGACTCGATCAGGTTCTTCACGTACGTGGAGCCCTGCAGCAGGTCGCTGGTCGACTCACCGGTGTTCAGCGACACGTAGACCTTGGCGGTCGCGGTGTAGGACGGCGGCGTCGACCAGGCCCAGCCGAACGCGGCGAGTGCCCCGACGAGCGCCGTGCAGACGATCACCGCCCAGCGTCGCCGCAGCACGTTCGCGTATTCGACGAGTTCCACGTCCTGCCCCCTGTCTGTGTCTGATGGCCTGCCGTCAGGTATGACCTGTCGTCAGGTGCGGCCTGTCGTCCTGTTGGTTTTCCTGTGGCTGGTCGTCAGCTCGGCCACAGCCGGCTGAGATGCGACGAGTGCCGGGGCTGGGCGAGCGGCTGCGCGCCGGAGCGGGGTTCGGGCGCGCTCAGGAGCCAGGGCTGCCGACCGGTGCCCAGCACGCCGCACACCGTGTTGGTCGCCGACCAGATCCGCTCGAACACGCGGCGGAAGGCCTTGTCGCCGCGTCCGTAGGGGTCCTCGATGTCGAGCGTACGGTTCCACGCCGAATGGTTCAGGCGCTCCAGGCTCACGAGCTCGGGTACCCGTGCCCACCGGGTCGCGTCGTCCGTCGCGGAGCGCGGGCCTGGCGACGTGCTCAGCACGTGTGCCAGCTCCAGCAGGGTGAACGTGCGCCGGACGGCCTCAGGGACGGCCCGCACCACCGCGGAGCGCTGGGCGCGCGTCATCGTGATGACGACGGTAGCGGCGCGGATCATGTCGGGTGTGAGCTGGCGTGCGATGAACTGGCCGCTGTCCAGCCCGCGCGACTGCAGCAGGGCCGCCATGTGGGACTCGATGGGTTCGTCGGCGCGCGCTCGTATGCCAGCGCTGCTGACTTCGACGCTGCCGTCGGTGCGGGCTGTGAGCAGGCGTGCCAGAACGGGGGAACGACAGATGTTCCCTGTGCACACCGTGAGGATTGACGTAGCCATGTAGTACCCAGCATGCCGTGGGCCTTTGTCCGGTAGTAGCCGAACGGCGTACTTTCACCCGAACGTCACCCATCCACCGTTCGATCCAGAGCGAGATCTGCTTCAGACGTGACGGGCGGTGCCCTGTGCCGCCTCGCTCAGCACGCCGTCCACCTCGGTGAACTCGTCGCCGGTCGCGGGGCAGCGCCACCCGTCCGGACCGGTGCGCTCCAGGGGTACGCCGGCGCGTCCCACCCAGCGGATGCGCCGGGCGGGCACCCCGGCCACGAGTGCGAAGTCCGGCACGTCGGCGGTCACCACCGCGCCGGCGGCGACGGTCGCCCACCGGCCGACCGTCACCGGCGCCACGCACACCGCCCGGGCGCCGATGGCGGCACCCGTCCTGATCGTGACACCTACCGCCTGCCAGTCGTCGCCGGTCTTGACCGCGCCGTCCGGGGTGATCGCCCGTGGGTACAGGTCGTTGGTCAGCACGGCCGCCGGGCCGATGAAGACGCCGTCCTCCAGCACTGCCGGCTCGTAGACGAGGGCGTAGTTCTGCAGCTTGCAGCCGTCGCCCATCCGCACGCCCGGACCGACGTAGGCGCCTCGCCCCACCGTGCAGCCCGCGCCGACGACGGCGTCCTCCCGCACCTGGGCGAGATGCCAGATGGTGGTGCCGGCGCCGATCGTCGCACGCTCGTCGACGTCCGCCGACAGCTCCACCCGCACGGGGTCCCCGTAGCCGGTCATGGCCGACTCGCGGCTCATCGGGCCCGGTCGCGGACGAACGCGTGCAGGCTGCCCGCGGTCTCCAGCAGCCCGCCCGTCAGCTCGTCGTCGTCGACAGTGATGCCGAACCGGTCCTCGAGCGCGGTCACGAGCTCGAGGACAGCAAGCGAGTCCAGCTCCGGCAGGGTGCCGAAGAGCGGCGTGCCGGCATCGAAGGAGCCGACCCGGTCCTCGATCCCGAGGGTGGTGCCGACCACGTCCAGCACGTCAACGAGGGATACCTCGTTGCCGGTCGCGGTGCCGTCCGGGCTCTGTCGGGTGTCGCTGCTCATCGGGTTCTCCTGTCGGGGCGGTCAGACCAGCACTTCGGCGGGTGCCGGGTGGCTGAGGAAGGCGGTAGGGCTCGCGGTGAGGCCGTAGGCGCCCGCCTGGAGCACCACGACCAGGTCGCCGGGCTCGGCGGGGGGCAGCGGGACGTCGTCCGCCAGGAGGTCGAGAGGCGTGCACAGGCAGCCGACGACGGTGGCCTGCTCCCGGTCAGCGGTGGCCATGTGGTTGCCGACGAGCACCGGGTAGTTGCGCCGGATCACCTGCCCGAGGTTGCCGGACGCGGCAAGCTGGTGATGCATCCCGCCGTCGACCACCAGGTAGGTCCGGCCACGCGAGATCTTGCGGTCGACCACGCGGGTCACGTAGGAGCCCGCCTCGCCGACGAGATAACGCCCCAGCTCGATATGGACGTCTGCCTGGGGGAGCGCGGGGGTGATCAGCTCGGCGACGACAGTCACGAGGTTCTCGCCCACCCGGCCGAGGTCGACCGGGCGGTCCTTCGGGAAGTAGGGGATACCCAGCCCGCCGCCCAGGTTCACGTAGCGCACCGGGCTGGGCAGGTGGTCGGCGAGCGTGACGACGAGCTCGGCGGTGGCGCGCTGCGCGTGGGCGATGAGCTCCGCGTCCAGGTTCTGGGACCCCGCGAAGATGTGGAACCCGAGCATGTCCACGCCGGTCGCACCCAGGTAGCGGAGCAGGTCAGGGACCTGCTCGGCATCAACACCGAACTGCTGCGGGCCACCGGACATGCGCATACCCGAGCCGCGCACCGCGAAGTCGGGGTTGACCCGGACCGCGACCCGCGGCACGACGCCGAGCTCGTCACCTGCCGCGACGACGCGGCGCGCCTCGGTCTCCGACTCGAGCTCGATGAGCACACCCGCCGCTACCGCGGACCGGATCTCCGCCGGCGTCTTGCCGGGGCCGGCGAAGCTGACGTGCCGCGGGTCCTTGCCGGTGTCCAGCGCGGTGTGCATCTCCCGGGTCGAGGCGACGTCGAGCGCGTCGACGAGCCCCGAGAGGTGCTGGACGACGGCGGGCATGGGGTTGGCCTTGACGGCGTACCCGAGGCGCACCACGCCGCCGAGCGCGGCCCGGACCTCGTGCACCCGGTCGGTGATGCGCTGCCGGTCGTAGGCGAAGAACGGCGTGGACCCGACCCGCTCGGCCAGCCGGCTCAGCGGCACCCCGCCGACCGTGACCTCGTCGCCCGATACCGGCACTGCCGCGACCGCCGGGTGCGGGGCGGCGACGGGCTCGTCGAGGGCGGTCATGCGGACATCTCCGCCGTGACCTGGGTGCGGATCCCGGAGCGGTCCAGCTTGCCGTTGGGATTACGGGGCAGCGTCTCCGCCGGGCGGACCTCCGCCGGCAGCATGAACGTCGGGAGCGACTGCCGCATCTCCTTGAGCAGCCGGTCCGTGTCGAGGGTCTCGGGTGCCGCCACGACGAGCACGATGCGCTGGCCCAGGCGGTCGTCGGGCATCCCGAGGGCCACGGCCTCGCGCACCAGGCCGGTGCCGAGGGCCGCGTCCTCCACCTCGGTGGGGCTGACGCGGTACCCGGAGGTCTTGATCATCTCGTCGGCGCGGCCGACGAAGTAGAGGTACCCCTCGGCGTCCCGCACGACGGTGTCGCCCGACCACACCGCGGGTTCCGGGGCCGCGCGCCAGGGCTCGTCGTATCCGGGCACAGGGCGGAAGCGTGCCGCCGTGCGCTCCGGGTCGTTCCAGTAGCCGAGGGCGACCAGGCTGCCCCGGTGCACCAGCTCGCCGGGCTCGTCGGCCGCGCACGGCGTGCCGTCCGGGCGCAGCACCAGGACCTCGGCATTGGGGATGGCCCGGCCGATCGAGTCGGGGCGCAGCTCCACCTGCTCCGGGTCCAGGTACGTGGACCGGAACGCCTCCGTCAGCCCGTACATCAGGTACGGCGCGGCAGCGGGGAACAGGTCACGCAGCTCGCGCAGGAGCGTGGCCGGCATGTGCCCGCCCGTGTTGGCGAAGTACCGGAGCGTCCGCAGTGCGCGCGGCGGCCAGTCGATGGTCGCGAGCTGCGTCCACAGGGGCGGCACGCCGGTGATGCCGGTGACGCCGTGGCGCTCGCACGCGACGGCCACGCCGCGGGGACGCAGGTAGTCGAGCAGCACCACATGGGCGCCGACGGCGAACGCCGTGGTGAGCTGGCTGAGGCCCGCGTCGAAGCTCAGGGGCAGCACTGCCAGGAGCACGTCGTCGGCGGTGTTGCGCAGGTAGCCGGAGACGCTGGTCGCGCCGACGAGCAGGTTGCGGTGCGACAGGACGACGCCCTTGGGCGCGCCAGTGCTGCCGGACGTGTACAGGATCGCCGCGATGTCGGCGTCGGTGCCGGGCCGCGGTGCCTGCGGGAGCGTTGCGGCGTCTTCCTCGGTGCCCGGCGACGGCGCCCAGCGGTGCACCGCGACCCCCGGCAGACCCTCCGGGGCGGTACCGCCGTCGGGCTGGTCCACCAGCAGCACTGCCGTCAGGCCGGCGCCGTCGAGCTGGTCACGCACGGCGGCGAGCCTGCCGGGCGAGGTGACCAGGATCCGGGCGCCCGAGTCGCGGACGACGTGGGCCACCTGCTTGCCCTTGAGCAGCGGGTTGACCGGGACGAAGACGCCACCGACCAGGGACGTGCCCCAGAGGGCCGCCACCGTCTCGACTCGCTTCTCCAGGTAGACCGCCACGCGGTCGTGCCGTTCCACGCCGAGCCCGGCGAGCTGCGCGCCGGCCTGCCGCACGGCACGCCACAGCTGCGCGTACGTCAGGGTCGTGTCGGAGGAGGTGAGTGCGTCGGCCGCTGGCCGAATGCGCGCCTGTTGCTCCACGTGATGGTGTAAGGCGGTGATCACAAAGATCACGGTACGGCGCCGGAAGTCCTTTCCGGACGGCCCGCAAGGGTGAATAGGGCGCTGGGCGGGGTGAATAGGGTTGTGGCCGGTGGTGAAGGTTCCGCCGCAGGTCACGGCGCCGGGTGAATTACTGAGGGTGAATAGCGGAGCCCGGATTGCGCGGGACATGGCGGCATTTCTTTGCCACACCTCACCAGGGGACCTGGGTCAGCTCGCTGTAGAGATAGGTGACCGACTCCGGTGGCTCCCCTGTCCTGCTCAGGTACATCGTCGGCCGCTGCGCGGACAGCGGCACGGAGTGCCACGGCCGCGGGCCGCACACCCTGTTCTGCACGAGCGTCAGGGGCAGCCCGTGGGCGAGCAGGAAGTGGCGGTACACCGCGGGTGCGGCCGCGCGGAACAGGCGCTGGTCGCTGACATGGAGCACCGACGCGAAGAGGCGAAGACCCTTGCGGCGGACCGCACGGAACACCACCCAGCACGGTTGCCCGTCCACCACGGCGACGACGTGCCGGGCGGCGCCGGACTCCGCGTGGTCGCGGTAGGCGGCCCGGTCCGGACCGGTCAGCACTGCCCGGATGTCGGCGGGCTCGGAGACCAGCCGCACGCCACGGCGCGCGGGCAGCGGAAGGTTGACGACCAGAGCACCCGAGGTGTCCAGGTGCGCGAAGCCCAGCCGTTCGTTCAGGGGGACCACCGTGCCGCTGGGGGAGAGGTCGGTGAGCTCACGGTCACGCTGGCCGAGCATCGCGCGCACCAGACGGAGGGAGTGCTGGCGGAAGTCCTCCAGCACGCACCACGCGGCGAGGTTGCACACCGCCCGCGGCCCGGCCGGACCGGGGGCCTCGGAGTAGAACGCCGCGTACACACCGACGACGTGGCCGTCGGACTCGAGCAGGAACCCGTGGTCGGGGTGGCTGGTGCTCCAGGTGGGGCGGAGCGACCGTGCCCACTGAGCGGCGGTGAGGGTGCTGTCCAGGTGCGCGCTGAGAAATTCCCCCACGCGAGAAAGATCATCCGCTGTGATCGGGGCGAGCCCGACCTTGTTCGAATGTGTCACGCTCGCAGTATGGCCCCGGGAAATCGTGGCGACAGCCTGCGTGCGGGTGAAGTCCCCGGGGTGGCCGAATTTCATCCAGCAGTTGCCCGCGACATGCCGGCCGGTGCATTTGTCACCCTTGTGTTCACCCGTCAGAGGGGTGCCTTTGTCGTGCGCCAGCCCCCACTATCGGGTGGTGGTCGTCAACAAACCGGCACATTCCTCCCGGGTGGCTCGCGTGCTGCTGGTCGCACCTGCGTGCGACGGTGAGGACGTGGGCGAGTCCTGGCTCGCCTACCAGTGGGCACACCGCGCTGCGTGTGCCGACCTGGTGCGTGACCTCGGGCTCGGGGAGCGTGTGCGGATCCATGGCGGCGTGCCTCGCGCGGAGGTCGAGCACTTCTACGAGCGTTCCGACGTCTTCGTCTTCCCGAGCTACCGCGAGCCGGGCAGTGCCGTCGTGCTCGAAGCCATGGCGCACGGGCTGCCGCTCGTCGTGTGCGACCGTGGCGGTCCGGGGGCGAACGCGTCCGACGCGTGCGCCGTCCGGGTGCCGGCCGAGTCACCGGCACAGCTCGCACGGGACGTGGCCACCGCGGTCCGCCGCCTGGTCGCGGAGCCGGACCTGCGGCTACGGATGGGCGAGGCGGCCCGCGAGCACGTGGTGGCGACCCATCTGTGGGACCGCCGGATCGAGCGGATGATGGACCTCTACGAGCAGATCGCCGTCCCACGCACGACAGGTGCCGGCCAGGTGCCCGGATGAGCGAACAGGGCCGGCATGCCAGTATGGATCGCATGGGCACCCCGTCCTTGCTGTTGGCGCTCCGGTGGGTCGTCGGTGCGCTGGCCGCTGTCGTGCTCACGACGCTCGGTCCGACACCTCTGCGGTCGCCGCCAGAGGACTCCACCGCGTCTGCGACGCCGTCCGAGGACTCCCGCCCCTCCGTGACGACGCCCGAGGACTCCAGCCCGTCCGTGACACTGTCCGAGGACTCGACCGTGTCCGTGACGCCGCCCGACGCCGCAGGGCCCACGCCAGCCGAGGCCCCCTCCCCGTCCGCCGGAGCGGCAGGGCCGAACACGTTCCCGACGGCCGAGACCGCTGGGTTGCCCGCCGGGTGGTCGCCGCAGCGCACCCACAAGGGGGACCTCTGGATCCGTACGGCGGGGGCGGTGGTCGAGGACCTGCGGATCACGGACGGGGTCATTCATGTCGCGGCGAAGGACGTCACGCTGCGCCGGGTGGACGCCGTCGGGGCCAAGGTGGTGAACGACGCCGGCGGCACCTGCGGGTCCGGCCTGGTGATCGAGGCGTCCCGGTTCGTCGCGGGGTCCGCGCCGACGAGTGACACCGACGAGCCGGTCATCGGGAACGGTGGGTTCACCGTGCGGGACGTGGTGATCGACGGTGTCCCGGAAGGGATCAGGGTGGGCGCCGAGCAGTGCGGCGACGTCGTCATCGAGCGCACGTTCGTCCGGATCACGCCGCCCGACACCTGTGCGGACTGGCACGGCGACGGTATCCAGGGGTACGGCGGCGGCAGCGTGACCGTCCGGCAGACGCGGATCATCATGGTGGAGCGGGAGGGCTGCTACGGCACGGGGCCGTTCTTCTACCCGAGCGGCCAGGGCAACACGTCGCTGACCATCGACGGGCTGCTTGTCGAGGGCGGTGGCTACCCGTTCCGTGCGGGCGCGCCGGGAACCGTGCGCGACCTGCAGGTGGTGCGGGGAAGCTGGGGCTACGGACCGGTCGACGTCCTCTGCTCGGCCCTCACCACGTGGCAGGCGAACGTCGTGACGGTCGGCGAGGACGGGCGGACGGCTCGGGGTCCCGCGATCGAGTGCGGCGGCAGCGGGACCTGAGCGCGCCGTCCGTCGATCTCATCGAGCTGGGTCCGTCGCCCCCGGCCGAGAGCTCGCGTCCCGCTCCCAGGTGGTGAAGTCGCCTGCGCGCACGGCAGCGCGGGCGCGGGCGCGCCCGGCGAGCACGACGCCGAGGAACACGGGGACCCGCGGCGCCAGTCCCGGCCGCTCCCGCACGAGCCGCCAGAGGTCGCCGAGCGTCGTGCGGGCCTCGGCCCCGCGCAGGCCGGCCCGATCCGCCTGGACGTTGCCGGTCGTCACCCGTGCCCGACGGCGGACGAGGTCCCGCAGGGTGCGCGCCGGGTGCACCACGACGGCGACGTCCAGCACGACGAAGCGCTCGGCCGGTGCGAACGCCTCGGAGAGCACCAGGTCGTCGGCCATCATCTCGGGCAGCGCTGCGACCCGGCGTGCGCCGTCCCGGGACACGGCAAGGGCACCGCGCCCGAACAGACCCGAACGCACGGTGGGCAGCGCCTCCCAGACGTCGTAGTACCAGCGGGTGAGCACGGAGACCCCGGTACGGGGCATGACTCGCCGAGGTGCCGCGACCGCCGCGCGTCCGGGGCCCACCGCGGCCACGAGCCGGGCCAGGCCGTCCGCGGTGATCTCGACGTCGGCGTCGAGGTATACCCGCGGGAACGTCCGGGCCACCTGGTCGGCGGCGCGCAGCGCGCGCGCCTTGGAGGGCTCCGGCAGGTCGAGCACGGTCACCGGGTACCGTGCGGCCACCCGCGCCGTCTCGTCGGTGCACCCGTTGCACGCGACCACGGTCTCGAACCTGCCGGGTTCCGCGCACAACGCGTCCAGGAGGCGGCCGATCGTGCGTTCCTCGTCATGGGCGGGAACGATGACGGACGCGACCGGCGACCCGGGCGCCCCCGCTCCCTCCGGAGGGTTCATCGGGGCAGCACCGCGTCGCTCGCTCCGAGCGCTGCGGGACGCAGGGCCGGGCGCACGAGCGCCCGCAGCGTCGGCCAGGAAGCGCGGTGGCCCAGGAGGCCGCGGCGGAGCTCCACGAGCAGGGTCAGCGCGTAGTACAACCAGGCGGCTCCCGTGCCGCGGCGGCGCCGGATCAGGCGCACCCGGTTCAGCATCTGCATGGTGTGGGTCTCGTGGCTCGTACCGGACCCGCCACCGATGTGCATGCCGCCGGCCGTCGGCGTGTAGACCGTGGCCCAGCCACGGTCCTGAGCCCGGAGCGCGAAGTCCGTCTCCTCCGAGTACAGGAAGTACGACTCGTCGAACCCGCCCATCGCGTCGAAGCACTCCCGGTCCACCAGCCAGATCGCACCGACCGCCCAGTCCACCACGCGCTCGGTGGTGTACGCCCGCGGGTCGTCGATCCGCTCCGCGAGCAGCGGCAGGCGGGTGAAGCTCAGCCCTCCGGCGCGAGCCACGGTCGGCGTACGCCGCAGCGTCGGGGACAGGCGCCCGTCGGCCTCGCGCGTGCGGGGAGCCACGATGCCGACCCCCGGTCGGCGCAGCACGCGCAGCATCCGCGGCACCGCGTCGGCGTCGAGCTCCACGTCCGGGTTGAGCACCAGGATCGCCGCCGTCTCCGGCGCGTGGCGCACCGCACGGTTCATGCCGGCCCCGTAGCCGTCGTTCACGCTCTCGACGACCGTGCAGTCGCCCCGGCGTCGGAGCAGCGCCAACGTCCCGTCGGTGGACCCGTTGTCGACGACCACCGTGGTGTACGGGACGTCGCCGAAGGCGTCGGGTAGGCCGTCCAGGAGAGCATCTACGTGCTCGGCGCTGTTGTAGGTCACGACGACCGCTGCGACCTCCGCCCCCATCAGCGCAGCCCCTTGACGAAGGTACGTGCGGTGTCGGCGAGCCGCGTGGTGCGTCGGTCGCCGTGCCGGAGCCAGCCGGCGACGTCGTCGGCCGTGTCGTGGGCGCGGAGGCTGAACCGGGCCTGCCGCCAGGCACCGGGCCGGGCCAGTGCCCGGTCGCTGGTGTAGACGCGGGTGTACTGCAGGCGCCGCAGCGCGGCCAGGGTCGTGTGGTCGTACCGGCCGAGCGGGCACGCCGCCGTGTCCACCGGCTCGTCCAGGATCTCCTCGAGTCGCCGACGGGCGACCACGAGCTCCTCGTGCTGCTCCGTGGGACCCAGCCTGCGCCATACGCGGTGGTGCATGCCGTGCGACCCGACGCCCATCCCGGCGAGGCGCAGCCGGCGCAGGTCGTCGGCCGACAGGGAGCCCGAGTCCTCGAGACGGCCCGCGATGACGAAGAACTCGGCGACGAGCCCTCGCTCCCGCAGGTCTGGCAGCGCGACGGTGACGTCGGAGGCGTTGCCGTCGTCGAAGCTGATCCGCACGTCCCGACGACCGGCGACCAGGTCGAGGACCCGGCGGAACGTGTCGATGCCGATCCAGTAGGAGGCCTCCTCGGCCGGGACACCGTCTGGGGGCGTCCCGATACCGTGAAAGCAGAGATTGATCATTTGTTCATCGTGAAGGAAGAAGCGCCGGCGCGAAACACGGAGGAGGGTGAATGCCCGGGTGAATGGTGGACCGGCCGGCGTGACTATCTCGGGTCGTGCAGCGACCCGGTGAGACCGATCAGGAGAAAGAGAGCGCCCATCGTCATCGGAAACGCGAACGCGTCGAAGAAGAACAGGCTGACGAACCCGACGACTACCGAGGCGATGAGTGCCAGCGCGAGGTCGTGGGACTTGGGGTCGGTGTCCACGCTGCGGGCGCGAGCCCGCACGAGCGCACGGACCGCCGCCGCACCGAGGCCGCAGAACAGAGCGGTGCCCACCACACCGACGGTCACCAGGAGCAGGAGGTACTGGTTGTCGAAGATCCGGTAGGTGGGCAGGAAGGTGCCCAGCCCTCGCCCGAACAGCGGGTCTCGTGCGATGAACTCGCCGGCCAGCGCGAACGATCCGGTCCGGGAGGCGACGCTCGGGTCGTCGGCGGCGCCGGTGAACAGGCCGAGGATCGACGCCAGCATCGCCGGCGCGACCACCAGCCCTACGACCGTGCCCGCCGCGGTGACGCCGAGCATCATGCGGCGCCGCGCTCCTCGCCAGCCGATGAGCAGGATCACGAGGCCGACGGCGGCGCCCACATAGGCGGACCGAGAACCCGATGCGGGCACCAGTGCGAGCGATGCCGCAGCGGGGGCCCAGCGCACCAGGGCTCGGCGCTCGGTGTGCTGGAAACCGACGTGCAGCGTCAGCGGCAGCAGCATGGTGACCAGCACGCCGTACTCGATCGGGTGGGCCGCCGTGCCCTGCGGGCGGACGCGTCCGTTGCGTTCCCCGAGCTCGTACGGCGACGTGAGGGCCAGCCCGGGCAGGGAGATCCGGTCCACGAACAGCTCGCCGACGAGGAACTGGGCGAGCCCCAGCGCGGCCAGGGCGCCGCCCGCGAGGGCCAGCCGCCACACCAGCACGTCGCGTCGGGCGGGGGACCCGATCCCGTCGTGCGCGAGGAGGAGCATGCCCGACCAGGCGAGCAGCGACAGGAGCCCGACGTCGGCGGGGCTGACCTCGTCCGAGACGACGGGCCGCGACATCGCGATGACGTACGACACCCCGACGCCGAAGAGGAACAGGCCGAGCGCCACCCGGACCTGCCGGGGGCGGCTCAGCGACGGCCCGGCCGCGCCGACACCGATGAGTACCCACACCAGCAGGCTCACGAGACCGAGCACCATCGACGGTGCCCCCGCGCTGCCGAGCGGCCCGATCACCAGCTTCGACGGCACGGCGAACAGCAGGACGAGGTAGATCGAGAGCCAGGTGACGACGTCGAACGGCACGGCCCGTCGGAACGGGGACCGTACCGGTGCGGCATGCCGATAGGTCGCGGCGGGCCGGACCCGCGTCACCAGGGCTCCGCGGTGGCCGCCCGGGCAGGCGTGTCGTCCCTCCGGCGGTCGCGGGAGTCCGGGGCGGGGTTGTTCCAGGGCGGGCCACCGTCCGGTGGACTGCTCGCCGGGGGCTTGAGGACGGGCGGCTTGACGACGGGCGGCCCGGTGACCGGCGTCCGGCGCCGCAGCCGGCTGCGCCGCATCCCGTCGGTCGCCACAGCGCCGACGACGGTCCCCACCAGCCCGACGCCGGCGGCGGCGATGAGCATCCGCACCGTGCCGCTGGTATCGGTCTCCGCCTGCTCGTCCTTGGCAATGACGAGCGTCGACACGATGGCGTTCTCCGGCGCGTCGACCTCCTCCTGGAGCCGCCGCAGCTCGACGGGGATCGACGAGGTGAGCTGGTCAAGGGTCTTGAGGGCGCGCTGCGGGGTCTCGTCCGTCACGTCGACCGCGATCACCGGTCCGCGCGTCGACTCCTCGATGGCCACGACGTACTCGGCGTCGGCGGAGCCGGAGGTGAACTGGGCCTTGGCGCTGTCGCTCTCGTAGTAGGCGACCACCACGCGCGCCGGAAGGTCGAGACCGCCGAGCGCCAGGAACGGGTTGCCGCCCTTGCCGACGGTCTGCTCGGAGGGCACCAGCAGGACCAGGGCACGCGCGGTGTAGACGGGCGGCTCGACGGCGGAGGCCCCCCAGACCAGTGCGGCGGTCGCCAGGAGCCCCGCGACCGACACCATCCACTGGCGGCCCAGGGCTGCGATCAAGTCGAGGAATGACATTTGTTCACCCTTTCCGGGCGTATCACGCCACGCTCGACAAAGGTATCGTGCGAGGGCGAGCAAAGGAACGAGTCGCGGCATTCTGACGCGAATTTCACCCACTCCGGGAAATGGCGGAGAGAGAAATAGCGGAGATTCGATGAGGTTCTGGGATTTGGTACGTGCCGCGCTGCGGCGCTGGATCGTCCTGGTGGCGGGCGCCGTGGCGACACTCGGACTCATGTACTCCACGACGCTGGACGACGGTGTCTTCTGGAGCCGCACGCAGGTCGTGTTCCTCGCGCCGGCGAGCGCCGCGTATCCGAACTCTCTGCGCACCACCTCCGAGGACCTGATCGTCACGGCGGGCGTGGTGGCCAAGGCGGTCTCGGGGCCGGACGCGGTCACCAAGTACGCCTCCCCGGACGCGTCGCTCGTCGGCGAAGGGGTACGTGACGGCTGGTCGATCCGCCTGCCCGACACGGGCGGCCAGTGGGCCCCCCACTTCGCCGAGCAGGTCCTGTACGTCGAGGTCGTCGCGGCCACCGCCGAGAAGGCCACGGCGCGGCAGGGCGAGATCATCGCGCAGATCACCGAGCAGCTGCACCGCCTGCAGCGCGACGCCGGGGTGGCGCCCGTCAACGACATCACCGTCACGGTCGCCCCCGAGTCGACGGTGGTCCATCAGGTGAAGGGGTCGCGCGGCCGGAGCGTCGGGATGGCCGGCGTGCTCGGCGTCGCCGCCACGTTCACCGTCATAGCAGTGCTCGAGACCCGCGGGCGTGGACCCGTCAGGCACCGTCACCGCGCCGCACCTCGTCCTCCACGATCTGCGCCACCAGCTCCTGCGTCAGGTCCCAGGACCGGCCCATGACGCTCTCGGCGACCGTCGCCGCGTAGGCGTCGACGTCCGGCCGGTCGACGGCGACCGCGAGCTCCACGGCGATGCCTTCCGCCGTCGGCTCCGCCCACCCGACGTGCGCGTTGGGCAGGTCCGCGCGGGACAGCGGGGAGTCGTTGACGATCGGCACGACACCGGCGGCGAGCATCTCCTCGGCCACGAGCGAGATGTTGGTGAAGGACATCGCCAGCCCGGCCACGACGCGCCCGTACAGCTCGTTCAGCGCCGCCGGCGTGACGCTCCCGTGGTACGTCACCGGGAACGGCAGACCTGTCGGTTGTGACCCGTAGACGTGGATCTCCTGGTCCGGGTGCGTACGGTGAAAGCGCTCGAGCGCCAGGCGGGCCAGGAGATAACCGCGGCGACCGACGTCCGGCTTGGCGTAGAGCACCACCCCGGACCGCGGCATCCTGACCTTCGGCAGGTGGTAGGTGCGGGTGTCGCACCCGAACGGGACGAGGTCGCTGTCCTGGCCCAGCTCGGACCGGAGGCAACCGGCGACCATCTCGCCGAGCGCGATGCGGCGGAACGGGAACCGGTAGGTCATGGCAGCCAGCTCGTACTCCGAGCCGCGCGGGTAGAAGTACGGCTCGTAGTCCTGGATGAAGTACAGCCGGTGGACGGGCTCCGCGCCGTAGGAGAGCACGACGTGGGCCGACTCCCACGAGGACGCCACTACCGCGTCCACGCCGCTGATGCCTGCACGTGCGTCCCGGACCTCTGCCCGCACTCCTGGCCAGCCGCGCCGCAGCTCGGCGGTGCGCTGGGCGATGTCGAGCCCGTAGCGGTCGTAGAGGTACACGACGCACCGGTGCCCGCGGGCCTCCAGCCCTTCGACCATCCGGAACAGCGTCGTGTGGCCGCCGGAGCCGGCGGCCGGGGGGCTGGTCACCCAGCCGACCGTGAGCCCCGGGGAGTCCGGGCCCGCACCGCGCGCCGGGCGGGGCGCGGGCACCGGCAGCGAGGCAGGCACGTCGCCGACGACGTCGGCCGGGTCGAGGTGCAGGTCGAGTGCCCGGGCGTCTGTTGCGCGATAGACCCGCGCGGCCAGCCGCTGCGCCACCCCGCGCGGCCCGACGTCGCGGGCGCGGCGCAGCGTGGCAGTGGCACGGGCGAAGCCGGATCGGGCCATGGGGTTGCTCCTTCTCTCGGGTGGCTCTCGGTGGTCAGAGGACGTTCAGCAGTGCCTCGGCGGCCCACTCCTGCTGCGCGGCGGTGATCCCGGGGAACATCGGCAGGGAGAGGATCCGGGACGCCTGCCATTCGGCGACCGGATGGTCACCGGCCCGCCCGTCCAGGTAGGCGAAGGCAGGTAGGAGATGGATAGGAGCCGGGTAGTGGATCCCGGTCCCGACCCCCGCCTCGTCCAGGGCCGCCTGGGCCTTGGACCGCTCCTCGACCTGGACCACATACAGGTGCCACACGTGCTCGTTGCCGGGCACCGTGCGCGGCAGGGTGAGGCCGGGAGCGTCCTTCAGCAGGGCGGCGTACCGGTCGGCCGCGTCCCGGCGCAGGCCGTTCCAGACGTCGAGCCGGGCCAGCTTGAGCGACAGGACCACCGCCTGCACGGTGTCCAACCGGGAGTTCGTCCCGATCACCTCGTGCTCGTAGCGGCGGACGCCGCCGTGGTTGCGCAGCTTCGCCAGGTGCTCGGCCACCTCGGCGCTGCCGGTCGTCACGGCGCCTGCGTCCCCGTACGCGCCGAGGTTCTTGCCGGGGTAGAAGCTTGTGCCGGCAGCGGTCCCGAGGGAGCCGGACCGGCGGCCGTGGCGCCGGGCGCCCTGGGACTGCGCGGCGTCCTCGACGACGGCGACCCCCGGGCCGACCGCTTCCGCGATGAGCTCGACCTGGGCCATCTGGCCGTACAGGTGCACCGGCACCACCGCCGTCGTCCGCTCCGTCAGGTGCTCGCGGACGGAGGCCGGGTCGAGCAGGAAGTCGTCGTCCACATCCGCGAGCACCACCTTGGCCCCGGCCCGCAGGACGGCTTCGGCAGTGGCGACGAACGTGTTGGCAGGGATGATCACCTCGTCGCCGGGCCGCACGCCGGAGGCGCGCAGGGCGAGCTCGAGGGCGTCGGTGCCGTTGCCCACGCCCAGGCAGTGCTGGACGCCGCAGTACGCCGCGTAGGCCTGCTCGAAGGCGGCGACCTGCGGTCCGAGGACGAAAGCCTTGGACCGGAGCACCTCGCTCAGGCCGGCGTCCACCTCCTCGGCTATCTCGTCGTGCATGTGGTCGAGGCTGACGAACGGTACGGTCTGGGAGGTCATGGGACCACGTCCTTGCTGGGTTCGGGTTCGGGCCGGTCGGCACGACGGGGCCGGCGGGTGAGCCGGGAGGGCAGGACCCCGGCAGGGAGGAGCCGTGCCAGCCACGGCCAGACGAGGGCGGCATAGGCTGCGAATCCGGCGACGCCGCCCAGGGTGAGCTGGACCCACGCGTCGGGGGCGACGTGCCGGACCAGCAGGACGACGGCGGCGGCCGGGACCACCGCGGCGACCGGCACCAGCAGCGGGACGACGAGCCTGCGCAGGCGGACCCCCGTGCCGTGCAGCGCGTGCAGGAACGCGGGGAGCACGACCACCGTCACCACGGCCAGGTGCGCCGCCCCTGCGCCGACCAGCCCGAGAGACCCGACGCCCCACCACATCACCGGTGCCAGGGCGACCAGCCACAACCCCTGCCGGCGCAGCAGCTTCCCGGACCAGCCGCCCGCCGTGAGGTAAGCGACCCAGACGTCGAACAGGATGCGGAACGCGCCGACCGCGGCGAGCCAGGCCAGGACCCCGGCCGCCGCGGCCCACGCGCGCCCGTACAGGGTCTCGATCACAGGACCCGCCAGGGTGCCGAGCAGCATCGATACGGGGACCGCCAGCGCCCAGGTCAGCGACGACGCGATGACCAGCCCGTCGTGGTCCGCCGTTCCGGTGTCGTCGCTGCGCCGCGCGAAAGCAGGCATCGCGACCGCCCGGACGGCGGTGCCGATCACCGAGCTGGGCCAGGACGAGACGTTGAAGGCGAGCGAGTAGAGCCCCAGGAGCACAGGTCCGCCCAGACGCCCGACCAGGACGTTGTCGATGTTGAGCAGGACCAGCGACAGCAGCCCGGCGCACGCGAGCGGGAACCCGAACCGGAAGCCGGACGACGCGATGTCGGACCGCCACCCGAACCGGGGGAGTGTGCGGGTCGTGACGAACTCGAGCACGACGACGGCGACCATCGAGCACAACCTGCCGACGGCGATCGCCATGGCGCCCCAGCCGGCCAGCGCGAGCCCGACCGACAACGTGGTCGAGACGGCGAACGCGACCAGCTCGATGAGGAAGAGCTCCCGCTGGCGGAGGTCGCGCTGCAGCCGGGCGAACGGGACGACGCCGATCCCGGCGAGCAGGAGGGTCAGCGACATGGCCCGCACAGCGGGTGCCGCCTCGACGGCGCCCATGAACTCCGCGATGGACGGTGCGCCGAACCACATGGCGGCCGTGAGCAGCCCCGAGGAGACGAGGGAGAGCGTCGCGATGGTGGGGCCGCGCTCGTCGAACCTGCCGCGGCGGACCAGGTCGGCGGCGAGCCCGAGCTCGCTGACCGTCATCAGGATGCCTTGCACGGTCGCGGCGACGGCGAACACACCGAACGTCTCGGGGTCCAGGATCCGGGCCAGGAAGATGCCCGTGATCAGGGTGCCGAGCCGCAGCGTGGCGTTGTTCAGCGCGCTCCACAGCAGCCCGGACCTGACCTGCGTCCCGAGCGGGGCCTTGGTCATACGCCGTACCTGCGCCACAGCCGCCACCACAGGTGCCGGGTGGCGCGGCGCGGCAGCCCGCCCCACCGGCTCTCCAGCCAGGCATCCCAGGCGACCAGCGCCGGGCTGACGCCGCGTCCGCCGAGGAGGGCGGCGGTCTCGGCAGAGAACCGCCGGAACGCCTCGGCGGAGCCGTCGCCCGACGGGTCGTGCGACTCGGCGATCGCCAGCCGGTTCGCACGGCGGACGATGGACCGCAGCGCCGAGTCGCGGACCCGCGCCGGAGGCAGGTGCGCGGGCGGCGTCTCCTCGAACAGGATCCCCAGGAGCGTGCGCTGCTCCTGCATGTCGCGGAGCATCCCGGCGTACTGGGTCAGGTGCATGTTGGTGCCGTGCACCCGGTAGAGCGCCTGGGCCTCGTTGTTCACGCGTCCGACGTCCCAGCGTGCCGCGGTCTGGTACCAGAGGAGCATGTCGCCGGCGTGGGGCACCCGTGCGTCGTACCGGCCGACGTCGTCCCAGGCCGTGCGGCGCATCACGACCCCGGGGGTGTACACCGGGTTGGTGGAGCGGGAGCACATCCAGGCCAGCCACTGGCGCCCCGGCCAGGTGGTCCAGCTCCGGGCCGCGCGGTCGGCGCGGGGAGGCTCGTCGGTGAAGTAGGCGCAGTGCCCGTAGACCAGGCCGACCTTCGGGTGACGCTGCATGAGGGCGACGGCGCGGGCGAGCGAGCCGGGCACGAGCGCGTCGTCGGCGGAGAGCAGCACGACGTAGTCGCCCTTGACCTGGTTCAGGCCCTCGTTGTACGTGGCGATGTGCCCCGCGTTCGCGGTGTGCACCACCACGCGGACCCGCGCGTCCCGGTCGGCCAGGTCGCGGGCGACCTGCGCGCTGTCGTCGTCCGAGGCGTCGTCGATCACCAGGACGTCGACGTCCACGTCCTCCTGCTCCAGCACCGAGGCGACGGCGGTGGGCAGGTAGTTGCCGTAGCGGTAGCAGGGGATCACGACCGAGACTGTGGCGCGTTCGGCCGGGGCGGCGGGGCGGTGGAACCTCATCGCGCCTCCTGGGGGGTCCGGAACGGCTGGGTGGCGGTGGTGCGGCGGGGGTTGGCGACGGGCGCGGGGCGTGGCACCAGCCGGCGGGCGGGGACGCCCGCCCAGGTCTCGCCGTCGGGCACGTCGTGCAGGACGACCGCGCCCATGCCGACCGTCGCCCCCGCACCGACGCGGACGCCGGGGTGGACCGAGGCGTTCATCCCGAGGTAGGCCCCCGGCCCGACGACCACGCCGCCGCCGAGGGCGACGCCCGCGGCGAGCGTGGCGACGTCCCCGACCACGCAGTCGTGCGTGACCGTGACGCCGGGCATGGCGATCACGTGCTCGCCGAGCACGGCGTCCCCGGTGATCGTCACGTGTGCCATCAGGATCGAGCCGGCGCCGATCCCGCAGGCAGCAGGGTTGCGGACCGACCGGTCGACGACGGTGGCGAACCCCGTGCCCGGCCCGAGCCGGTCCCGCAGCGCGGCGCGTACCGGGCTCGGACCCACGCACAGCAGGAGAGCGGCGCCTGGGTGGTCGGGTGCGGACGACACAGGGCCGAGGACCGGCACGTGGTCGTACGGCGGCGGGAGGACCGGCAGCAGGTTGGCGTACCGGTCGTCGAGCACGCCCAGGACCCTGCGGCCCTCCTCCGCCAGCAGGGGCAGCACCTCGCGGGCGAGGCCGCTCGCCCCCACCAGCAGGACCGGCCGGCCGTCGGTCGTCATCGCGCGATCACCCGGCCCGGCGCACGACGTCGACCACGCGGTCCACGTCGGAGTCCGTCATCTGGTGGAACACGGGCAGGATCAGGGTGCCGGCCGTGAGCCGCTCGGTCACCGGCAACGGAGCGTGCTCCCGCCCCGCGTGCGCGGGCTGCAGGTGGGCGGCCATGATGCCGCGCCGCGCGGAGACGCCCGCCGAGGCGAGCGCCAGCAGCAGGCCCTCGCGGTCCGTCCCGTACGCGGGCAGCACCTCGAGCCAGAACGACTGCACGTTGCTGGTGCCCCAGGAGGGGTCGCCGACGAGCCGGATCCCGTACACGTCCGACAACCGCTCGCGGTAGGTGCCGGCGATCTCGCGCCGTCGAGCGACGATCGCGGGGAGGCGGCCGAGCTGCACCAGGCCGACGGCGGCCTGCAGGTCGGTCATCCGGAAGTTGAACCCGACCTCCGCGTACTCCTCGGGCGGGGAGACGAGGGAGCCATGCCGGTCCGCCGCGGAGACGCTCATCGCGTGCTCGCGCAGGCGCCGGGCCCGGTCGGCCCACTCGGGGCGGCTCGTGGTCAGCATCCCGCCCTCGCCGGTGGTGAGGATCTTGCGCGGGTGGAAGGACCAGGCGGTGATCTCGGCACCTGCCCCCACCGGACGGCCACCGTAGGTGGAGCCGGCGCCGCACGCGGCGTCCTCGATCACGACGATCCCGAGCGGGTCGCACAGCGCGCGGATCGGGGCGAGGTCGACCGGTACACCGGCCTGGTCCACCGCGATCACCGCGCGCGTCGCGGGCGTGAGCGCCGCAGCTATCGTCTCCGCGGTGACGTTGCCCGTCGTGACATCCACGTCGGCGAACACCGGCCGGGCCCCGACGTAGGTCGGGGCGTTCGCCGTGGCGACGAACGAGAAGGACGGCACCACCACGTCGTCCCCCTCGCCGATGCCCGCGACGACCAGGGCCAGGTGCAGCGCCGTGGTGCAGTTCGACGTCGCGACGGCGAACGGGATGTCCATCGCGCTCGCGAACGCGGCCTCGAACGCGGCGACGCGCGGCCCCTGTGCCACCCAGCCCGACTCGATCACCTCGGTGACCGCCGCGACCTCCTCGGCCCCGAGCCATGGCTGCATGACGTTGATGCGCGACGGCGTGACGGCGGTCATGACGCACCCCCGACCGCGCCGGCGGCCAGGGCCGGCGCTTCGGGCAGGGACCGCCCGGCGGCGATCTCCTCGCGCAACGGACGCCACCAGTCGACGAGCAGCCGCAGGCCCTCTTCCAGCCCGATCGTCGCCTCGAAGCCCAGGTCGTCGCGTGCCGCCGTCGTGTCCGCCAGGCGCCGCACCACGCCGTTGACGGCCCGCTCCGGGCCGTGCTCCACGGGTAGGTCGGACCCCATGACCCGCAGCAGGGCCTGGGCCAGCTCCAGCAGGCTCGTCTCCGTGCCGCTGGCGATGTTGTACACGCCCTCGGCGACGTCGCTGGCCGCGGCGAGCACGTTCGCCCGGGCGATGTCCGGCGTACAGACGAAGTCCATCGTCTGCAGGCCGTCCCCGAAGATCAGGGGTGGGCGCCCGTCGGCTATCCGCTCCATCCAGCGCACCAGCACCTCGGTGTACAGGCCGTGCACGTCCATGCGGGGGCCGTACACGTTGAAGTAGCGCAGCGTCACGTAGTCGAGGCCGCTCATCGCACGGAACGACCTGGCCAGGCCTTCGTTGAACGTCTTGGCAGCGCCGTAGATCGTGTCGTTGTCGTGATGGTGGTGCCGCTCCGCGGTGGGGAACTCCTCGGCGAGGCCGTACACCGACGCGCTCGACGCCACGACGAGCTTGCTCACGTGATGCTCGGCCGCGGCCTCGACCACGTTGAACGTGCCGTCGACGAGCACCTCGAGGGCCAGCCGGGGCTCCTCGGCGCACTGGGTGATGCGGATCGCGGCCTGGTGGAACACCAGGTCCTTGCCGCGGGTGAGGTCGTGCACCAGGTCCCGGTCGCGGATGTCGCCCTCGACGAGGGTGACCCGCCCGTCGGCGAGCGCGTCGTCGAGGTTGGCGCGCCGGCCACGAACCAGGTTGTCCAGTACGTCGACGTGAGCGGCGCCCGCGTCGAGGAGCTGGTCGACGAGGGTCGACCCGATGGTCCCGGCGCCTCCCGTGACGAGGACATCGGCGCCCTGCAGTGTGCTCATGCGGAGAGCTCCAGTTCTCGGTGGGGATCGGGGATGACGGCGGTGCCGCCGGAAGCGAGGCTCGCCGAGGCTGCCTCGAGAACGCCGAGGACCCGGCGCCCGGCGCGGCCGTCGGTGAGCGGCGCCCGCGCCTGCGTGATCGCGTCGGCCAGCTCGGCGACCATCAGGCCGAGCGCCTCCTGCTCGGGCAGCGCAGGTGACCAGGTGTCGCCCAGGCGGTACGAGACAGTGGCCGCCCGGCGCTCCTCGCCGTCGGCGGCGATCTGCTCGTAGTTGACGCCCCGGTCGTAGACGCTGAGCCGCTGCTGCGGGTTGAGGTCGTCCCAGACGAGGGTCCGCCGGGACCCGCCGATCGTGATCCGCCGGATCTTGGTGGGGCTGAGCCAGTTGACGTGCACGTTGACCACGGCGCCGCTGGCCAGCGGCAGGAAGAGATATCCCATGCAGGCCTTGCCGGTGCCGAGCGGGTCGCCGCCGTGCGCGGCCACCGACACGGGCCGCAGCCCGCCGGGCAGCACGAAGTCGACGATCGACAGGTCGTGCGGGGCCAGGTCCCAGAACACGTCGACGTCGGGCTGGACCAGGCCAAGGTTGATCCGCACCGAGTCGATGTACAGGATGTCGCCCAGCTCTCCGACCGCTATGAGGTCGCGGATCTTGCGCACCGCCGGCGTGTAGCAGAACGTGTGGTCCGTCATGAGGACCAGGTTCCGTGTGTGGGCTTCAGCGACCATCTCGTCCGCTGCGGAGGCGCTGTCGGCGATCGGCTTCTCGACGACCACGTGCTTGCCCGCCCGCAGCGCGGCCATGGCTATCGCGTGATGCGTTCCGGCAGGGGTGGCGATGGCCACCGCGTCGATGTCGTCCCGCGCGAGCAGTGCGGCCAGGGACGTCTCGACGTCAGCCCCGCCGTGCGCGCTCGCGACGCGACCGGCACGGTCGGCGTCGAGGTCGCACACCGCGGCGAGCTCCCAGCGGTCCGACGCCGCGAAGTTGCGTGCCAGGTTGGGGCCCCAGTAGCCGGCGCCCACGACGGCCGCCCGCAAGGTCTTGTGGTCCATGCTGCCTTCTTCCGGTTTCAGCTCGGATCGGCCCGGACAATCAAGTGCCTGGCTCCGATCAATGTACGTCCCGGCCCTGTGCCGTACCGGCCGGTGTGATTCGAAATCACCCTGTGGACGTGCTTTATTCACCCGCAGGTGTCTTTCACCCGGGGGTGAAAGAAAAAGGCAGGATGAAATGCGGCCGACGGGTTTTTTACGCGTGTGCCGCGGCGGGTGTCGCGGTGCGACCGGTCAGGCCGTCGAACACCCCCACGTAGGTGGCGGCCTGCCGGCGCCAGGACAGCTCGCCCTCGATCCGCGCGCGGCCGATCGCGCCCATGGCGCGAGCGCGCCCCGGGTCGTCGAGGATCTCGAGGATCATGTCGCCGAGGGCCGCCGGGTCGGTGCCGGCGACGTACGCCGCGGCCTCGCCCGCACTGTTGCGGGTCTCGGTCAGGTCCGACGCCACGACCGGCAGCTCGTGCGCCATGTACTCGAGGGTCTTGTTCATGGTGGAGCGGTCGTTGAACTCGCTGGGCGGGTCGGGTGTGACCCCCAGGTCGGCGCTCGACAGCCAGCGGCCGATCGCCACGTGATCCACCCGTCCGGTGAAGTGCACCCAGGGGTCCAGGCCGCGCCGCGTGCAGTCGGTGCGCAGGTCCGCCAGGGCGTCCCCGAACCCGAGGAGCGCGAAGCGCACGTCGGTCCGGTGGCGCTGGTGCACCACGTGGTCGACGGCGGCCAGCAACCGGTCGACGCCGTCCTGCGAACCCATGATCCCGACGTAGGCCACGAGGTGCTTTGCCTGGTCACGCGCTCCCGGCTCCAGCTCGCCGCGCCGCATCAGGTCGGCGTCGGGGGTGCTCATCACGACGGAGCTGCGCAGCGGGTCGACCCGGCCACGGCCCTGCGCGATCGCCTGGTAGGAGCCGTTGGTCGAGATGACATGGTCCGCGCTGCGATACGTGGCGCGCTCCAGCAGCAGCAGGGCGCGGTACAGCAGGCCCCGGCGGCCGAACTTCGCGATGTACACCTCGGGGCACAGGTCGTGCTGGTCGTAGACGAACCGCACCCCGCGCCGCAGGCGCCAGAGCAGCGCGAGCAGCCAGTAGGTGTCCGGCGGGTTGCACGCCTGGATGACCTGGAACGGTGCGTCCCGGTGCACGCGTACCGACGCGCGCGCGGTGCGCCACCAGGAGACGACGAACTCGCGCACGTAGCCCGCGAGCCCGTGCGAGTCCGGCGGGGGCGCATAGGGGTGGACGGTGGTCTCGTCGATCTGGAACCGGGCGGGTTCGCCCGGGTTCTCCTGCGGGCAGATGACGCTCACCCGGTAGCCGGCGTCCGTCAGGGCGCGGCACTCGGACCGCACTCTGCGGTCGAGCCGGAACGGCAGGTTCTGGATGATCACCAGAACGTGTGGAGCGGCGGAATGCATGAGGGAAGTCTTACGTCCCCGACACATTGCAGAAACCCGTGGAGCGGGTGAACAGGGGTATTCACCCGCAGGTCACGGACGGGTTTTTGGGAAAAGATCACCCGGAATCTCATCCGCTGCTCGGATTGCATTTTCTTCCGCCCTGCCCGTGTCGGCCGGAAAAGCGTCCTCGATATTTCATCCGGCCCTTGACCTCGTTCGGCGTGGGCGACCACCGCAGCCATTTCGTGCAGCGGTCCCGAGAGCTGCTCAGGCAGCGGTCGCGAACTTGTCAGCGATGAGACCGGCGATGGGGATCGCAGACGTGGCGGCCGGCGACGGCGCGTTGCACACGTGCAGCTGACGCTCCGTCGAACGGATCAAGAAGTCCTCGACCGAGGTGCCGTCCCGCATGATGGCCTGCGCCCGGATACCGGCGGGGTAGGGGCGCAGGTCCTCGAGGCGGAGTCCGGGGCAGTACTTACGGACGAGCTCGAGGTAGCCCTGCGGGAAGAGCGAGCTGCGCATCTCGTCCACCCCGGTCCGGATGTTCGACCTCGCGAACCGCCACATGCCTGGGAACGTCAGGTACTCCGCCACGTCGCGGGCCGTGACAGAACCGCGGGGATGACGCTCGCGTGAGAAGCCCAGCACTGCGTTGGGGCCGACGGTGATCCTGCCGTCGATCGTCGGGCTCAGGTGGACGCCGAGGAAGGGCAGGCCGGGGTCAGGGACCGGGTAGATGAGCCGTTGCACGACGTCGGAACGGTCGTGCGGTAGCTGGTAGTACTCCCCGCGGAACGGGATGACCTGGAAATCCACGGCGAGCCCGCCCATGGCCGCGATCCTGTCGGCCTGAAGGCCGGCGCACGCGACGAGCTTCCGTGTGCGGTACTCGCCGGTGTCGGAGCCGATGACCACCTCGCCCGAAGGGCCCGTGAGCTCACGGATCGAGCGGGCCTGCGACCGGGTGATCACCCGTCCGCCCAGCTCGGCGATGTCCCGGGCCATCGCCCGGGCGACCTCGCGGAAGTCGACGACACCGGTGGCTGGGGACAGCAGTGCGGCCTGCCCACGGACGTTGGGTTCCATCTCCGCGAGCCGGCCGCCGTCGATGCGCTCGAGCTCGATCCCGTTCTCGGCGCCGCGCACGGCCAGCCGCTCCATCCGGTCGACCTCTACCTCGTCGGTCGCCACGACGAGCTTGCCGAGGGTCTTGTACGCAATGGCGTGCTCGTCGCAGAACTCCTTGGTGGCCCGCTGCCCGGCCCGACACAGCCTGGCCTTGAGCGAGCCGGGCGCGTAGTAGAGCCCGGCATGGATGACGCCGGAGTTGTGGCCGGTCTGCGCGCTCGCGATGTCGTCGGCCTTCTCCAGGACGAGGACGGCTGCTCCCGGACGGCGCCGGAGCACCTCGCGCGCCGTGGCGAGGCCGACGATGCCGGCACCGATGACGACCAGGTCTTCCATGACTACCTCCGTGTCGGTGGGAGCAGCGCTTCGGTCCGTCGGTGTGCCCCGGCACCAGCCCTGCACAGTATGGATCCGATCGAGGCGAACCTGGGTCCGGCGAAAAGGGCGAGAAAGAGCGCCCTCGATATTTCATCCGCTCCTGTCCGCGCATACTTGATCTTGCATTTAAGTGCTAACGGGTGAAGCGAGGGTGAGGAAGCCCCGCCCGCGCTGCTGCCCGCTGTGGGCGCTCCTACAGTGACGAGTGTGGGCTACTCCGACGCACGTTCATCGTTCCGCTCCCGCCGCGTACTTCGTGTTCCGGCGGTCTTCGCCATAGCCGTGCTCGCCCTTTCATCGGGTCTGCTGGCTACGGTCCCCGCGACCCCTGCTGAGGCCGCCCTGTGCGATCTCTTGAACAACCCGGTCGTGTGCGAGAACCAGAAGGCGGGCACCTCTCCGGAGGTCTGGGACATCGAGGGTGCGGGCGACCCCAGCATCCAGGGGTTCGCCACCCAGATGAGCGTCGACACGGGCACCCGCGCCTCGTTCAAGATCAAGACGACCGCCCGGGCGTACACGATCGACATCTACCGCACGGGCTGGTACCAGGGGCTGGGCGCGCGCAAGATCGCAACGGTCACGCCGAGCGTGACGCTGCCGCAGACGCAGCCCGAGTGCGCCTGGTCCGAGCCCGTCGAGCTGGTCGACTGCGGGAGCTGGGCGGTGTCGGCGGGATGGGACGTCCCGACCACTGCCGTGTCCGGCGTCTACGTGGCGCTCCTGACCCGGACGGACACCGGCGGTCAGAGCCACATCACATTCGTCGTGCGCGACGACGGCTCCACCGCCGACATGGTCTTCCAGACGGCGGACACGACCTGGCAGGCCTACAACACCTACGGCGGCTCCAGCTTCTACCAGGGCGGCGCCAACGGGCGGGCCTACAAGCTGAGCTACAACCGTCCGTTCAACACCCGCGGGCTGGCGCAGGGCCGCGACTTCTACTTCAGTGCCGAGTACGCGATGGTCCGATTCCTGGAGCAGAACGGCTACGACGTCACCTACATCGCGGGGGCAGACACCGACCGCGACGGGTCTCGGCTGCTGAACCACGACGCGTTCCTGTCTGTCGGGCACGACGAGTACTGGTCCGGCCCGCAGCGGGCCGCCGTCGAGCAGGCCCGCGACGCCGGGGTGCACCTCGGCTTCTTCGCTGGCAATGAGGTCTACTGGCGCACGCGCTGGGAACCGTCCGTGGCGGGCCCGGCGGCCGACCGCCGCACCCTCGTGTCGTACAAGGAGACCTGGGGCAGCGCCAAGATCGACCCCTCCACCGAGTGGACCGGGACGTGGCGGGACCCCCGGTATGCGAGCAAGGCCGCCGGGGCAGGCCGCCCCGAGAACGGCCTCATCGGCACCCTGTACACGACCAACTACTCGGACCTGCCCGTCACCGTCCCGGCAGAGGAGGGGAAGATGAGGATCTGGCGGAACACGACGCTGGCCTCCCTTCCCGCCGGGACCTCTCAGGCGCTGGCGCAGCATACGGTCGGGTACGAGTCGAACGAGGACCTCGACAACGGCTTCCGGCCCGCGGGTCTGATCCGAATGTCGAAGACGGTGGGCGACGTACCCGAGTATCTGCAGGACTTCGGCAACGCGGTGGCGCCCGGTGTGACCACGCACACGATCACGATGTACAAGGCCGCGAGCGGTGCGCTGGTGTTCTCTGCCGGCACGGTGCAGTGGACCTGGGGCCTGGACCAGCAGCACGACGGCGACGGCGCCCCCGCGGACTCCCGGATGCGCCAGGCGACGGTGAACCTGTTCGCGGACATGGGCGTCCAGCCGGGCTCCCGCGCGTCCGGCATCGCCGCGGCGACGCGGACGACGGACACCGCCGGGCCGACCACCCAGATCCAGGGCCCGGCCGCGCAGCAGTCGTTCGCCGGCGGGTCGAGCGTCACCGTCACCGGTACGGCCGCCGACGCCGCCGGCCGGGTGGCCGGCGTGGAGGTGTCGCTCGACGGCGGGCAGACCTGGCACCCCGCCACGGGCCGCGCGAGCTGGACGTACACCGGGCAGATCTTCGGCTCGGGAGCCGTCGGGATCCGCGCCCGTGCGGTCGACGACTCCGCGAACATCGGCGCCGCCGCGTCCCTGGGCGTCCAGGTGACCTGCCCGTGCACGGTGTTCGGCACCGCGCCCCCGGCGAACGCCCCGGCCGACGACTCGTCGCCGGTCGAGCTGGGCATGCGGTTCGTGGCGGCGGCCGACGGCTACGTCAGCGGCGTCCGGTTCTACAAGGGCGCTGCGAACACCGGCGTGCACCGCGGGACGCTGTGGAGCGCGGCCGGCGAGCCGCTGGCCGCCGTGGAGTTCACCGGCGAGTCGGCGACCGGGTGGCAGAAGGCGACGTTCGTCCGCCCGGTGCCCGTCGTCGCGGGGGAGACGTACGTGGTGTCCTACACCGCGCCGTCCGGCGGCTACACCGCCACGCCCTGGGCGTTCCAGTCCCAGGGGCGCGCCGCAGGACCGCTCACCGTCCAGGGCGGGTTCGGCGCCACCCCGGCCGGCGTGTACGGCACGGCCGGAACCGTACCCACCCAGTCCTGGAACAACGCCGCCTACTACGTGGACCCCGTGTTCACGTTCGTCGACGACTCCCCGCTGGTCGCCATCGCGCACGCTCCTGTCGCCGGTGAGGTCAGCGTGCCCCTGGACGGCCGGCTGCGCATCACGTTCTCGAAGCCCGCAGTCCTGTCGACCATCGGCTTCACGGTGACCGACGAGGCGGGCAACGCCGTGGCGGGCAGCGTCTCCTACGACGGCCCCACGCGGACGGCCACCTTCACGCCGTCCGCGCCGCTGGCCGGGTTTGCCCAGCACACCGCTGTGGTCACCGCCCGGTCCGCCGAGGGAACACAGCTGTCCGACGGCGGAACCTGGAGCTTCCGGACCGTCCGCCCGCCGTCCGCGACGTGCCCGTGCGGCATGTACGACGAGACGACGGTGCCGGACGTCGCGGCCGCTGCCGACCCGGGCGCCGTCGTGCTCGGCATGCGCTTCTCGCCGCGCCTGGCGGGCCATGTCTCCGGGATGCAGTTCTGGAAGTCGGCCGAGATCCAGGGGCCGTTCGTGGCCTCCCTGTGGACCGAGAACGGGCAGCTCGTCGCCCAGGCGACCGTCACGCACCCCGTCACGCGGGGCTGGCAGGACGTCGAGTTCGACACCCCCGTGGCGGTGGCCGCCGGGCAGGAGTACACGGTGGGCTACCGTGCGCCGACCGGCCGCTACCCGGCGACCCTCGGTGCGCTCGCCGCCCCCCGGACGGTCGGGGACCTGAACACGCCGCAGAACGCCGGGGTGTACCTCTACGGCTCGGGCCGCCCGACGACCGCGACCTCCTCGAGCTACCTCGTGGACGTGGCGTTCACGCCGGCTCCCGTCGCCCCCACCGTCGTCTCGCGGACGCCGGCCGCCGGCGCGGTCGACGTGCAGGCGAGCACCAACGTCTCGGTCACTGCCTCACGACCGCTCGCGGCAGGCGCCACGCTGACGCTGACCGGACCCGGCAGCCAGGCCGTACCTGGCAGCCTCGCCGTCAGCGGCACGACGGCGACCCTTGACCCCACGGCGAACCTCCTGGCCGGCACCACGTACACGGCCCGGTTCGCGGGCACCACCACCGACGGTGCCACGATCGCGCCCGTCACGTGGTCGTTCACCACACAGGCGGCCGCCGGCGCGTGCCCGTGCCTGATCTTCGGCGGTGACGTGCCGCCGGTGGCCTCGGCGGACGACGGCGCGGCCGTCGAGCTCGGCACGGAGTTCTCCGCGGCCCGCAGCGGCGTGGTCGGAGCGGTTCGCTTCTACCGGGGTCCGAACAACCCCGGGCCGCACACGGTGACGTTGTGGTCGGCCAACGGCGCGCCGCTGGCCACCACTGAGGCACCATCGGGCGGGGGCGAGGGCTGGCAGACGGTCCCGCTGCCCGATCCGGTGGCCATCACGGCAGGCACCACCTACGTCGTGTCCTATCTCGCGCCGCAGGGCGGCTACGCGGCCGGCCCGGGGTACTTCGCGCAGCCGCGCACCATCGGCCCGCTGACGACGCCGGCGGACGCCGGTCGCTACGTCTATGGCGGCGGTTTCCCGCAGTACTCGTGGCAGGGCACCGGGTACTGGGTCGAGCCGGTGTTCACCGACCAGTGACCAGGACACATGACATGAGCCGCAGTAGAAAGTTCGCCGCCGCGGCCGGCAGGGGGCGCCTCGCCGCACCCCTGCTGGCCGCCGCCCTGGTGCTGTCCTCGTGCACCGCATCGCAGGATCCGGGACCGGACGCCGGACCCACCTCGGCGTCGGGTACCGGCACGGCCGTCCCCACCGGGGACGCCACGCCCGTCCCCACGCCTGACGGTGCGGACGGCGCTACCGCCGGCGCGGACGGGAAGCCGAAGGCCCCCGGCGCGAACGGGGCGAAGACTGACGGCAAGGACAAGGCGCCGGACGGGCGCAGCGGCGGGCAGAGCGGGGCCGAGGGCAGCGAGCTCGCCCCACCTGCGCCCGTCCGGTCGAGCGGCGACGACCTCGGCGACTCGACGGCCCCCGCGGCCGGCCGGCTGACCCGCGACCAGCGGACCGGCACAGCGGAGGGACTCGTGGCGGGCTTCCCCGACGACGTCGTCCTCGTACCCGCGGACACTGCTGTGGCGTCCAGCTCGGTGACCGGGACGGACGGCCGCTACCAGGTGACGCTCGACGCGACGGTGGACGGCGCCTGCGACGCCGTGGTGCTCGACTACCGCAGCTGGTTCACGTCCGGCGGCTTCACCGAGACGGGCACCACCGCACGTCCGGGCCGCACCACCGTCGATCTCGCCCGTGCCGACGGCACGGTACAGGTGGGCGCCTCACGGACCCGCTCCGGTTGCGACGTCACCGTCTTCGCGGCGCTGTCCGCCAAGTAGGCCCGTCTCAGCAGGCCCGTCGTCACCCCACGACGCTCGGGGACCAGGCCTGCGGGATCGCCACGGCGGGCTTGCTCGTCCCGTCGACGGCCAGGGACCAGACGTCGGTGGTCCCCGGCTCGTCGGCGCGGGGCAGCCCGTAGAGGAGCGTCGTGTCGTCGAGCCAGGTCATCTGGTCGTCCACGGTCCGCTGCTCGGCGTCGAGCACCGTGACCTCGAGGGTGGCCAGGTCGAGCACGGCGGGCGTCCAGTGCTGGGTCGCCGCACCGTCCGCCGCGACGTCGCGCTTGAAGGCCAGCCGGGACCCGTCCGGGGACAGCGAGGGGCACTCCACGTCGTCGAGCACTGTGACGAGGGTGCGCTCGGTGAGGTCACCGCGCACGAGCCAGGTGCGGTCGAGGGACCGCGACCGGACCGTGGCGTAGAAGTAGCGGTCGTCCACGAAGGTCACGCCCCACACGTTCCGGTCGACCGGGGCCACGCGCTCGCCGTCGGCCACCAGGGTGAAGTCCTCGAGGTTGCCGGACACCTTCGCGCCGTCGAGGTCGCGCACCATCGTCTCAGTGGAGAAGCCCGCCTGGGAGTAGGAGTGGCCGGTCACGAAGGCGGTGGTGGCCACGAGACCGTCCGGCGAGAGCTGGGTCCGGCTGGGGATGCCGGGCAGCGACCAGGTGGCCGTCGTGCGCCACTCGGCGTCGAGCACGTCCGCCTCGTAGGTGGTGACGACGCCGCGGCGCGTGCGCAGGCAGACCGTCGTCGCGCCCTGGGACGACACCCGGTCGCACACGACGGGCGTGACCTCGCGCGGGCCGGACAGGTCGTCCAGGGCGACCGCGGCGACCCTGCCGTAGAGCTCGCCAGGGGCCGTACCGCGGAACAGGACGTGGGGACCGTCCAGCACGTCCTCGGTCACCTCGACCCGGGTCGGCGCGTTCTGCTCCGCCCGCGCGCGCTGGAGCTCCGCTGCGGCGTACCAGGTGGTGCCGGTCAGCACCACGAGGACCAGCACGGCGAACGCGGCCCGGCTGCGGCCGGCCGGCCTGTCGGTCATGCCGCGATCTCCTCGACCAGGTCGGCGTCTCGCTCCAGGCGGCCGCCCCGCACCAGGTACGCACACACCGGAACCGCGACCACCAGCGCGGCGGCCACGATCCACAGGGCCTCGACGCTGCCGAACGCGTACCAGAGCACGCCGAACCCGGCGGACGCGACCATGCGCACGACCGCGGTGACGGTCTGCGCGGTGCCGATCGCGGTGGCCCGGACGGCGGTGGGTACGAGCGCACTGGTGAGCGCGGCAAGCACGCCGTCGGTCATGGCGTAGAAGGTGCCGAGCAGCACCAGGGCCGCGATGGTGGTGGCCGCTCCAGGGAACGGGACGGCCGCGCAGACGTAGGCGCCGGCCAGCAGGGCATGCCCCCAGACCAGGACCCGGGCCCTGCCGACGCGGTCGGCGAGGCGGCCGATCGGGGCGGCGAGCAGCATGTACGTGGCGTTCGTCCCGACGTAGAGCAGCGGGAACCAGTGCGTGGCGAACCCGTCGCGGTCCTGCAGCGCGAGGTAGATGAACCCGTCGCCGACGGTGAGCAGCCCGAGGACCCCGGCGACGACCAGCAGCCGTACGGTCGCGCCGCCGCGCAGGAAGCTCCAGGAGAAGGGCCGCCCGGCGAGCTCGAGGCCACCGGCAGCGTCGCACGTGCACCCCTTGCACTTGGGCAGCCCGCGGTCCTCGCGCGTGCGATGGGTCCTGAGCCATGCCGCCTGGCGCGGCCGCAGGTCCGGCACGAGCAGGACGAGGGCGCCGACGCCGAGCACCGCCGCGCCGAGCGAGACGACGAAGATCGTCGTCCAGCCGTCCGGGATCGCCCAGAGGATCGCGAACGCGAGCAGCGGCCCGAGCGTGGCACCCGCCGTGTCGAGCGCCCGGTGCACGCCGAACGAGCGTCCGAGGTTGCGCGGGTTCGCCGCGGCGGCGATCAGGGCGTCCCGCGGGGCGGTGCGGATGCCCTTGCCGATACGGTCCGTCACGACGAGGCTCGCGATGGCGGGCAGGCCGGCAGCGAACAACAGTCCTACCCGGGTCAGCGCCGAGAGGCCGTAACCAACGGCCGCCACCCACTTGGGGCGGTCGGTGCGGTCGGCGGCCCAGCCACCCGCCACCCGGACGAGCGCACCCGCGCCCTGGACGAGCCCGTCGACCACGCCGTACGCGATCACCGACATGCCGAGGGCCGCGGTGACGTACAGCGGCAGGACCGCCATGACGGCCTCAGAGGAGACGTCCGTCAGGAAGCTCACCACGCCCAGTGTCACCACGGTGGACGGGACCCGGCCGGCGCGTCGGCGTGCGTCTCTCGACCGCTTGCGCGGTCGGCCGTGGGAGGTGCTGGTCGGGGAGCCAGCCTCCGCCGGTGCGGCACTGACGAGACCAGACATGGGGCTCCAGCGATCGTGTTGCGGCTGAGTGGGGCAGGCCTGTTCAGGTTACGGCCGGCGTGTCCTGCCCTGTCGGGTCGGGGAGGGGTGAACTGGGTTTTCTCACCCGGCGCCGCGCAGGGCCGGAAATAGAGGTGAGCCGACGCCGCCGTCGGGCATAACGTCGATGCCGTGAGCGAGACGGCGCGCGACGACACGAGCACGACGACCGACGACGACCCGAACGACGGCCTGTTCCCCGAGAGCGTGGCCGCCGGGTACGACGACCCGGAGGACGCGAACACCCCCGAGGCGATAGACCCGGTGGTCGACGTGCTGGCAGACCTGGCCGACGGCGGCCCGGTGCTGGAGCTCGCGATAGGGACCGGCCGGATCGCCGTGCCGCTGGCCGCGCGCGGCGTCCCGGTGAGCGGCATCGAGCTGAGCAGGGCGATGGCCGCCCGCATCGGCGGCAAGCCGGGCGGCGAGCAGATCGACGTCACGATCGGCGACATGACCTCTACCCTGTTCGACGGTGCCGTGGCTCCGGGCGAGTTCTCGCTGGTCTACCTGGTCTTCAACACGATCGCGAACGTCACCACGCAGGACGGGCAGGTGGACGTCTTCCGCAACGCCGCGGCGCACCTGCGGCCCGGCGGGCTGTTCCTCGTCGAGGTGGGCATCCCGGACCTGCGGCGGATGCCGCCCGGCCAGGACACCGTCCCGTTCACGGTCGCGCCCGACGACGGGGGCGGGTACGTCGGCTTCGACCGGTACGACGTCGCGACGCAGCTCTTCACGTCGAACCACGTCACGGTGACCCCCGACGGCGGCCGGTTCCGCGTCGTCCCCTTCCGGTACGCGTGGCCCGCCGAGATGGATCTCATGGCCCGCATCGCGGGTATGCGGCTCAAGCACCGGTGGGCGGACTGGTCCCGGGCCCCGTTCGAGCACGAGAGCACCCAGCAGGTCTCGGTCTGGGAGAAGGTCTGACCGCGCGGCCCGTCGGCAGTGTCGGTGAGCCCGCCTAGGCTTAGGGGCGATGACTTCCCTTTTCGACAGCCTCTCCCTGCCCGGCCTCGACCCCGCGTCGCCAGGCACCATGTCGCGCCTGCCGAGCACGGCGCCGCAGTGGGACGACGACGGTGCGGGCGCAGGCGACCCGGGCGAGGCAGCGCTGCCCAGTGAGCCGGACTGGCTGGCGGGCCTGCCGCACGAGTCCGAGGCGCCGCGTGCCGGGGGCGCTTACTCCCACCTCGACCCGGAGGCGCTGCTGGACGGCCTCAACCCGGAGCAGCGGGCCGCCGTCGTGCACGAGGGCGGGCAGCTCCTCATCGTCGCGGGCGCGGGCTCGGGCAAGACGCGCGTGCTGACGCACCGCATCGCCTACCTGCTGGCCACCGGCAGGGCGCGGGCGGGGGAGGTCCTCGCGATCACCTTCACCAACAAGGCGGCGGCCGAGATGCGGGAGCGCGTCGCGGGCCTGGTCGGCCCGGCAGCGGGCCGCATGTGGGTCTCCACGTTCCACTCGGCGTGCGTGCGGATCCTGCGCCGCGAGGCGACGACGCTGGGCCTGCGGTCGAGCTTCAGCATCTACGACGCCGCCGACAGCCAGCGCCTCATCACGCTGGTGACGCGCGAGCTCAACCTCGACCCGAAGAAGTATCCGGCGCGCGGGCTGTCGAACAAGATCAGCGACCTGAAGAACGAGCTGATCGACCCGGAGACCTACGCGCGGCAGACCGGGGCGAACGCCACCGAGGAGGCGCTCGCGGCAGCGGCGGCGGCGGAGTCGGGTGCCATCCGCAGGCCGTGGGGCGGCCAGTCGGCGGAGGAGCGCAACACGACGGCGCCCAAGTTCGACCAGGTGCTGGCCGACGTCTACACGCGCTACCAGGCGCGCCTCACGCAGGCGAACGCGCTGGACTTCGACGACATCATCATGACCACGGTGAACCTGCTCCAGGCGTTCCCGAACGTCGCGGAGCACTACCGCCGCCGGTTCCGGCACGTCATGGTCGACGAGTACCAGGACACGAACCACGCGCAGTACACGCTGGTCCGCGAGCTGGCGGGGGTCGGCACCGAGGGGTCCGCCGACTCGACCGACGGAGGGCTGGACCCGGCCGAGCTCACCGTCGTCGGCGACTCCGACCAGTCCATCTACGCGTTCCGCGGCGCCACGATCCGCAACATCCTCGAGTTCGAGAAGGACTACCCGGACGCGACCACGATCCTGCTGGAGCAGAACTACCGCTCCACGCAGAACATCCTGAGCGCGGCCAACGCCGTGATCTCCCGCAATGCCGGCCGCACGCCCAAGCGCCTGTGGACCGACTCGGGCGCCGGGGCCAAGATCGTGGGCTACGTGGCCGACGACGAGCACCAGGAAGCGCGGTTCGTCACCGACGAGATCGACAAGCTCGGTGACTCCGACGGCGTGCGGCCGGGCGACGTCGCGATCTTCTACCGCACCAACGCGCAGTCGCGCGCGCTAGAGGAGGTGCTGGTCCGCGTCGGCCTGCCGTACAAGGTGGTGGGCGGCACTCGGTTCTACGAGCGCCGCGAGGTGAAGGACGCCGTCGCCTACCTGCGCGCACTGGCCAACGAGGACGACGACGTGAACCTGCGCCGCATCCTCAACGTGCCGAAGCGCGGGCTCGGTGACCGTGCTGAGTCGTTGGTCGCGTCGTTCGCCGACCGGGAGCGCATCTCCTTCGGCGCCGCCCTGGAGCGTGCCGACGAGATCCCCGGCATGACCAACCGCTCGCTCAAGCCGCTGCTCGTCTTCCGCGACATGATGCGGGAGCTGCGCGCGCTGGTCGAGCAGGGCGCCCCGCCCGCGGAGGTCCTGGGCGCGGTGCTCGACCGCACCGGCTACCTCGCGGAGCTGCGCGCGAGCGAGGACCCGCAGGACGAGGGCCGCGTGGAGAACCTGGCCGAGCTGCACGCCGTGGCCGTCGACTTCGGGGAGACCGATCCCGAGGGCTCCCTGGCGGACTTCCTGGAGCGGGTCTCGCTGGTCGCCGACAGCGACCAGATCCCCGACGAAGACGTGGCGGACGGCGCGGCGGAGGAGGCACCCAAGAAGGACCAGGGCGTCATCACCCTCATGACCCTGCACACGGCCAAGGGCCTGGAGTTTCCCGTCGTGTTCCTCACGGGCATGGAGGACGGCACGTTCCCGCACATGCGCTCGCTGCACGACGACTCGGAGCTCGCCGAGGAGCGCCGGCTCGCCTACGTGGGGATCACCCGGGCGCGCGAGCGCCTGTACATCACGCGGTCCTCGGTGCGGGCCGCGTTCGGCATGGCCAACGAGTTCCCGGAGAGCCGGTTCCTGCAGGAGATCCCCGAGGAGCTGTGGGACTGGCGGCGCCGGGAGTCGTCCACCGCTGCGATCCGCAACGGGCGAGGCGGCTGGAGCGGCGGGTACGGCTCGGGCGGCTACGGCTCGGGCGGGCGCGGTGCGGGTACGGGCTCCACGTGGTCCGCCGGCCGGTCCGGGGCCCCGCGCACCGGCGCTGCGTCGTCGTCGGGCGACGGACAGAGCAAACCGTTCGCGCCGGAGAAGAAGGCGGGCGCGAAGGGCGGGTTCGGTGGGATCAACGTCCAGAAGGACATCCCGAGCCTGGAGATCGGCGACCGCGTCACGCACGACTCGTACGGGCTCGGCACGGTGGTGGACGTCGAGGCGAACGCGGTGGTCAAGATCGACTTCGGCAGCAACGGCACCAAGCGCATCGCGCTGAAGTACACGGCGGTCACCAAGCTCTGACGGGCGCCGGGCGCCCGGCGTCGCCCCTGGAGGGCACGCCGGGCGTGAGCCGGCTTGGCGCATACGTACTGCTTTAGGACACTATGTGTCGCCATGAGGATCCTGGTCTCCGCCGGCCGACTTTTCGTCGCGCACTGGCCCGCGCTGTTGACGCTCGGCCTGCTCGGCGTCGCCGTACGGAACGGCGCCATGTGGGGTGCCGTCGAGCTGAGCCAGTGGAACTCGTTCGTGGCGCAGCTGCTGCTGATCGTGAGCCCGCTCGGCTACCTGATGCCGGTCATCGGGATGCTGTGGGTCTGCAGGCAGTCCCTGCCGCACCTGAGCCCGGAGCCCGTCCCTGCACGCGGCCGCACGGGCTGGGCCCCCGGCCAGATCCCCGGGATGCTCCCGACGCGCAGCGCCCCGATGATGCCGTCGGAGAAGCGCGAGCGGCGGCTCATCGACGTCGCCCTGTCGGTGCTCGTGCCGTTCCTGGTGGTCTACGAGGTAGAGGGCCTCATGGACGCCGACCGGGACCGGTTCATCAACGAGGCGGCTGCCGACGAGCTGTTCAACGACTTCTGGACAGCTCAGGGCATCGACTTCGCGTCCAGGCTCGGCGTCTGGTCCGGCTGGACGCTCATCCTGATCGTGGTGTGCGCGTTCGTGCTGCGCTGGCTGCTCGGCCGGCTGGAGGGCAAGCTGCAGTTCCTCGGCATCGCCGTGCTCGGTGGATGCCTCGAGATCTACTGGACCAGCCAGATCGCCGGCCAGATCGAGACCATCGAGCTGGGTCTCTGGCACGAGGCGACCGAACGGCAGCTGGTGGCGGCGGCCGTCGGCACCGTCGGTGCCGCACAGGAGACGGTGGGGGAGGCGGGCAACGAGGCCGCGACCTTCGTCAGCGACGGGATGGTGACGGTCTTCGAGTCGCTCGACGTCGTCCTGGTCGCGCCCGTGGCCTGGCTCGCGATAGGCGCCGTCGTGCTCGGGCACAAGCTGATGGAACCGCCGTCGACCGAGCACCGGTGGCTCGACCGGATGACGTGGCTCCCGGCCGGGCTGCGCTCGCTCCTCGAGTCGCTCACCGAGGACCTGCGGGCCCGGTTCTCCGCCCTGGGGAACGGCCTGAAGATGATCGTGGAGGGGGGCCTCGGCCCGATGCTCGTGTTCTGCCTGGGCTACCTCGTGATCATGCGGGTGCCCTTCGCGCTCGGCTGGCTCGTGCGCGCCGTGACGGGCCCGGTCGAGACCGACACCTGGATCGCCTTCAGCCCTCTGGAGGCAGGGGCAGGACTGGCGCTCTCGCTGGCCCTGGCGGCCGCGCTGATCGCGTCGACCGTCGAGGCGCTGGTCGAACGCGGCCTGGTGATCCGCGAGGAGGACGCGGCTACGGCAGGCCGATCGTCACGTACTCAGGGCCACCGAAGGCCAGCCGTACCTGCGTGATCTCCGCGTCCGGGTCGGCGAGCACGTAGGACGTGACGTCCCATTCCGGCTGCTCGCTGATGAAGCCCTCGGCGTCGGGCGCGGAGCAGCGGTTGGAGCTGCCCAGGACGTCCGACGCCGACTCCCCGTACCGCGTGCCGTCCTCGGCGACGAGGATGATCTGGCACCCGGAGACGTCGGTCTGCAGCTCGGCCGCGAAGTGCATCCGCACCTCGTACGCGACCGACCCGTCGGGGATCAGGACTGGGTCGCCGTACGCGGGCGGAGGCAGCTGGTCCACCTGCTCGACGCCCGTGACGGTCGCCGCGATCTCGCGCTGCACGGTGGTGTTCGCCCGTTCCGGGACGTCGAACCCCATGTCCAGGTACTCGTCCGCCAGGTGCGCGGTCCCGCCCGCCGCTGCCCGGTCCACCTCGAGATGCAGGCCGACGGGCCACCAGAACGCCCACACCCGGAACGACGACGCGCCCGCCGCCGTCGCGATCGCCACCGGCAGCAGCACGAGCCAGACGGCGTTGCGCCGCCACCAGCCCTTGCGTCGCGCGGGAACCGGGGTGTTGGGCGGGATCATCCCGGGCAGCATGCCCGGACGCAGGCTCGGCGCCATTCCCAGGGGCATGTTCTGGCCCGGGTCTGACGCCGCCGGGGTCACCAGAGTCGTCATCCCTCGCTACCTCCTGTGGTCGCCACGGGATACCCCGGCGGCTCGGTCGTCACGGTCTCGGTCGCCTCCCACAGCGTGTCCGCCTCCTCGCGAGAGATGCCGAGGTCGATCACCGCGACGGCGTCGCGCCGCTGACCCGCGTGCTCCTCCTTCTGGTCGCCGCGCGCGAGCCGCACGGTCGCGCCGGCCAGCGCTTCCTTCGGGACGTCGAAGCAATAGCTCACCCGCCACGAATAGCCCGGCTGGGCGTTGACGATGCTCTCGCAGTCGGCCTGGTTGGTGGGCCAGAACCGGCGGCCCTCCGCGTCGGTGATCTCGGCGCCGCTGAACGCCGTCGCGCCCTGCGTGGCCCGCCAGGTCGCGTCCACCACTACGAACGTGCCGCCCGCGGCAGCCGCCTCGGAGAAGCTGGTCACCGTGTCGGCGATCCGGACGTCGGTCACCGTGAGCTCCGCATACGTGAGGTCGAGCGTCTCGCCGACCGCACCCTCGACGACGAACGGCGTCTCCACTATGAGCGTGTCCTGCGGTACGTACGTCACCAGCGTGCAGGCCGCTGCGACCGCGCCGACGACGAGCGCCGTGCCCTTCCACGTGATCCGCCGCCGCCCGTGCCTCACTGCTGCGCCGCCTCGGCGTCGGCCGCGGGCTTGGGGGGATTGAGCGGGATCTGCCCCTGGAAGATGACCTCGTTCGGGAACCAGTGCCCGTCGTCAAGACCCTGCGGGTCGTCCTCCACCCACTCCAGCTCCACCATCTCGAGCGGCACCGTCTTCTCCGCGTAGTCGCCGCTCTGCTCCCAGATCAGCGCAACCCGGTAGGTGACATCAGGGTTGAGGAAGGTGAACTCGGTCCCGTCCTCGACGTTGAACACCGTCGCGGTGGGGAGCTTGGGCTCCTCGGGTTCTTCGGGTTCCTCGGGCGCGGCACTCGCGGACGGGGCCGCCGACGGGTCGGCAGCCAGATCCTCGATCGGCTTCTCGGGAATGATCCCCGCGTCCTTGGGCGCCGGTATCGCCCGGGCGAACGTGTTGGTGTACTCCGGCACCTCACCGGTGTTGGTGACGTCCGCGACGACCGCGAGCAGGTGGTTACCCGGCGCGGGCACGAGGTAGGCGAGCTCGTCGGCAGTGGCTGCCTTGACGATGGTGACCTCGAACGGGCCCACCTCGACCGGCGTCCCGGCCACGATCGGGTCGGCCTTCGCCTCCACCTCGTTCCAGGCCCCGAACGGGGAGATGCCGACGAGCGCGGCGACCACGCCGGCCACTACGCGCTGCACTGTCGACATGTCGTCGGCGACGGCGGCGATCAGGCGTCGGCCGAGCCGGAATGCCACATCGGGGCCGCCATTGCGAGCATGCTTCATGGCGCACGATCGTAGCGGTGCATTGCGGGCCAAATGGGCGAAAGTCCACCGACGCCGAGCGTCTGCTCAACCGGCGACTGCAGTCCTTGTCGCCCTCGGCGGAGCCGGGTATTCGTGTACATGCCGGATTTCGATAGGTAGGCTCCAGCGGCAGCGAGCGGCGTGGACATGGGGGTGTCGGGTGGCGGCGGACGTCGTGCTGGTGACGGATGCGAGCGGGTTGATCGATCCGTCGCTGTTCCCGAAGGAGTCCAACGCCTTGGGTCTCGAGTGGGCCGAGGAACAGGCCCGGTTCTCGCGGTCGACGGGGCAGCGGGTCGCGGAGAGCGTCCAGGGCGTCCACTCGGCGTGGTCCCGGTTGCCCGAGGACTACCAGGCCCCTGAGGCCGGTGATCTGTATCGGGTGATGGACCCCGAGCTTGGTGCGGCGCTGCGCGAGCAGGAGCGGTTCCTGGACGCGGCCCGGTATCTGGACGACTACGTCGACGAGGTCGGTGCGGTCAAGCAGCGGCTGGCCAACGTCGAGGTGGAAGCGGCGACGTTCCGGGCAAGGGTGCGGGCCGCGAACCCGGGCGGGGTGACCACTATGCAGCTGCAGGAGCTGGACACGGTCGACCAGAACCGCGATCTCATAGCCCGGGCGCAGCGGGTGTTCGCGGTGATCGGTGAGGCCGAGCAACGGTGCGCGGAGCGGATCAGAGCGCTGGACGAGCAGATCGCTCCGGTGGTCAGCGGGCTGGGTCCGGCCCTGACGGGGGGCACGGGTCTGTTCTCCTCCACCGGCGCGTGGTCGCCGGTGGGTTCGCCGAGCGTGGCGCCGTTCGCGCCGACCCGGGCGATCCTGGACGGGTCGGCCTCGGAGGTGCGGGAGTGGTGGGACACCCTGACCGCGGAGCAACGCACGGCGTTGGTGGCGGCGCTGCCGATGGTGATCGGGAACCTGAACGGGGTGCCGGTCAAGTTCCGTGCCGATGCCAACCGGATCAATCTCGCGACGGAGATCAACCGGCTGGAAGCCGAGAAGGCGCGGATCGAGAAGGAACTGTCGATCGCGGCGATGGCCAGCCGGTTCAGCAGCGCGCGTGGGCAGTACGTGCCGGACCTGAGGCTGGCAAGCGAGGTCAACCGGCTGCAGGCCGCGATCGACTCCTACGAGCAGTACCGGGGTCTCGACAAGAAGCAGAACGAGTACGACGAGAACGGTCGGAAGACCTATCGTGACAGCGTCGAGCTGGTGGCTTTCGACCCGACCAGCTCATCAATCGCGACCTATCGGGGACCGTACGACGAGAACGGTGACGTGCCCGACTGGGTAGACAACGTCGCTGTCCACATACCGGGTACCACGACCCGGATGGACGACTTCAACGAGATCGACACCGACGTGTACAACCTGTACGACGCGGCGAACCGCATCAAGAGCGCCGGATCGACAGCGGTATTCGCGTGGGCCGGCGGTGAGTTTCCGCAGAACATCCCGGAGGCGGCGAGCGCGAGCTACTCGCGTGATCTAGGGCCCAAGCTGCTTGACTTCATCCACGCGATCGATGTGCACCCGGACTCGACACTGACGGCCGAGGCGCACTCCTACGGGAGCGCCGCGCTCGGCATCGCCGAGAGCGAGGGGCTGAGGGTGGACCGCGTCATGTACGTCGCCGGTGCGGGGTTGGGTAACGACAACACCTCGGTGCAGGACTTCCCGTACACCAAGGATGTTCCGCACTACACGCAGATGGCCCGACGCGACAGTGTCGTCGGCCTGATCCAGGGTGCGGACGCGGGCGAGCTTGGACACGGCGCCTCCGCGTTGCGCGATCCCGAGGTGACGCGTCTGGAGACCGGCTACCTCAACCCCACGAACCGGAGCGAGGGCGACATCGAGTCCACCGGTGTCTTTGAGAGTCACTCCGCCGTCTATACCAGGGGTTCGACCTCGTTCAACAACATCGTCGGTGTCTTCACCGGCACACGCGTCGAGGTGTACGCGGGCGACGAGGTCCTCGTGGCAGGCGGAAAGTTGTACAACATCGACGGGATCGACGTCGAGGGCTACGTGCCGAGGTACGTCGATGTCGAGTGATCACACAGGGAAACGGAGCTGGCCGATGCCATCGCCCACAGGAACTTTGGACGCGTACGGGACACCCGCGAGCAGGCGACGGTCGCGCCTTGTCTTGGCGGGCCTGATTGCGCTGACCATGACCCTGACCACTGCATGTACCTCGAGGAGCGACGTGACGGTTGCACAACTTCAGGAGCGCTCCGAACAGATCGGGCAGTCGCTGACCGCGACGATCGACGGCGTCGCCCGCTACCAGGACGACTATGCCGGTGGGGAACTGCGATGGGAGAACGCCGAAGTCAACGACGAGGACCCAACCGGTTTGAGGTACTGGCAGTGGGACGCATCTATCGAACTTGCAGCCGACGCGGAGCTGACTCCGGAACAGGCTGCGGATCGCATGATCAAGGTCCTGGAAGAGGACGGGTGGACCGCTGGCGAGCCGGCGGTAGATACGGGTAGTGACCGCCTCGGGTTTCACAAGTCTGACGACCTGGGTGAGGGCTGGTCAGTCGAGATCACGTACTGGAAGGACCCTCCGCCGGATCCTCAGAACCTCTTCGTGACGGTCGTCAGTCCCTCCACCAACCGTCCGTAGCGTGCCCGACAACGTCGATCGCCAAGAGACAGGGGCCGGTCGTCACCTTGGACAGCGGAGTCAAAGCGGATGGCGAGGAGCGATGCAGCAGTCCAACAAGTCCAGGACCGCTGTGATGGCGGGCCTGATTGCGCTGACCGTGACCCTGACCACTGCATGTAGCTCAAGGAGCGACGTGACAGTTGCACAACTTCAGGAGCGCTCCGAACAGATCGGGCAGTCGCTGACTGCGACGATCGACGGCGTGGCCCGCTACCAGGACGACTATGCCGGTGGGGAACTGCGCTGGGAGAACGCCGAAGTCAACGATGAGGACCCGACCGGCTGGCGGTACTGGCAGTGGGATGCATCTATCGAACTTGCGGCCGACGCGGAACTGACCCCGGAACAAGCCGCCGAGCGCATGACCAAGGTCCTCGAAGAGGACGGATGGACCGCCGACGAACCTCGCGGGGGCGTCGAGAAAGCCCAGCACGGGTTCAGGAAGTCTGACGATCTGGGTGAGGGCTGGTACGTCGAGCTGGCGTTCATGATCAAGGAGCCGCCTGCTCCGCAGAACCTCTCAGTTTCAGTCGTCAGCCCGTCGACGAACCGCTCATAGCTTGCCCTAGTGCTGCATTGCCTCCAACGCGCGAGCGGCACACAGTCCCAGCGGCGAGGACCCGCGCCTGACGAGGATGAACTCGCGCTGCAGATGAGATCGGTCCATTGCCCTGAGATCGGTCAATCGAAGGACCGATCTCGGGGCAACCGACCGAAGTCGATGAGTTCGGTCGGTTGCACGCCAGTCACGGCGCGTCACGCCGCCGCGCTGCCGCCCTCCGCGAGGTGACGGACCCGCTCGACGTCCGCGCCGGCGTCGGACAGGATGCGGCGGGCCGGGGACTCCGCACGCGTCAGCCCGAGCAGGAGGTGCCCGCCGTGGATCTCCTTGGAGCCCAGGCGGATCGCCTCGCGGAGCGCTAGCTCCAGCGACTTCTTCGCGTCCGCGGTGAACGGGATGTGCTTGCGGCGCCCGCGCAGGATGCGGCCGGCGCGGGTCAGCGCGCCCGCGCCGAAGGTCTCCTCGGTGCGCCGCGTGACCTCGTCGAGGTCGATGCCGACGGCGGCGAGCGCGGCCGGGTCGAGGGCGTCGCCCGCCTCGATGTTCGTGCGTGTGCGGGCCACGAGCTCCGCCACGTCCACACCGCCGTCGGTCATGGCGGTACGGGCGGGTCCGTCGCACTCGGCGAGCGCGACGAGCAGGTGTCGGGTGTCGATCTGGTCGCTGTGCGCGGCACGGGCGACGAGCTGGGCGTCGACGACGGCGGAGCGGGCGTCCTTCGTGAACGTCTCGAACATCAGATCCTCCTGTTGTGCTTCTTGTGGACTGCCTGGCGGGAGACGCCGAGCGCACCGGCGATGTCCTGCCACGACCAGCCGAGCCGCCGCGCACGCTCCACCTGGAGCGCCTCGAGACGGTCGGCCAGCTCGCGCAGGGCGCGGACGGCGCGCAGTCCGTCGGCGGGGTCGTCCCCGGCGGCGGCTGCGACGAGTGCTTGCTGGCTCATGTGTCAACTATGGTTGACGGATTGCGGAGTGTCAACCCAAGTTGACGATCTGCCGGATAGCCTCGACGCGCCGGTGCCAGGGGGTGTCGGGCGTCCGCCCGCCGGACGCATCACGACAAGGGAGTCGTTCATGCACAGCACTCGTTTCCTGGGCCGCGGGATCGCCGCGCTCACCGCGCTCGGCGCGGTCATGGCAGGTCCGGCCTACGCGGCCATGACCAGCGGCACCGACCAGGTCAAAGGCCCCGAGATCACCAGCACGTCCACGTCCGACGGCGCCACGACCGGGCGACCCGGCAGGGGCTGCGCGGTGCCCGCGGGCACGAGCCAGGTCGACGTCGAGCTCGACGGCGTCGCCTATCCCGTCCGGGTGCACGTGCCCGACGGCGCCGCAGACGCCGCCCGCGGGACCGGCGCCCGGCCGCTGGTGCTCAACCTGCACCCCAGCAACGGCAACGCGGAGTCGATCTCCGCGTACAACGACCTCGACCTGACCGCCGACGCGGAAGGGTTCGTCACGGTGGCGCCCGACGGCGCCATCCCGGTCGCCGACCCGAACCCCGGCCAGGTCTTCTTCTGGAACGTGCCCGGCGTGCCGACGACGGCCGGCGCGTACCCGCCGCCGGGCACGCGCGACGACGTCGAGTTCCTCACCGCCGTGATCGACGAGCTGGTGGGCCTCGGCTGTGCCGATCCGCGCCGGGTCTACGCGACGGGCCACTCCGGCGGCGCCCGGATGGCGTCGGCGTACGCGTGCGCCCGCCCGGACAAGGTCGCGGCCATCGCGCCGGTCGCGGGACTGCGCGCGGGCCGGCCCTCGCCCGACGACCCGGCCGCCGTCGAGCTCCAGTCGTGCGCCCCCGCGCGCAGCGTGCCGGTCATCACCTTCCACGGCGACGCGGACACCGTGAACCCCTACCAGGGCAACAGCGACAAGCGCTGGGGTTACACGACCCAGCTCGCCGTGCAGTCGTGGGCGCGGATGAACGGTTGCACGACCGGACCGAGCGTCGAACCGGTCACGGAGCACGTCACCAGGGAGACGTACACCACATGCCGCGGGCGGGCCGACGTCGTGTTCTACAAGGTCGCAGGCGGCACGCACAGCTGGCCCGGGGGCAACGACAGCAGCGCCACACAGGAAGTGTCTGCAACCGAGCTCATCTGGGAGTTCTTCACCCACTACCGCAGGTGACCGGACCGCGCTCGTCGCCGCGCTGCCGAGCCGCGACTCCACCTCCTGCCGGCCCCGGAATAACGCCGCTTCGTTCGGAAGCACCGGCGATCCAGGGCTACGCTGTACGGGGATGTCTTGACGTCGAGACATCGCTTCAGCCGGGCTCCGGGCGACAACGACGTCCGAGGGCCGCATCCCGATGGAAGGACGCAGCAGGGTGGACCTGTTCGAATACCAGGCGCGCGACATCTTCGAGAAGCACGGCGTGCCCGTGCTTGGTGGGGTTGTCGCGACGACCCCCGAAGAGGCTCGCGAAGGCGCCGAGAAGCTGGGCGGCGGAACTGTCGTCGTGAAGGCCCAGGTCAAGACCGGTGGTCGTGGCAAGGCGGGCGGCGTCAAGCTGGCCCACTCGCCCGAAGAGACCGCTGAGAAGGCCGGCGAGATCCTCGGCATGGACATCAAGGGTCACACCGTGCACCGCGTGATGGTGGCGCAGGGCGCCAAGATCGCCGAGGAGTTCTACTTCTCCGTGCTCCTGGACCGGTCGAACCGCAACTACCTCGCGATGTGCTCCGTCGAGGGCGGTATGGAGATCGAGCAGCTGGCCGTCGAGCGCCCTGAGGCGCTGGCCCGCATCGCCGTCGACCCGGCCGTCGGCATCGACGAGGCCAAGGCCGCGGAGATCGTGGACGCCGCGGGCTTCGCCGACGACATCAAGGGCAAGGTCGCCGAGGTCATCCGCGGCCTCTGGACCGTGTTCAAGGCCGAGGACGCCACGCTGGTCGAGGTGAACCCCTTGGTCAAGACCGAGGACGGCGAGATCGTCGCCCTCGACGGCAAGGTCACGCTCGACGAGAACGCCGGCTTCCGCCACGCGGACCACGCGGAGCTCGAGGACACGGCAGCTGCCGACCCGCTCGAGGCGAAGGCCAAGGAGAACGACCTCAACTACGTCAAGCTCGACGGTGAGGTCGGCATCATCGGCAACGGCGCCGGCCTGGTCATGTCGACGCTCGACGTGGTCGCGTACGCCGGTGAGAAGCACGGCGGCGTGAAGCCCGCCAACTTCCTCGACATCGGCGGCGGCGCGAACGCCAAGGTCATGGCGAACGGTCTCGACGTCATCCTCGGGGACGAGCAGGTCAAGGCAGTGTTCGTGAACGTCTTCGGCGGGATCACCGCCTGCGACGAGGTAGCGAACGGCATCGTCGGCGCGCTCGACCTGCTGGGCGACGCCGCGACCAAGCCGCTGGTCGTCCGCCTCGACGGCAACAACGTCGAGCTGGGCCGTCAGATCCTCGCCGAGCGCAACCACCCGCTCGTCACCCTTGCCGACACCATGGACGGCGGCGCCGACAAGGCTGCCGAGCTGGCCAACGCCTGACCGCCCGCTGAAGACTTCGAAAGCAGAGACAACGAGACAATGTCTATCTACCTGAACCAGGACTCGAAGATCATCGTCCAGGGCATCACGGGCGGCATGGGTGCCAAGCACACCGCCCTCATGCTCGACTCCGGCGCGACGATCGTCGGCGGCGTGAACGCTCGCAAGGCCGGCACCACGGTGCAGCACAAGGACGCCTCGGGTGCCGACGTCACCCTCCCGGTGTTCGGCACCGTCAAGGAGGCCATGGCCGAGACCGGCGCGGACGTCTCCGTCGTCTTCGTGCCGCCGGCCTTCACCAAGGACGCAGCCATCGAGGCCATCGATGCGGGCATCGGCCTGCTCGTGGTCATCACCGAGGGCGTGCCCGTGCAGGACACCGCCGAGGTGTGGGCCTACCTGCAGGGCAAGGAGACCCGGATGATCGGGCCGAACTGCCCCGGCATCATCACGCCCGGCGAGTCGCTGGCCGGCATCACGCCGCACACCATCACGGGCAAGGGCCCGATCGGTCTCGTGTCGAAGTCGGGCACGCTGACCTACCAGATGATGTACGAGCTGAAGGACCTCGGCTTCTCGACCGCCATCGGCATCGGCGGCGACCCGATCGTCGGCACCACGCACATCGACGCGCTCGAGGCCTTCGAGAACGACCCGGAGACCAAGGCGATAGTGATGATCGGCGAGATCGGCGGCGACGCCGAAGAGCGTGCCGCCGAGTACATCAAGGCGCACGTCACCAAGCCGGTCGTCGGCTACGTCGCGGGCTTCACCGCCCCCGAGGGCAAGACGATGGGCCACGCCGGCGCGATCGTGTCCGGCTCGGCCGGTACCGCCGCCGCGAAGAAGGAGGCCCTCGAGGCCGTCGGCGTCAAGGTCGGCAAGACGCCTACCGAGACCGCTGACCTCATGCGCGAGGTCCTGCAGTCCCTCCTTCATCGTCGACCCGAGCGCGAACAAGACCGAGATCAAGATCGCTATTGAGAAGGTCTTCAGCGTCAAGGTCGCGTCGGTGAACACGATGAACCGCAAGGGCAAGACGCGTCGCACGCGTTTTGGCCTCGGCAAGCGTAAGGACACGAAGCGTGCGATCGTCACCCTCCGCGAGGGCACGATCGACATCTTCGGCGGTCCGGTCGGCTGAGCTGACGAGAGACGATTGAGGACAGGTTTCCATGGGAATCCGTAAGTACAAGCCGACTACGCCCGGCCGCCGCGGCTCCAGCGTTGCCGACTTTGTCGAGATCACGCGCTCGCAGCCCGAGAAGTCGCTGATCCGCCCGCTGAGCAAGACCGGTGGTCGTAACAACACCGGTCGTATCACGACACGTCACAAGGGTGGCGGCCACAAGCGCGCCTACCGCGTCATCGACTTCCGTCGTCATGACAAGGACGGCGTGCCCGCGAAGGTCGCTCACATCGAGTACGACCCCAACCGCACGGCGCGCATCGCGCTCCTGCACTACGCGGACGGCGAGAAGCGCTACATCATCGCGCCGAACAAGCTGTCGCAGGGTGACCGCATCGAGGCTGGTGCGGGTGCTGACATCAAGCCCGGCAACAACCTGCCGCTGCGCAACATCCCGACCGGTACGGTCATCCACGCCATCGAGCTTCGGCCCGGCGGCGGTGCGAAGATCGCTCGTTCGGCTGGTGCGTCCGTGCAGCTCGTTGCCAAGGACGGCCCCTATGCGCAGCTGCGCATGCCGTCCGGCGAGATCCGGATGGTCGACCTCCGCTGCCGCGCGACGGTGGGCGAGGTCGGCAACGCCGAGCAGTCGAACATCAACTGGGGCAAGGCCGGCCGCATGCGCTGGAAGGGCAAGCGCCCGACCGTCCGTGGTGTCGCCATGAACCCGGTGGACCACCCCCACGGTGGTGGTGAAGGCAAGACGTCCGGCGGACGTCACCCGGTCAGCCCTTGGGGCCAGGCCGAGGGTCGTACCCGCCGTCCGAACAAGTCGAGCGACCGGATGATCGTCCGTCGCCGTCGTACCGGCAAGAAGCGCTGATAGGAGCCTGAAACATGCCTCGTAGCCTGAAGAAGGGCCCCTTCGTAGACGGACACCTCCAGAAGAAGGTGGACGTCCAGAACGAGAAGGGGACCAAGACAGTTATCAAGACCTGGTCCCGTCGGTCGGTTGTCACGCCCGACTTTCTCGGTCACACCTTTGCCGTGCACGACGGTCGCAAGCACGTCCCGGTCTTCGTGACCGAGTCGATGGTCGGCCACAAGCTCGGCGAGTTCGCTCCCACGCGGACCTTCCGCGGCCACGTGAAGGACGACAGGAAGGGTCGTCGCCGCTGAGACGTGGGATTCTCCCCGTCACAGCAGCGATGATCTGGACTGTCTGAGAAAAGGAAGCAGGACAGCAATGGAAGCCAAGGCGCAGGCGCGGTTCGTCCGTGTCACGCCCCAGAAGGCCCGGCGCGTCGTGGACCTCATCCGTGGCAAGCAGGCCTCTGAGGCCGTCGCGGTGCTGAAGTTCGCACCGCAGGCCGCCAGTGAGCCGATCCGCAAGGTCGTGGAGAGCGCGATCGCGAACGCTCGGGTGAAGGCCGACCGCGCGAGCGAGCGCTTCGACGAGGGCGACCTGGTCGTCTCCGCCGCGTTCGTGGACGAGGGGCCGACGCTCAAGCGGTTCCGGCCTCGGGCTCAGGGACGTGCTACGCGCATTCTTAAGCGCACCAGCCACATCACCGTGGTGCTCGCCGATAAGGAAGGGGCCCGATAGTGGGACAGAAGGTTCACCCGCACGGGTACCGCCTGGGTATTACGACTGACCACCGGTCGCGTTGGTTCGCCGACAGCACCAAGCCTGGTCAGCGGTACCGCGACTACGTCCGTGAGGACGTTCAGATCCGCAAGCTCATGGGCACTGGCCTCGAGCGTGCGGGTATCTCCAAGGTTGAGATCGAGCGCACCCGCGACCGTGTCCGCGTGGACATCCACACGGCACGTCCGGGCATCGTGATCGGTCGTCGAGGTGCTGAGGCCGACCGCATCCGCGGTGAGCTCGAGAAGCTCACGGGCAAGCAGGTTCAGCTCAACATCCTCGAGGTCAAGAACGCGGAGATCGACGCGCAGCTCGTTGCTCAGGGCATTGCCGAGCAGCTGGCCAGCCGTGTCTCCTTCCGTCGTGCGATGCGCAAGGGCATGCAGTCCGCCCAGCGTGCCGGCGCGAAGGGTATCCGCGTGCAGGTCGCCGGCCGCCTCGGCGGCGCCGAGATGAGCCGTTCGGAGTTCTACCGCGAGGGCCGCGTGCCCCTGCACACCCTCCGGGCGTACATCGACTACGGCTTCTACGAGGCCCGCACCACGTTCGGCCGTATCGGCGTCAAGGTGTGGATCTACAAGGGCGAGGTCACCGAGAAGGAGTTCGCCGCTCAGCAGGCTACTGCCGCACCCCGCGCGGGTCGCGGTCGTGGCGACCGTCCTGAGCGTGGCGAGCGCGGTGGCGAGCGCGGTGGCGACCGTCGCGGTGGTGGCGGACGTCGTAACGAGCGTCCGGCCGAGCGCAGCACTGAGGCAGCCCCCGCGGCTGAGGCAGCTGCTGCTCCGGCCGCTGAGACCGGAACGGAGGCCTGACCATGCTGATCCCGCGCAGGGTCAAGCACCGCAAGCAGCACCACCCGTCGCGCTCCGGTGCGGCAAAGGGTGGCACCCAGATCGCGTTCGGCGACTTCGGCATCCAGGCTCTGGAGCCGGCGTACGTCACCAACCGCCAGATCGAGGCGGCGCGTATCGCAATGACTCGCCACATCAAGCGTGGCGGCAAGGTGTGGATCAACATCTACCCTGACCGTCCGCTGACGAAGAAGCCTGCCGAGACCCGCATGGGTTCCGGTAAGGGTTCTCCGGAGTGGTGGGTCGCCAACGTCAAGCCCGGCCGGATTCTCTTCGAACTGGCCGGTGTTGACGAGTCCCTTGCACGTGAGGCCATGCGCCGCGCGATGCACAAGCTCCCGATGAAGTGCCGTTTCGTGGTGCGCGAGGGTGGTGTCTGATATGGCTATCGGTACGCAGGGGCTTGCCCCCATCGATCTGGATGGCATGGACGACGAGACCCTCGTCGCCAAGCTGAAGGAAGCCAAGGAGGAGCTTTTCAACCTCCGCTTCCAGTCGGCGACCGGCCAGCTCGAGAGCCACGGTCGTCTCAAGGCCGTCCGTCGCGACATCGCTCGGATCTACACGATCCTGCGTGAGCGCGAGCTCGGCATCCGTACGGCTCCGAGCGTGAGTGAGTGAGGCAATGAGCGAGAAGACGACGCCTGAGGCCCCCGAGGCCCAGCGCGCGACGCGTAAGGTGCGCCGTGGCTACGTGGTCAGCGACAAGATGGACAAGACCATCGTGATCGAGGTCGAGGACCGGGTTAAGCACCCCCTCTACGCCAAGGTCATCCGTCGCACGACCAAGGTCAAGGCACACGACGAGCAGAACAGCGCCGGCATCGGCGACCTGGTCGTCATCATGGAGACCCGCCCGCTGTCCGCTACCAAGCGGTTCCGCCTGGTGGAGATCCTCGAGAAGGCCAAGTAAGGACTTCTACATCGGCAGGGGCGGTGCGTGACACACGTACGCGTGCCGTCCCGGCCTAGCACAGCAACTATCCGTTCGACCAGGCTCGCCGGAAGCAGTCCGCGCGAGAACCAGTTCGACGACAGGAGTTCATTCAAATGATCCAGCAGGAGTCGCGACTTCGGGTCGCCGACAACACGGGTGCCAAGGAGATTCTCTGCATCCGCGTTCTCGGTGGCTCGGGCCGTCGCTACGCCGGAATCGGCGACACCATCGTCGCCACCGTCAAGGACGCGATCCCGGGCGGCAACGTGAAGAAGGGCGACGTCATCAAGGCTGTCGTCGTCCGGACCGCCAAGGAGCGCCGTCGTCCAGACGGTTCCTACATCAAGTTCGACGAGAACGCCGCCGTCATCCTCAAGAACGACGGCGAGCCTCGTGGAACCCGCATCTTCGGCCCGGTGGGCCGCGAGCTGCGTGACAAGCGGTTCATGAAGATCATCTCGCTGGCACCGGAGGTGCTCTGAACATGGCGAAGATCAAGAAGGGCGACCAGGTCATCGTGATCTCGGGTCGTGACAAGGGCAAGACCGGCCGCGTGCTCGAGGTCCTCAAGGACTCCGACCGCCTCGTGGTCGAGGGTGTTCAGCGAGTCACGAAGCACACCAAGGTGGGTCAGTCGCAGCGCGGCGCCCGCACCGGTGGCATCGAGACGGTCGAGGCGCCGATCCACGTGAGCAACGTGATGATCGTCGACCCGGAGACCAAGAAGGGCACCCGCGTCGGGTACCGCGAGGAGCAGGTGGAGCGCGACGGTCGTACCAAGACCGTCCGGATCCGCGTTGCGAAGCGCTCCGGGAAGGACATCTGATGACCGAGACGACCATCGAGGCCCCGGCCCTGCCGCGCCTCAAGCAGAAGTACCGCGAGGAGATCCTCCCGGCGCTGATCGAAGAGTTCGGCCACAAGAACCTGCACCAGGCCGGCGGTCTCACGAAGATCGTCGTGAACATGGGTGTGGGCGACGCGGCCAAGGACTCGAAGCTCATCGAGGGTGCCATCAAGGACCTCTCGGCGATCACCGGTCAGAAGCCGCAGGTCACCAAGGCTCGTAAGTCCATCGCACAGTTCAAGCTGCGCGAGGGCATGCCGATCGGTGCGCACGTCACGCTTCGCGGTGACCGCATGTGGGAGTTCCTGGACCGCCTGCTGGCGACCGCCCTGCCGCGTATCCGCGACTTCCGTGGTCTGTCGCCCAAGCAGTTCGACGGGCACGGCAACTACACCTTCGGTCTCACGGAGCAGTCGATGTTCCACGAGATCGACCAGGACAAGATCGACCGGGTCCGCGGTATGGACATCACGGTCGTGACGACGGCGACGACCGACGACGAGGGCCGCTCTCTGCTGCGCCGTCTCGGCTTCCCCTTCAAGGAGAACTGACATGGCGAAGAAGGCCCTGATCAACAAGGCGGCCGCCAAGCCGAAGTTCGCGGTTCGCGCCTACACCCGGTGCCAGAAGTGCGGTCGCCCGCACTCCGTTTACCGCAAGTTCGGCCTGTGCCGCATCTGCGTCCGGGAGATGGCCCACCGTGGCGAGCTTCCGGGCGTCACCAAGAGCAGCTGGTAACACAACTACGCCGTAGGTCTGTCCGGCCCCTAGAGGCCGTTCGGATACCCCGGCGAGGAAGGGCAAGAGCCCGATGACTATGACCGACCCGATCGCAGACATGCTGACCCGTCTGCGTAACGCGAACTCGGCGCACCACGACACGGTTTCCATGCCGTCGTCGAAGCTGAAGACGCACATCGCTGAGATCCTGCAGGCCGAGGGCTACATCGTCGGCTGGAACGTGGAGGACGCCCAGGTGGGCAAGACCCTCACGCTCGAGCTGAAGTACGGCCAGAACCGGGAGCGCGCCCTGGCGGGCGTGCGCCGCATCTCGAAGCCCGGTCTGCGTGTCTACCGCAAGTCCACCGATCTGCCCAAGGTGCTCGGCGGCCTGGGCGTGGCGATTCTGTCCACGTCCTCCGGCCTCCTCACCGACCGTCAGGCACAGGCCAAGGGCGTCGGCGGCGAAGTCCTCGCCTACGTCTGGTAATCCGGAAAGGAGAAAACGCCAATGTCTCGAATCGGCAAGCTTCCCGTTCCGGTCCCAGCCGGCGTGGACATCACTGTCAGCGGCGCGCTCGTGACCGTGAAGGGCCCCAAGGGTTCTCTCGAGCACAACGTGCCCGCACCCATCAATGTCGCTCAGGAGGACGCCCAGCTCGTGGTGTCGCGTCCTGACGACGAGCGGAACTCCCGTGCGCTGCACGGCCTGACCCGCACCCTGATCGCCAACATGATCATCGGTGTGACGCAGGGCTACGAGAAGAAGCTCGAGATCGTCGGTACTGGTTACCGTGTCGTGGCGAAGGGCTCGAGCCTGGAGTTCGCGCTCGGCTTCAGCCACCCTGTTGTCATCGAACCGCCTGCAGGCGTCACGTTCGCAGTCGAGAGCCCCACCAAGTTCTCGGTCGCGGGCATCGACAAGCAGCAGGTCGGCGAGGTCGCAGCGAACATTCGCAAGATCCGCAAGCCCGAGCCTTACAAGGGCAAGGGCGTGCGTTACGCCGGCGAGAACGTCCGCCGCAAGGTCGGAAAGGCTGGTAAGTGACGATGGCTATCAAGATCCTGGGTAAGGGCAAGTCCGTCGCTCGTCAGCGTCGCCACCTTCGCCTGCGCAAGAAGATCGCTGGCACCGCCGTTCGTCCGCGTCTCGTCGTCACCCGTTCCTCGCGCCACATGGTGGCGCAGGTCGTGGACGACAGCGTGGGCAAGACCGTCGCGTCTGCGTCGACCCTCGAGGCCGACCTGCGTGCGTTCGACGGCGACAAGACGGCCAAGGCCCGCAAGATCGGCGAGCTCGTCGCCGAGCGTGCCAAGGCTGTCGGCGTCGACACCGTCGTGTTCGACCGCGGCGGCAACAAGTACCACGGTCGCGTCGCTGCAGTGGCTGACGGCGCCCGCGAGGGCGGTCTGGCCCTGTGATGACCAACGCACGGAAGAAGAGGACTCTCTGATGGCTGCAGGGCAGCGCAGCGGCGCCCCCCAGGGTGCCGCCACCGAGAACAAGGACCGTAACGACCGCCGTGGTGGCGGTCGTGGCGGCGACCGTCGTGGGGCGCGTGAGGAAAAGAGCGCCTTCATCGAGAAGGTCGTCTCCATCAACCGCGTCTCCAAGGTCGTCAAGGGTGGCCGCCGCTTCAGCTTCACCGCGCTCGTCGTGGTGGGCGATGGTGACGGCACCGTAGGCGTCGGCTACGGCAAGGCCAAGGAGGTGCCCGCGGCGATCGCCAAGGGTGTCGAGGAGGCGAAGAAGAGCTTCTTCCGCGTCCCTCGTATCCAGGGCACCATCCCTCACCCCATCCAGGGTGAGAAGGCCGCCGGTGTCGTGTTCCTGCGTCCGGCGTCGCCGGGTACCGGTGTTATCGCCGGTGGTCCGGTGCGCGCCGTGCTGGAGTGCGCCGGCATCCACGACGTGCTGAGCAAGTCGCTCGGTTCGTCCAACGCGATCAACATCGTGCACGCCACGGTCGCGGCCCTGAAGGGCCTCGAGGAGCCGGCTGCTGTTGCCGCTCGTCGTGGCCTCCCGCTCGAGGACGTGGCCCCGGCCGCGCTCCTGCGTGCGCAGGCCGCCGGTCGTGCCGAGTCGACTGCAAAGGCGGGTGCGTGATGGCTCGACTCAAGGTGACTCAGACCAAGTCCGCCATCGGCGGCAAGCAGAACCAGCGTGACACGCTGCGAACCCTCGGCCTCAAGCGGATCGGCGACACCGCCGTGAAGGAGGACCGTGCGGAGATTCGTGGCATGGTCAAGACGGTGGCGCACCTCGTCGCCGTCGAGGAGGTCGAGTGATCATGGCGGAGAACAAGCCGCTGAAGATGCATCACCTCCGTCCGGCCCCCGGTGCCAAGACCGCGAAGACCCGTGTGGGTCGCGGTGAAGGCTCGAAGGGTAAGACGGCAGGTCGCGGTACCAAGGGTACGAAGGCTCGTTACCAGGTCCCCGCAGGCTTCGAGGGTGGGCAGGTGCCTCTGCACATGCGCCTCCCGAAGCTGCGTGGATTCAAGAACCCGTTCCGCGTGGAGTTCCAGGTCGTGAACTTGGACAAGCTCTCAACGCTGTTCCCCGATGGTGGCTCCGTCACCGTCGAGGACCTCGTCGCCAAGGGGGCGGTCCGCAAGGGTCAGCCCGTGAAGGTGCTCGGCAACGGTGAGATCACCGTCAAGCTCGAGATCGCGGTCGACCGCGTCTCGGCAACCGCCAAGGAGAAGATCCTGGCGGCTGGCGGTACGGTCTCGGAGGCCTGATACAGCTACAGGGCCGGCGGCGCATGATGCGCGGCCGGCCCTGTGTGCTCTCTTGAGAATTTCCCGGGGCTCTTGTGGTCCGAAAGACCCCGTGAGCAACGTAGAATCCGACACGGTCTGGCTGCACCGTTGTGGTCTGGCCCACGTTCGAAACATCTCGCCGGCGTTGCGTCGGCGACACTAGATCCCGCAACGGCGGGCCAGGAGGATAGGGTGCTCAGCGCTTTCGGCCGGGCTTTCCGGACGCCAGACCTGCGGCGCAAGCTGCTGTTCACGATCGCGATCATGGCGATCTTCCGGCTCGGGTCGTTCATACCGACTCCCGGCGTGGACTACGCGAACGTGCAGCAATGCATCGCTGGGGAGGGGGACAACACCCTCCTCGGCCTGATCAACGTCTTCAGCGGTGGCGCACTGCTGCAGCTGTCGATCTTCGCCCTCGGGATCATGCCGTACATCACGGCAAGCATCATCGTGCAGCTGCTTCGCGTGGTGATCCCACGCTTCGAGGCGCTGCAGAAGGAGGGCCAGTCGGGTCAGACGAAGCTGACCCAGTACACGCGCTACCTCACCATCGGTCTCGCGATCCTGCAGTCGACCACCGTCATCACGACGGCGCGTCAGAACTTGCTCTTCCCGAACTGTCTGGTTCCTGTCATCCCCGATGACAGTGTTCTGACCTCCATCTTCATGGTCATCACCATGACCGCCGGTACGGGCCTCGTCATGTGGCTCGGCGAGCTGATCACCGAGCGCGGTGTCGGCAACGGCATGTCGCTCCTGATCTTCACGTCGATCGCCGCGAGCTTCCCGACGTCGCTCTGGTCGATCGCCGGTGGCGCCAACGGAGTCCTGAACTTCACCATCATGATCCTCGTGATCATCCTGGTCATCGGCCTCGTGGTGTTCGTCGAGCAGTCGCAGCGCCGCATCCCGGTGCAGTACGCGAAGCGCATGGTGGGTCGCCGGATGTACGGCGGCACCAGCACCTACATCCCGATCAAGATCAACATGTCCGGTGTGATCCCGGTGATCTTCGCGGCGTCGATCCTCGCCATCCCTGGCCTGCTCGCGCAGTTTGGGGACCAGGGTTCCGACTGGGTCGTCTGGATCAGCAACAACCTGGTCCAGCAGTCGTCGCCGCTGTACATCGCGATCTACACGCTGATGATCATCTTCTTCTGCTTCTTCTACACCTCGATCACGTTCAACCCGGACGAGGTCGCGGACAACATGAAGAAGTACGGCGGCTTCATCCCCGGCATCCGGGCCGGCCGCCCGACGGCGGAGTACCTGGACTTCGTGATCACCAGGATCACCTCCGCCGGTTCCGTGTACCTCGCGCTGGTTGCGCTGATCCCGACGCTGGTGCTCGTCTTCCTGGGCGTCAGCACGGCCCTGCCCTTCGGCGGTGCCTCGATCCTCATCGTGGTCGGCGTCGGGCTGGATACGGTCAAGCAGATCGATTCACAGCTGCAGCAGCGCCATTACGAAGGATTTCTCCGTTGAGTCAGACCCCCTCCACCGCCTCTCGTCGCGAGCTCCACGCTCGTCCGGACAAGGAGGGCCAGGTCACGCGCCTGGTCATCATGGGCCCGCAGGGCGTCGGCAAGGGCACGCAGGCCGCGCGCCTCGCCGAGGTGTTCGGGATCGTCGCCATCTCCACCGGCGACATCTTCCGGGCCAACATCAAGGGCAACACGGAGCTCGGCACGACGGCCAAGGAGTACATCGACAAGGGTGAGCTCGTCCCGGACGAGATCACCAACGCGATGGTCCGCGACCGCCTCGGCGACGAGGACGTCAAGGGCGGGTTCCTGCTGGACGGCTACCCGCGCAACGCGGCCCAGGTCGCTGAGCTGGACACCACGCTCGCCGGCTTCGGCTGGGAGCTCGACGGCGTGATCGAGCTGACGGCGGACCGGGACGTCCTGATGGAGCGTCTCACCAAGCGTGCCGGTGACGAGGGCCGTGAGGACGACACCCCTGAGGGGATCGCCCGCCGGCTCGACATCTACGGCACCGAGACGGCCCCCCTCACCGCGGCGTACGCGGAGCGTGGGCTGCTGGCCAAGGTGGACGGCGTCGGTGAGATCACCGAGGTCACCGACCGCATCGTCGCCGCCCTCGCGGCCCAGCTGGGCTGAGGCGTGGTCTTCGGGCGGGACCGGGTCGAGTACAAGACACCGGACCAGATACGCCTCATGCGGCGTGCCGGTCTGGTGGTCGCGGACACTCTTGCCGCGGTCCGGTCCGCGGCCCGGCCCGGCGTCACCACCGCGGACCTCGATGCCGTGGCTGCCAAGGCCATCGACGACGCCGGTGCGGCGCCTTCGTTCCTGGGCTACCACGGGTTCACCGGAGTCATCTGCACGTCGGTCAACGACGAGGTCATCCACGGCATCCCGGGCAACCGGGTGCTGGCTGCGGGTGACCTCGTCTCGATCGACTGCGGTGCGATAGTCGAGGGCTGGCACGGCGACTCGGCCGTTTCGTTCGTCCTGGGCCCAGACGGGGCACTCGACCACACGCTGCCCGACGACGACCTGGTCGCCGCGGGTGCGGACCTCGCCGACATCGCGCTCATCCAGACCACGGAGACCGCCATGTGGGCGGGCATCGCCACGCTGGCGTCCGCGAAGCGCCTGAACGCGGTGGGCCAGGCGGTGGAGGCTGCCGTCGAGATGGCCGGCGAGCTCATCGGCATCGACTACGGCATCGTCGAGGAGTACGTCGGGCACGGCATCGGCAGCGCCATGCACCAGCCCCCGGACGTGCACAACTACAAGACGTCCGGTTCGGGCCCCCGGCTGCGGTCGGGGATGTGCCTGGCGATCGAGCCGATGATCACGCGCGGCGGGTCCGAGACCAGGGTCCTCGAGGACGACTGGACAGTGGTCACCGTCGACGGCTCCCGTGCGGCGCACTGGGAGCACTCCACCGCGATCATGGAGGACGGCATCATCGTCCTCACGGCGGTCGACGGGGGAGCGGAGCGCCTCGGCGTCTTCGGCGTGCAGCCGGTCACGCTCGACTGAGTCGAAGTGGAAGCGCAGGCTCGGCCGATAGCTGCAGAGCCTGAGACGACTTTCACCCGAGGCCTATTTAACTCGGAGTCAGTTGGCTACGATCGGCCTGTGACCGATGAAGCGCACACCCCGCCCGGCAGTGCCGGCACTCCTGGGCGCGGCGCGGGCACGCGGGTTCTTCCGGCTGCGCGACGTGGCCTCGAACGGTCCGGACGCTGGATCGCCACCTGGGGCCGCCGGCTCGCGCCGAGCCCGTTCCTCTGGGTCGGCGCGGTACTCGGGTTCGGCACCTCGCTGTTCGTGTGGGAGTCGGTCCTGCTGCTCGGCGCGGTGGTGTGGCTGCTCGGCGTGTGGCTCTGGAAGGCGCAGGGCAGGCACGTGCTCGTCGCGCTCGGCCTTGGCATGGTGCTCGGCTGGCTGCCCCTGCTGTTCTTCTTCGTCACCAGCCTCCCGCACACGATGATCGGCCTGCCGGGTGTCGAGTACGACCTCTGAAGGGCCTCTCGTGGCGAGGCTCACGGCCGAGAACGGCCCTCGCCGTCGTGCTGCGCTTTGAATGCTTTCCGAAGTGACGTAGGCTGGACCGCTGGGTGTAGTCCGTTCAACGCCTCCAGTTCTTGAAAGGGTGCCGAGGCGCCTGCCGGTCCCCGCGCGAGCGGGGCGCAGGCCGAGGCACACGAGGTTGGCGGTACACGGACACACACGACATCCACACCCGACTGTCGGCTCCGCAGGGCTCCTGCGGTGCCGTGGGCGTGGAAGCAGTCACGACGAGAGTTAGCGGAGGATATGGCAAAGAAGGACGGTGTCATCGAGATCGAGGGCAGTGTGATCGAGGCTCTGCCGAACGCGATGTTCCGCGTCGAGCTGTCGAACGGTCACAGGGTTCTCGCGCACATCTCGGGCAAGATGCGACAGCACTACATCCGGATCCTCCCCGAGGACCGCGTGGTGGTGGAGCTCAGCCCGTACGACCTGTCCCGCGGCCGGATCGTCTACCGCTACAAGTAGTCAGTCCCCGATCCGGGGCTATGTCACTCGCGGCCTGGCCAGAGGTGATGTCGCCGCACGATCGACCACCCACGACACTGCTGCGTGCGCACCGAGAGACCGGGCGCCGTGGTGGAGGAAAAACCATGAAGGTCAAGCCGAGCGTCAAGAAGATCTGCGACAAGTGCAAGGTGATTCGCCGGCACGGTCGCGTCATGGTGATCTGCGACAACCTGCGCCACAAGCAGCGCCAGGGCTGATCACGTCCCGGGCATCCGCCCGGGGTCGGTGGCTGAGGCCACCACCAGCGCACCACCTCGAACCTCACCCAGCGGGTAACCGCACAGGTGAGGGGAACCCTCGGCCCGGAGGCCGGGGCTCGCGTGAATCGCGGGATGGCGGTGCGGCAGACCTCCGATGAGCAGTACAGGAGCCGGAAGGCACATGGCACGTCTTATCGGCGTCGACCTCCCCCGCGACAAGCGGCTTGAGGTTGCGCTCACTTATATCTTCGGTGTGGGTCGTACCCGCGCGAAGGAAACCCTGGCCGCCACGGGCATCAGCCCGGACGTCCGCGTCAAGGACCTCGGCGACGCCGAGCTCGTTGCGCTCCGCGACCACCTCGAGGGCAACTTCAAGCTCGAGGGTGACCTCCGCCGTGAGGTCGCGGCCGACATCCGCCGCAAGGTCGAGATCGGTACCTACCAGGGCATCCGCCACCGTCGCGGACTGCCGGTGCGTGGTCAGCGCACAAAGACCAACGCGCGTACCCGCAAGGGTCCCAAGCGCACCGTCGCGGGCAAGAAGAAGGCCCGCTGATAGCAGTCCGTGGAGCGGTCGGCTCATCGAGCTGAGACCGCCCCGGTCCGATCAGACCAGGAGATCTAAAAACACATGCCTCCCAAGACTCGCGCCGCAGCCGGCCGCAAGCCGCGCCGCAAGGACAAGAAGAACGTCCCGCTCGGCCAGGCGCACATCAAGTCCACGTTCAACAACACGATCATCTCGATCACTGACCCCTCGGGTGCTGTGATCGCATGGGCGTCCGCCGGCCACGTCGGCTTCAAGGGCTCCCGTAAGTCGACCCCGTACGCCGCGCAGATGGCAGCCGAGTCGGCCGCCCGTCGTGCGCAGGAGCACGGCGTCAAGAAGGTCGACGTCTTCGTGAAGGGCCCGGGTTCCGGTCGTGAGACCGCGATCCGTTCGCTTCAGGCGACCGGCCTCGAGGTCGGCTCGATCCAGGACGTGACGCCCCAGGCTCACAACGGCTGCCGCCCCCCGAAGCGTCGCCGCGTTTGATATCTGTCGCGCCGCGGTGCGGCCGCGCGGCCCCAGGGCTGCGGGACCGCACCGCGATCGCGACAACGCTCACCGCTCGCGGTGAGCACCTTGCCCGGACGGTGACAGAGATCCGTCTGGGCCGCGAGAGATCGCAGCCGTGATGCGTCATATAGCGGACGCACACTCGAAAGGACACCCACAGTGCTTATCGCACAGCGCCCCACGCTGACCGAAGAGGTCATCTCGGAGAGCCGTTCCCGCTTCTCCATCGAGCCGCTCGAGCCTGGCTTCGGCTACACGCTCGGCAACTCGATGCGTCGCACCCTGCTGTCGTCCATCCCGGGCGCGGCCGTCACGTCCATCCGTATCGACGGTGTGCTGCACGAGTTCAGCACCGTGTCGGGCGTGAAGGAAGACGTCACCGAGATCATCCTCAACATCAAGAACCTCGTCGTCTCCTCGGAGAACGACGAGCCCGTCGTGATGTACCTGCGCAAGCAGGGCGCCGGCGTCGTGACCGCTGCGGACATCGTTCCGCCGGCGGGGGTCGAGGTCCACAACCCCGACCTGCACATCGCCACCCTCAACGACAAGGGCAAGCTCGAGATCGAGCTGACCGTCGAGCGGGGCCGTGGGTACGTGTCCGCCGCGCAGAACAAGCAGTTCGACGCGGAGATCGGGCGCATCCCGGTTGACTCGATCTACTCGCCGGTCCTCAAGGTCACGTACAAGGTCGAGGCCACCCGAGTCGAGCAGCGCACCGACTTCGACAAGCTCATTGTCGACGTCGAGACGAAGCAGGCAATCACGCCTCGCGACGCGCTCGCCTCGGCTGGCAAGACCCTGGTCGAGCTGTTCGGCCTGGCACGTGAGCTGAACGTCGAGGCCGAGGGCATCGAGATCGGGCCGTCGCCGACGGACACCGCGCTTGCCGCGGACCTGGCGCTGCCGATCGAGGAGCTCAACCTCACCATCCGTTCGTACAACTGCCTCAAGCGCGAGGGCATCCACCAGGTGGGCGAGCTTGTTGCCCGCAGTGAGGCGGACCTGCTCGACATCCGCAACTTCGGTGCGAAGTCGATCACCGAGGTCAAGGAGAAGCTGGCCGAGCTCGGCCTCAGCCTGAAGGACTCGCCGCTGGACTTCGATCCGGCCGGCGCTTCGTACTTCGAGGGTAGCGACTCCGCGGCCTACAGCGGCGACGAGCAGTCGTACTGACGTCCCACGTCCGGCCTAGGCCGGACGTGCGGAACCACTTCCAAGGAGACAAGTAATGCCTACCCCTACCAAGGGCGCGCGGCTCGGCGGTAGCCCGGCTCACGAGCGTCTGATTCTCGCGAACCTGTCCACCTCCCTCTTCGAGCACGGCCGCATCACGACCACGGAGACCAAGGCCAAGCGCCTGCGTCCCCTGGCCGAGCGTCTGATCACGTTCGCGAAGAAGGGCGACCTGTCCGCCCGTCGCCGCGTGCTCACCGTCGTGCGTGACAAGGGCGTGGTGCACACGCTCTTCACCGAGATCGCCCCGGCCATGGCCGAGCGCAACGGTGGCTACACGCGCATCACCAAGATCGGCACCCGCAAGGGCGACAACGCGCCCATGGCGGTCATCGAGCTCATCACCGAGCCCGTGAGCCCCAAGCAGGCAGTCGTCAAGGAGGCCACCAAGGCCGCCGAGAAGGCCGCTGACGTGACCGAGGCCCCGGCCGAGGACGTCGTCGTCGAGGACGCTCCGGTCGAGGACGCCCCGGCCGAGGACGTCACCGACGCCCCCGCCGAGGACGCCGCTGCCGAGGCCCCCAAGAAGAAGAAGGCGGCTCCCAAGAAGAAGGCCGCCGAGGAGAAGAAGGAGGCCTGAGCCTCTTTCTCCCCTGCACGACGCCGGGCCGCACCTTCCGTACGGAGGGTGCGGCCCGGCGTCGTCGTGCGTGGCCGCACGTCACTGAGCAGGCAGCAGGTCCCATGCTCGCGCGCCGCCCACCAGGGCGGCGGAGTTCGGGACGATGACGACGTCGTCGCCGAGCCTGGCCAGCGCCGACGGTGTGATGCGCCGCGCGTTACCGCCTCCGAGGTAGAGCCGGTCCCAGTGGAAGACGGGCCGCAGCCCGTCGACGACGGTGACCACGCGCCGTGACCACAGGCCGTCGCCCAGCCGACGTCGTTCGGGCTCGCCGATGTACTGGTCGTACGTCAGGCTGCGGCGCACCGGGGCGTGCGACCACTCCAGGTGCGGCGCGATCCGGCCGCCGTGGAACATCGCGGTCCCGAGGCCCGTGCCGAGCGTGATGACCAGCTCGAGGCCCGACGCGGCGACCACGCCCGCGCCGTGCACCTCTGCGTCGTTCAGGACCAGTGCGGGCAGGTTCAGCCGGCTGGCGACGGCCGCGCGCATGTCGAAGCTGTGCCACGCGTCGAGCAGAGCCGGATCCACGCGGGAGCGCGGCCCCGACCGGGTGATGTAGTGCGGTGTGTGCACGACGACGCCGCTGCGGATCATGCCGGGCATGCCGACCGTGACCCGCCCGGCCGCAGGGAGGTCGGTGGCGATCTTCGCGATCGTGTCCACGAGGAGCTCGGGCGGCAGCGGGTAGGGCGTCGGTACGCGGACCGGCGCCGCGTGAGCGGTGCCCGACGAGTCGAGGACCGCTGCCTTGATCCCGCCACCACCGCAGTCGACCGCAAGCGTGAGGATGTCTGCCATGACGTCACTGTACGAACTCTGGGACGGGGATCGGGGAAGATGGCAGGCGTGAACGAGTTCATCAGGGTTCGGCTCGACCTCGCCTACGACGGCACCGACTTCGCCGGCTGGGCGCGCCAGCCGGGTCTACGCACCGTGGAGGGTGCCCTCGAGGACGGTCTGGCACGGGTCCTGCGCAGCGAGCAGCTCGGCCGGCCGACGCCTCGCTTCACCGTCGCCGGGCGGACCGACTCGGGCGTCCACGCGCGCGGCCAGGTGGCGCACGTCGACCTCGAGGCCGATGCCTGGGCGGCGCTCCCCGGCCGTTCGGGGCGGTCCAGCCGTACCCCTGCGGAGGCGCTGGTGTCCCGGCTGACGGGCGTGCTGCCCACCGACGTCGTCGTACGCGGCGCCAGGCAGGCGGCGCCCGGTTTTGATGCGCGCTTCTCCGCCCTGCGCCGCCGCTACACGTACCGGATCGCCGACGCGCCGGGCCTCCGGGACCCGCTGCGACGCAGGCACGTCCTGTGGTCCCGCAAGCCGCTCGACGCCGCCGCGATGGACGACGCCGTACGCCCGCTCACCGGGGTGCGCGACTTCGCCTCGTACTGCAAGCCCCGCCCGGGCGCGACGACCATCCGGGAGCTGCAGCACATCGCCTGGGAGCGGCCGGCCGACGGACCGGATGCGGGCCTCGTGGTCGGGCACGTCGTCGCCGACGCGTTCTGCCACAACATGGTGCGCGCCCTTGTCGGGGCGTCGATGGGGGTGGGAGAGGGGCGGCGCCCCGTGAGCTGGCCCGCGGAGCTCCTGGCGAGCCGCCGGCGGGACGCGGGCGTCTTCGTCGTGCCCCCGGAGGGGCTGTGCCTCGAGGAGATCACGTTCCCGCCGGACGAAGAGCTCGCCGCCCGCGCGGACGCCGTCCGCGCCAAGCGGATGGACGAGGACGTCTGGGACGACACAACCACCGCGAGATAGAACCAGGGCGACGTAGAACCGCAGGTCCGCTGCGGTTCTACGTCGCCCTGGTTCTACTTCGCCACGGATCTACCTCGGCGGGTTACGGCTCCTCGACCCAGTGGACCGCGGCCTCCTCGGCGCTGGCGCCGGCGCCGTCGATGCCCGCGTCGGTGCCGTACACGTCGTTCTGGCGGTTGCCGTCCTCGGCCGCGTAGCTGCCGGGGTCCGCGTCGGGGTCGGACACGAGCCGTCCCGCGCGTGACGTGTCCGCGCGGTCGAGCGGGTCGGCCTGCCACACGTCGGGCTCCTCCTCGCTGAGGCGCTGGTCCATCGGCTCGCCGTGCCGCTCCTCCCACGAGGTCTCGCCCCAGTGGTTGCTACGGGGGCGCTCGGGCGGGGAGTAGCCCTCGTCGAGGTTGTCCGCGAGGCCGCGGTTGAGCAGCGTGTCATCGGAGGTGAGCTGGTCGGTGTCGCCCTCAGCGATCCCGTCCGGTCCTGGCATGGTGCCTGGGGTTTCCTCGGTCATGCCCCTACCGTCGCACCAGTTCCGTGCAGACGCCACAGGCAGACGTGTCGAACCTCATGCGGCCGATCACGTCCCCTGACCCGCTTCGCTTTGACCCCCGGGGAACCGGCCAGGTACTCTAATGAGTCGTTGTGCTTTGTCACGACGTCCTGCGTAAGCACCGAGCCCACTCGTGTGCCGACGAACGGCCCGGACGTCACTCTGACCCCCGCGCACAACGACCTGACTCTTCGGGCGCTGCTTCTCGCCCGACGACACCGAAAACGAAAAGGTTACGAACCGTGCGTACGTACACCCCCAAGCCCGGCGACGTCCAGCGCGACTGGCACGTCATCGACGCGACCGACGTCGTCCTGGGCCGCCTGGCAAGCCAGGTCGCCATTCTGCTGCGCGGGAAGCACAAGCCGACTTTCGCTCCGCACGTCGACGGTGGTGACTTCGTCATCATCATCAACGCGGACAAGGTCGCGCTGAGCGGCAACAAGCGCGAGACCAAGCTGGCCTACCGCCACTCGGGCTACCCGGGCGGCCTCACTGCCACCCCCTACGGCGAGTTCCTGGACACCAAGCCGGAACGCGCCGTCGAGAAGGCCGTGCGCGGCATGATCCCCAAGACCTCGCTCGGTCGGACGCAGATGACCCACCTGAAGGTCTACGCAGGCTCTGAGCACCCGCACACGGCGCAGCAGGCCAAGCCGTTCGAGATCACCCAGGTTTCGCAGCAGGCTTGAGCCGCTGCCGGATCGCAACGCTGAAGGACGCGAGGACACCACAGTGGCCGAGACCACCGTCGACATCGAGCAGGACGCCGAGGCGCCCAGCTCTTACACCACCGAGACGACTGCGCCCGCAACGCGCGGCTCGTCCATCACCGCCCCGGCTCAGGCCCTCGGGCGCCGTAAGGAGGCCGTGGCGCGCGTGCGCCTCGTCCCCGGCACCGGCACCTGGAAGGTCAACGGTCGCACCCTCGAGGAGTACTTCCCGAACAAGGTGCACCAGCAGCTGGTCAACAGCCCGCTGAGCCTGGTCGAGGTCGAAGGCCGTTTCGACATCATCGCCCGCATCACGGGTGGCGGCACGTCGGGCCAGGCCGGTGCTCTGCGCCTGGGCATCGCCCGTGCGCTGAACGAGATCGACCGCGACGCCAACCGCGCCGAGCTCAAGAAGGCCGGCTTCCTCCGCCGCGACGACCGTACGGTCGAGCGCAAGAAGGCCGGTCTCAAGAAGGCCCGCAAGGCTCCGCAGTACAGCAAGCGCTGACCCCAGCGCGTGGCTGGATGGCCCCGCTGAACAGTGTCGACACTGTTCAGCGGGGCCATCTGCATTTGCCGGCAGGTGCCGGTGGCCCGCTACGGTGGGATTCGAACGATCTGAGGAGAACCGGCATGGGCAGGCTGTTCGGCACCGACGGAGTTCGGGGCCTCGCCAACAAGGACATCACCGCGGAGCTGGCGCTGGAGCTGGGCGCCGCCGCCGCGCGGGTGCTGACCGCGCAGGGTGAGCTGCTGGGGCCGCGTCCGCGCGCGGTCGTCGGGCGCGACACGCGCGCCTCCGGCGAGTTCCTCGCGGGCGCCGTCGCCGCCGGTCTGGCGTCCGCCGGCGTCGATGTGGTGATGCTCAACGTGCTGCCAACGCCCGCGCTGGCGTACCTCGTGACCGAGCTGGAGGCCGACCTCGGCGTCATGGTCTCCGCCTCGCACAACCCGATGCCGGACAACGGCATCAAGTTCTTCGCCCGCGGCGGTCTCAAGCTCGACGACGCCGTGGAGGACGCCATCCAGGCCACTCTCGGCGACGACTGGGAGCGGCCGACGGGCGCCGCCGTCGGACGTATCCGCACCGATGGCCAGGCCGCCGCCGAGCGCTACGTGCGGCACCTGACCGACAGCGTCGGCACCACGCCGGACCACCGGCCGCTCGAGGGCCTGCGGATCGCGCTCGACTGCGCCAACGGCGCCGCGAGCGAGGTGGGCCCGGAGGCGCTGCGCGCCGCGGGCGCCGACGTCGTCGTGATGAACGCGAGCCCGGACGGCCGGAACATCAACGAGAAGTGCGGCTCCACGCACCCCGAGCAGCTGCAGGCCGTCGTCGTGGCGTCCGAGGCGGACTTCGGTGTCGCGTTCGACGGCGACGCCGACCGCTGCCTCGCCGTCGACCACACCGGCGCCATCGTGGACGGCGACCAGATCCTCGGGATCCTCGCCACCGCGCTCAAGGAGGAGGGCCGCCTGCCGGGCGACACCCTCGTGGTGACGGTGATGAGCAACCTGGGCCTGCTCCTCGCGATGCGGGAGCGCGGCATCACCACCGTGCAGACCGCGGTCGGCGACCGTTACGTGCTGGAGGAGATGCGCGCCAACGGCTTCAGCCTGGGCGGGGAGCAGTCCGGCCACATCATCCTGGCGGACCACGCCACGACCGGCGACGGCGTCCTCGCGGCGCTGCACCTCGCGGCGCGGGTCAAGGCGTCGGGCAAGCGACTGGGTGATCTCGCGGGTGAGATCGAGCGCCTGCCGCAGACCCTCGTCAATGTGCGTGGTGTGGACAAGTCCCGCGCGGGCACCGACGAGGGCGTCCAGGCGGCCGTGCTGGACGCGACGACGCGACTGGGGGACACCGGGCGGGTGCTGCTGCGCCAGTCCGGCACGGAGCCGCTGGTGCGCGTGATGGTCGAGGCCCCGGCGCAGGACGAGGCGGACAAGGTCGCGGACGACCTGGCCGCCGTCGTGCGGGAGCGGCTCGCGTTGTAGGGGTAGGCGGGACCGCCGTGAACACCCCGTGAATGCTTGGGAAGCGGGGTCCTACCAGGGGCACCCCTGATGCTTTTCAGGGGCGCCCCTTGCGTAGGCTGGCACCAGGCACTAAGAAGTGCTCTCCCCGCCCCCGGGCGCCGCCCTGAGCCGTTCGCAGGGTAGCTCCCGACGAGACTCTCGAGGTCCCGTGCTCGATCTCATCTCCACCGTCCTGAGCGCCACCGAGGCGTGGATCCTCGCGATGGCCGCCTCGCCGTGGATCTACCCGGCGATGTTCGCCTTCGCGACCATCGACGGGTTCTTCCCGCCGCTGCCCAGCGAGTCCGTGGTGATCACTCTGGCGGTCTCCGCGCACACCACGGGCACGCCGTGGATGTGGCTCGTGCTGATCGCGGCGGCGGCAGGGGCGTGGGTGGGCGACCAGATCGCGTACCAGATCGGGAAGATGATCGGCACCGACCGCGTGCCGTTCCTGCGGAACCGGCGCGGGCGCCGGGCGGTGGCCTGGGCCGAGCGTGCGCTGTCCCGGCGCGGTGCCTCGTTCATCCTGGCGGCGCGGTACATCCCGATCGGCCGCGTGGCCGTGAACATGACGGCGGGCGCCGTCGGTTATCCGCGGCGCCGGTTCATGTTCATCGCCGCCATCGCGGCGGTCATGTGGGCGCTCTACTCGGCGGGGATCGGCCTCGTCGCCGCGCAGTGGTTCGGCCACAACCCGATGCTGGCCATCGGCATCGGCGTGGTCCTGGGCGTCGCTATGGGCTTCGTCGTGGACGTCGTGGTGGGCTGGTTCTCCCACCGGCACCTCGACCCCGAGAAGACGGCGAGCGCGACGGACGCCGAGGAGCACGCCGACGAGAAGGTCACCGTCCCGGCGGACGGCGACGGAAAGCCCCGCGCCGCCCGCTGACCGGCTAGAGCTTACGGAGGCGGACCCGCTGCACCGCGTGGTCCGATCCCTTGGTCAGCACCAGCGTCGCGCGGCCCCTGGTCGGGATGATGTTCCGCTCCAGGTTCGGCGCGTTGATGGACTCCCAGATCTTCATGGCCCGCTCGGTCGCCTCCTGGTCGGAGAGCGAGGCGTACCGCCGGAAGTAGGAGTCGGGCTTGGTGAACGCGGTCCTGCGCAGCTCGAGGAACCGGTCCACGTACCACTGCCGGATGTTCCGCGTGCGGGCGTCCACGTAGATCGAGAAGTCGAAGAAGTCGCTCACGGCGACCGTCGACTCGTCGACCGTGGACGGCCGGGCCGGCTGCAGCACGTTGAGGCCCTCGACGATGAGGACGTCGGGCTTGCGCACCACCAGCTCCTGATCCGGCACGATGTCGTAGATCACGTGCGAGTACAGGGGTGCGCGCACCTCCGGCTGCCCGGCCTTGATACGGGACAGGAATCGGATGAGGGCGCGCCGGTCGTACGACTCGGGGAAGCCCTTGCGTTCCATCAGGCCGCGCCGTTCGAGCTCGGCGTTCGGGTAGAGGAACCCGTCGGTGGTGATGAGCTCGACGCGCGGCGTCTCGGGCCAGCGGGCGAGCATCTCGCGCAGGACGCGCGCCGTCGTCGACTTGCCGACGGCGACGGAGCCGGCCACCCCGATGACGTACGGCGTGCGGGGCGGATCCTCGTGCAGGAAGGTGGACGTCGCGTCGTGCAGGCCGGCGGTGGCCTGCACGTACAGGTTGAGCAGGCGCGACAGGGGGCGGTAGATCGCGTCGACCTCGGCAAGGTCGATCGGGTCACCGAGACCGCGCAGGCGCTCGACGTCCTCGTCGGTCAGCGGCAGCGGAGTGGAGGCCGACAGGCGGCTCCACGCCGCACGGTCGAGATCCACATAGGGCGAGGACGGCGCGAGGGCCAGCAGGTGCTCGCTGAGGTCCGTCGTCGGAAACTGGGAAACCACCTGCAGCATTGTGCCCCAACCGGGCGCGGGAATCTCCACCGGCCGCTGCGCGACCTCGCGCGGTGCCCGGGGTGCGGGCCTGTGAGCCCGGTCATGGGGGCAGGCCCGGACGCTCGCTAGACTCGCCCGCATGTGTGGGATTGTGGGTTACACGGGAACTGCTCCGACTATCGCGGACGGCAACGCGTCAGGTGCCGCCGCGCCGTCGGGCATGCCTCTCGAGGTGGTGGTCGAAGGGCTCCGCCGGCTGGAGTACCGCGGGTACGACTCGGCAGGCGTCGCGCTCGTCGCGCCTGGGCTGGACGGCGTCGCCTGGGCCAAGAAGTCGGGCAAGCTCGCCAACCTGATCGAGGCACTGGAGCAGAACCCGCTGCCCGCCGCCACCGCGGCGATCGGCCACACGCGCTGGGCCACGCACGGCGGCCCCACCGACGCGAACGCCCACCCGCACCTGGCCGACGGCGACCGGCTCGCCGTGATCCACAACGGCATCGTCGAGAACTTCGCCCAGCTCAAGGCAGAGCTGCTGGCCGACGGCGTGACGTTCCGCTCGGAGACCGACACCGAGGTCGCCGCTCACCTGCTGGCCAAGGCGTACCGCGAGACGGGCAACCTCACGGAGGCCATGACGGTCGTCGCGGGGCGCCTGCACGGCACGTTCACGCTGCTCGCCGTGCACGCCGACGCACCGGAGACGGTGGTAGGGGCGCGGCACGACTCCCCGCTCGTGGTGGGACTCGGCGAGGGGGAGAACTTCCTCGGTTCCGACGTCGCGGCGTTCATCGCGCACACCAAGGAGGCCCTCGAGCTGGGCCAGGACCAGGTGGTGACCATCACCCCGACGTCGGTGGTCGTCACCGACTTCGACGGCAAGCCCGCCGACGCCAAGCGCTTCACGGTCGACTGGGACGCCGCCGCCGCCGAGAAGGGCGGCTTCGACTCCTTCATGGACAAGGAGATCCACGACCAGCCGCAGGCGGTCGCCGACACGCTGCTCGGCCGGACGGACGCCTCCGGTGCCCTCGTGCTCGACGACCTGCGCATCGACGAGTCGGTGCTGCGCGCGGTGAACAAGATCATCGTCGTCGCCTGCGGCACGGCCGCCTACTCCGGGCACGTGGCCAAGTACGCGATCGAGCACTGGTGCCGCATCCCCGTCGAGGTCGAGCTGGCGCACGAGTTCCGCTACCGCGACCCGATCGTCGACGAGCGCACGCTGGTGGTCGCCGTGACCCAGTCCGGCGAGACCATGGACACCCTGATGGCCGTGCGGCACGCGCGCGAGCAGGGCGCCAAGGTGATCTCCATCGTCAACACCCACGGCTCCACGATCCCGCGCGAGTCCGACGCAGTGCTGTACACGCACGCCGGCCCCGAGATCGCCGTCGCCTCCACCAAGGCGTTCCTCGCGCAGATCACCGCCGCCTACGTGCTGGGCCTGTACCTGGCGCAGCTGCGCGGCAACAAGTTCCCGGACGAGATCGCCACGCTGCTCGACGAGCTGCGCGACATGCCGCGCAAGATCCAGACGGTGATCGAGCGCGGCGAGTACGTCCGCGCGACCGCCCGGTCCATGGAGAAGTCCGACAAGGTGCTGTTCCTGGGGCGGCACGTCGGGTTCCCGGTTGCCCTGGAGGGTGCGCTCAAGCTCAAGGAGCTCGCGTACATCCACGCGGAGGGCTTCGCGGCGGGTGAGCTCAAGCACGGCCCGATCGCACTGATCGACGAGGGCCAGCCCGTGTTCGTCGTCGTACCCTCCCCGCGCGGGCGCGACTCCCTGCACTCGAAGGTCGTCTCGAACATCCAGGAGATCCGGGCGCGCGGCGCGCGCACCCTGGTGATCGCGGAGGACGGCGACGACGCGGTGCGCCCGTACGCCGACGAGATCTTCTGGATCCCGCAGGCGCCCACGCTGCTCCAGCCCCTGCTAGCCGTGGTGCCGCTGCAGATCTTCGCGATGGCGCTGGCTACCGCCAAGGGCCTCGACGTGGACCAGCCGCGCAACCTCGCCAAGTCCGTCACCGTGGAGTAGTCCGTCCTGGCCGTTCCCGCCGAACCGAGCGTCCCGCTGTGGCACGCTCGGCGGCGTGGAACTCAAGAAGCTCTCCGACGACGTCGAGATCATCAGCCGCGCGTACGCGCGGATATACGGCGTCGAACGCACCGACGACTGGCTCATGCTGAAGCTCCACGAAGAGGTCGGCGAGCTCACGCAGGCGTTCCTCAACCTGTCCGGCCGCTCGCGCGACCGCGGCCTGTCCGACGACGAGACGCGGGACGCGTTCCGCGGTGAGGTCGCGGACGCCCTGGCGCAGCTGCTGCTCGTGGCCCGGCGGTTCGACGTCGACCTGCCCGAGGAGCTGGAGCGCAAGTGGTTCCGCTGGCGGCACCTCGTCCAGCCGGAGGACACCGCGGGCATCCGGGATGTCGGTGACCCCGTCTAACCTCATGGCTGACGAGAGGGGCGTACATGGCGTACGTGGAGGTTGACGGGGTCCGGGTGCACTACGTGGAGCACGGTTCGGCAGGGCCTGGGGTGGCTACCGTGGTGCTGGTCCACGGGTTCCCGGTGGACCAGCGGCTCATGGTCGGCGCGTTCGAGCCGGTCTTCGCGGACCGGCCGGGCTGGCGTCGCCTCTATGTCGACCTGCCGGGCATGGGCGGGACGGTTGCGCCGGACGTCGCGAGCACCGACGACGTCTTCCGGACCCTGCGGGCCGCCGTTCAGGCGCTCGTGCCGGAGGGGCCGTACGCCGTCGTGGGGCAGTCGTACGGCGGGTACCTGGCGCGCGGGCTCGCTGCCGCCGACGCCGGACGAGTGGCCGGCCTGGCCGTCGTGGTGACCGTCGTCGAACCGCGCCACGAACTGCGCGAGCTCCCGCGGCGTCAGGTGCTGGTCCAGGACCCGGCGCTCGTGGAGCGGGTCGGGCCGGAGGCGCTCGCGGCGGAGGAGGTCCTCGTGGTCCAGACGGACGAGACCTGGACGCGGTCGCGGCAGGAGGTCGATCCCGGCCTGGCCGCAGCCGACCCAGAGGTTGTCGCGCGGGTCGAGGCGCACTACGCAGGGGGCTTCCCGGTCGAGCCGGTGCCCTTCGACAAGCCGGCGCTCGTGCTCGTCGGGCGGCAGGACTCGGTCACCGGCTATCGCGACGCGTGGGGGCTCGTCGAGCACTACCCCCGGGCGGCCTTCGCCGTGCTGGACCGCGCGGGGCACTCGCTGCACCTCGAGCAGCGTGGGCTGTTCGAGGCGCTCGTCGGCGAGTGGCTGGACCGCGTCGAGGAGGCGGGTGCGGCGTGAGCGCGGGGCGCGCCGGGTGCGGCCGAGGGTTCAGCCCGACACGGCGACGTAGACGAGCAACGTGAGGATGGCGGCGATCATGACGCCGAAGACCAGGACCATGACCTTGGGGAAGGGCAGCTTGTCGTCGTCCGCAGGCATGGTTACCTCCTGAAAATGAAAGATGATGCGCCGCGGGCAGAACGCGGGCGCAATCTTTACCGTTACGTTACTGTGACATGGTGCCCCAAGTCGGGCATCCTGCGCAAGACTGCGGTTGTGGGACGGGACGGAGCCTGCGGCCGTCGGCGGCCACCTAGGCTGTGCCAATGATCATCGGGACGGGCATCGACGTGGTCGACGTGGCCCGGTTCATGGAGACCCTCGACCGGACGCCCCGGCTGCGCGAGAAGCTGTTCACCGAGGTCGAGCGCGAGCTGCCGCCGGCGTCCCTGGCCGCCCGGTTCGCCGCGAAGGAGGCCATCGCGAAGTCGCTCGGTGCTCCGGGAAACCTCCGGTGGCACGACGTCACGGTGCACCGCACGGTGGGTGGCCCGCCCCGGATCGACGCGAGCGGCACCGTGGCCGCCCGCGCCGCCGAGCTCGGTGTGCGCACCTGGCACATCACGATCTCGCACGACGCGGGCATCGCGTCGGCCATGGTGATCGCGGAAGGGTGACCTTCCGCCCCAGTTACTGGAGCTCGGGGATGACCTGCTTCTCGAAGAGCTCCAGGCCCGTCTGGTCGTAGGCGGCCTCCTGGAAGTACGTGATCGCGTACTCCATGCCGCGTGAACGCATGTCCTGCAGCCGCTCGACGATCTGCTCGGGTGTCCCGACCAGGAGCCCGCTGCGCCAGGTGTTCATCTCCTGGTCGGCCTTCTCGGGGACCCACTTCCGCAGGTGCGCCTCGATCCAGCCCAGCCGCTCGGCGACCTCGGCGTCGTTCTCACCGATCACCACGTTGTAGTTCGCCGACCGGGTGATCTCACCGAAGTCGCGCCCCACGTCCTTGCAGTGCGCCTCGAGCACGCCCGACTTGTGCACGAACCCGTCGGGGCTGCCGTCGAAGTTCGTGTACTGGGCGTGCTGCGCGGCGATGCGCAGCGTCTTCTTCTCGCCGCCGCCGGCGATCCACAGCGGGATGGACGGCACCTCGGCGCCGCCGTCGCCCACCGGGAGCTGCTGCAGGGGCTGCGGGTAGCAGAGGGCGCCGTCGACCTGGTACTGCTTGCCCTCGAACGTGCCGGAGGAGCCGGTGCGCCACATGTTCGACATGATCTGCACGCCCTCGTCGAGCGCCCGCAGCCGCTCGCCTGCGGACGGGAAGCCGTAGCCGTACGCGCGCCACTCGTGCTCGTACCAGCCTGCGCCGATGCCCATCTCGACGCGGCCACCGGAGATCGTGTCGACGGTCGAGGCGACCTTGGCGAGGTGTGCCGGGTTGCGGTACGCCATACAGGTGCACATCTGGCCCAGCCGGATGCGCTGGGTGGCGGCCGCGAACGCGGCCATGAGGGACCAGGCCTCGTGCGTGGCCTCGGTGGTCACCTCCGGGACGGTGTGGAAGTGGTCGAAGACCCACGCCGACTCCCAGGCGAACTCGCCGCCGGGGACGGCCTCGCCCGCCGCCTGGTTCTCCGCGCGGTGCACGAGGGAAAGCATGGAAGCCCACTGATCGGCAGGGGGGATGTCGACCAGGTCGAGACGCCAGCCCTGCGGGATGAAGAGTCCGAATCGCATGGTCCGACCTTATGCCGACAAGGTTGCGGACGGGAGGGGCCGTCCATTTCGCCCAGGATTTGTACCTCGGACGGTGGCGGAAGCGGCACTATAGGACTGTGAAAGACGCGTGGAGTTCCGACGAGGTACGAAAGGCCGAAGAGCCACTGATCGCTGCCGGCGAGCCGCTCATGGCCAGAGCGGCGTACGCGCTGGCCCAGGCGGTGCTCCGCGAGGTGGCGGCGCCGCGGGCCGGGCGCGCCCCCGATCACCGGCTCGGCCGTCCGGGCACCGTCCGCCTGCGCGGCAGCCTCGGTTCCGACGGACTCCCCGGCACCGCCCGCATCCGCCCCGGCCGCGCGACCGGCCCCAGGGTCGACGTACGCGGCACCAGCGCTCTGCTGCTCGTCGGACCCGGTAACAACGGCGGCGACACCCTGTTCGCCGGCGCGCACCTCGTGCGGCGCGGTATGACGGTCACCGCGGTGCTCGCGTCGGCGCGCGCCCACGAGGACGGCCTCGCGGCGTTCCGGGCGGCGGGCGGAAAGGTGCTGACGCTCGCCGACGTCCGGGTCCCGGCAGTGGTCCAGGCCGCACTCGCCTCCGACGTCCTGCTGGACGGTCTGGTCGGCGTCGGCGCACGTGGCGCGCTGCGTCCCCCGGCCGGCGGCCTGGTCCGGACGCTCGCGGAGGCCCGCGAGAAGGCGGGGGAGCGCTGGCCGCTCACCGTCGCCGTCGACATCCCGAGCGGCATCGGCGTGGACGACGGCGCGGTACCCGGCCCCGTCCTGCGCGCCGACCGCACGGTGACGTTCGGCGCGCTCAAGCCCGGCCTGCTCCTGCCGCCCGCGGCCCACCTCGGGGGCGACGTCGAGCTGGTCGACGTCGGCTTCCCCGTGGTCGCGGGCGCCGAAGGCTGGTCAGGCACCGTGTGGGGCGTGGCGACGGGCAGGCACGCGATGAGCGGGACGGACCCGGCGTCGGGCCGGGTGCGGCGGATGGAGCCGGCCGACGTCGCCGGGCTGTGGCCCGTCCCCAGCACGCACGACCACAAGTACACGAGGGGCGTGGTCGGCGTGATCGCGGGTACGAGCACCTACCCGGGCGCGGCTGTCCTCGCGACGTCGGGTGCGGTGCTGGCCGGACCCGGCATGGTGCGCTACCTGGGGCCCGAGGCGGTCGGCGCGCGCGTGCTGCTGGCCCACCCCGAGGTGGTCGTGGCGGGCGGCCGGGTGCAGGCATGGGTACTCGGGCCGGGTGTCCCCGCGCTCGGCCCCGAGGACGGGCCGGACGACGACGGCCAGGCCCGCCGGATCTTCGGGGCGCTCGCCGCGGTGACCGGCGTGCTCTCCGAGGACGTGACCGGCGGCAAGATGCCCGCCGTCATCGACGCGGGCGCGCTCACCATGCTGGAGCACAGGCTCCCGGCCTGGGCGGTCCTGACCCCGCACGCCGGCGAGCTGGCAGAGCTGCTGCAGGGCCTGGGACACGACGTCGACCGCACGGCGGTCGAGGCGCAGCCGCTGCACTGGGTGCGTACCGCGCACCAGGCCACCGGCGCGACCGTGCTGCTCAAGGGCGCGATCACCGTCGTGGCGGGGCCGGGCGACGTGTACGCCCAGGCCGACGCGCCGGCCTGGACCGGAACGGCCGGGGCGGGTGACGTGCTCGCGGGGATCCTGGGGACGCTGCTCGCCGGCCGCTCCGCCGACGTCGTGGAGGACGAGACGCTCGCGGCCCGGCTCGCGGCCGTCGCCGTGCTCGTGCACGGCCGGGCCGCGGCGCGGGCGTCCGCCGGTGGTCCCGTGACCGCCCTGGAGATCGCCCGGGCGGTGCCCGCCGTCGTCGCCGAGCTGTTGCGCGCCTGAGACCGGGCGCGCCCCGGGCTAGGGTTGCTGCGATGAGTCAACGTGTCGTCGCCTGGGGTCAGGAGCTCCGTGAGGTCCACCGGCGGTTGCGGGACGCGCTCGCCGTGGCGCGGTCCGCGGTCGAGGACGGCGCGGAGGGGCCGGCGGCGGCGAGGGAGCTGCAGCTCTACTGCGTGGGCTTCTGCGCGGCACTCACCGGCCATCACCGCAGCGAGGACGCGACGCTGTTCGACGTGGTGCTGGCGGACCGGCCCGAGCTGGCGCCCGTCGTCGCCGACCTGAAGCGGGACCACTCGATGCTCGACCACCTCCTGGGCGAGCTGGAGCGCGCCGCCGTGTCGGGTGCGGCGCAGGACGAGCTGCTGCGGCACCTCGACGGCATCGAGGCCGTCATGGAGACGCACTTCCGGTACGAGGAGAAGAAGCTGGTCGACGTGCTCGACGGCGCGGTGCGGCCCGACGTGGGCAGACAGGAAATGCTCGGCCCCCTGGCGTGACGCCCCCGCCCCTGGAATGAGACATTCCGCCCGGATTTGCGGGTGCGGAGTTTCCCCTACCTGTCCGAGATCCGCCAGTAGAGCCGTAATATCCCGTACCACACGCTCATCCTGCACGATTCATCTCCTGTCATAGACTCCTGAGGCGCTACTGATAGACATTCATGTAAGTGGCGAATTGGGGTGTGCGTGCCATCAAGTAACGGGCCTTCCGTGGCAGTGCCTTCGGCAGTGCCGAAGGCATGGACGAACCAGGCAGGCAGCAGGGGGAGGGACCTCGTGGTCCACGGGCGTGATCGAGAGCTGCGGGTCATCGGGCATTTCGCAACCGACCTGGACCCGACGGTCCTTGTCGTGCGCGGACTGAGCGGGATCGGCAAGACCTCGACGGTGCTCCACGCGCTGAAGCAGGTCGGCGCGGGCTCGTCAGCGGTCCGCGTGGTACGGCCGTGCTCATCCAGGCCGTCGGCGCACGACCTGGACAACAGCCGGCGGGTCGACCTGTCGGCCTGGTCCGTGCCGGACGATCCGGAGGACGGCCCGGGCTTCGACGCGGCAGGGTTCCTGCGCGCGGTCTCGGTCTGGGCAGGCGACGGCGGCTCCGGGCCGCGTGTCCTCTTCGTCGACGACGTCGGGGTGCTGACCGCTGAGCGAGCGCGCTGGCTCCAGCACCTGGCGGACGAGGCGTACGGACAGGACTGGCGGGTGATCGCCGCGGTGCGGAGCATCGCGGTCGAGCCGCTCTCCGACGACGTCGAGGTGCTCGAGCTCGGCCCGCTCGACCGGATGTCCCTGCGCCGTGCGCTCGCGACGGAGATGAGCGCCCCGGTGGCTGCCGACGTCGTCGAGCACCTGCGCTGGTGGAGCGCAGGCAACCCGCGCCTCGCCCTCGAGCTCGCGGGTTCGCTGAGCGCCGCGGAGCTGCGCGGGGACGTCTCCTGGGCCGGACCCGAGACAGTGGGTTCGGCCGCTCGGCGCGCCTACCGCGCGATGCTTGCCGGGCTCGACCCGGCGACCATGACCGCGCTCGCGACCGCACCCCTCGGCGGCGCCTCGGCGGCGCGCCGGGACGGCCGCTCGAGCGTGCGGCACCCGCTGCTCGCCCTGCTGTGCAAGGAGGTGCGGGGTGCGGACGGCCAGATGGATGGCCGGGACACCCTGGCGCCGGAACGCGACGTCACCGACGCCGGCGCGCTGCTGAGGATCCTCGACGGGCTGCACCTGGAGGAGCTGCCGGCGCGCGCGTGGGCGGCCGTGGCGGCCGCGCCCGACCCGCACCTGGCTGCGCGCGCCGTCGGGGTGTCCCTCATGACCGGGCGCGCCTGGCGCGACCATCTGGCCGGCTCGCTGGTGCCGGACGGGGTGGGCGCTGATTGGACCGACCACCTGTGGTGGCGTGACCTGACGGGCGTCGGCGCGGATGCCCGCGCCGCGGGAGCACGGGTCGCCGAGGCGCTGCTGTGCCTCGAGGACACGGGCGACCTGCCGGACCCCGGCGCGCTGCGGGCAGACCTGCGGCTGATCGGGCCCACGCCCGGCCAGGACTGGGTGGGCGTCGACATCCAGGTACGCGCCCTCCTGACGCTGGGGGACGTGGTCGGCGCACGCGGTCTCCTCGCCGACCACTCCGGCGCGACGCCGGACAGGGCGGTCGCGGAGATCGTCGCGCGCGACCTCGCGGCGGCCCGGGTGGCCGCGTTCGACGGGCGCGCGGTCGACGTCCGCACGCATATCGCGCACGCCACCGAGCTGCGCCCGTCCGTCGAGGCGTGGCTGCCGGCCCGGGGCATGCGTGCCTCGGCGGACGCCGTCGTCGACGGGACCGTCCCTGGCAGCACGATGCCGGCGCAGGCGGGCAGCTGGTCGGCGCGGGTGCTCGGCGAGTACGCCGCGGACCTTGGCGCCGCCCACCTCGTCGTCGGACAGGCGGAAGGAGCGGTCGCGCTGCTGACCATCGCGCTCGAGCACTGCGCCTGGCCCTACCGGGGACGCGTGCAGGTGCGGTGCGACCTCGTGGAGTCCGTCATGGCCTCCACGCCGCCCGGCAGGGTGGGGCCACGAGCCCAGCGGCTGCTCGATCCGCCCGTGGCGCCCGAGGAACGGTCGACGCCCGACGTCGCCGCCGCCTATGCAAGGCTCTGTGCGCTGCTGGCCGACGACGGTGTGCCGTCGGTAGCGTTCGAGACCGCGCTGCACGCCCCGTCCGCCCCCATGTCGCCGTGGCAGCGGGTCCGCATGCTCGTCGCGTACGGCCGGTACGCGGTGACGCGCGGCGGCCGCGCCACCGGCAACGCGATGCTCGACGAGGCGAGGACGCTCGTGCGGCTGGCCGGGATGGCCGGCTGGCTGCGGGGTATCGACGTCTTCCTCGCGGAGGCCGATGCGAGCGGTGGTGCCGGCCCCGAGTGGGAGGTGCTCGGCACGCACGAGCGGGAGATGGTCAAGCTGGCGGTGCACGGTGCGACGAACTCGCAGATCGCCCAGGCGACCTTCGTGTCCGAGCGGACAGTCGTGAACCGGCTGCGCCGGGCCTACGCCACGCTCGGCATCCGGGACCGTAGGGACCTGGTGCGGCTCGCCGAGACCCGTCCCCCCGCTTGGCTTGCCGGTGGCTGACACCCGACCTGAACGCAAGGTTTTCACCTGCTGTTGGTAGGGTTTTTCACCCGGCATTTCGGACTTCCTTCACTTCTCCCCGCGCACTTGCATGCGCACGCCTTTATCGCGCCTCTTATCGATTCGAGCGCACGGCGAATTGCGTTGAGTTGCGTCAGCGCACGATTGCCGCTCCGCCTGGCAGGTCCCTGGGAATCACTGTTCTCTAAAGCCCGGGCACGGGTGTGTCATACGCCTCGCCCCAGCCGATTCCGGACGTGATCACGTACCGATCCGGACGCTTTCACTTGAAGCGTGTATATGGAGGAGTGAGTTCTCTTGAACCGAACGCAAGTACCGTCAGGCCGACGTCGGAAGGGCGGCGCCCCGTGGCGCCGGACCCTGGCGACGGCCGCGGCAACCGCAGTCGTGGTTACGGCCACCGGACTGCCTGCGGTCGCAGTGAACAACTACCCGGACGAGCCGTCCGAGGCCGCTGCGAGCGTCCTCGACTCGACGCTCTTCCAGGAGGCGCTGCTGGCAGCCGCTTACTCGCAGGCCGGCTCGGAGTCGAACCCCGGGCCGAACGAGGGCAACCTCAACGTCGAGCTGCTCGGCTCCGAGCTCATCAAGCTCAATGACATCGAGGTTCGCCTCGACGAGATCCTTGACTACGGTCAGGCTGGCGCGCTCGTCAGCAGGAGCGAGGCGTCGTCCCCAGTCGACGCGTACGCGGTGTCGGGCCTGCTCGGCGCGGACGGCGGCGTCCACCTCGACGGCAAGACCGAGGACTTCGGCAAGGCGTCCGTTGACGTCCTGTCCGTCGCGCGCCTGCTGGGCATCGACGGCCTCACCGACAAGATCGTCGACCAGCTCTTGCTCGAGGCAGGTGCTGCCGCAGCCGAGGTCAAGGCCGAGGACGGCGTCATCCTGGACCAGGACGGCGTGGGTGGCCTCGGCCAGTACCGCGTTGCCGACCTGGACCTGTTCCTGCACTCCCCGGTCATCGAGGACGCTGCCGCGTCGATCTACGACATCGGCGGCACCATCGACACGACCGTCGAGGACCTCGTCAACGAGAACCTGGACGACAGCGCCCTGACCGGCCTGTTCGACGCGGTCCCGGGTGTTCCGACGCCCTCGATCACCGTCGACAGCAACATGCAGGAGAACCTGTTCGAGTCCGTCGTGGGCGAGCCGATCACCTCGGCGAACCAGCTCATCACGATCGACCTGTCGACCGGTCAGCTGGAGATCCACCTCGACAAGCTTGTCGACAGCCCCGAGGGTAACGAGGAAGGCCTCAACGGCCTGCCCGCGAACACCGAGCTCATCGACGACACGACCTACCCGCTCATCGCGGAGACCGTGCACGAGCTCATGCAGGAAGTCACTCGCGTCCTCATCGGTGCGATCGAGGACTCGCTGAACTCCGTCACGATCAACATCGCCTTCTACGAGGAGGGCGCCCTCGGCACCCTCGACGTCTCGTGGTCGCTGCCCCTGGTGGACGCCGTGAACGGCGACTTCCCCGAGGCAGTCAACAACAGCACGGGCACCATGGGCCCGGTCGCCACGGTCCTGGTCAACACCATCAACACGGTCGGCCCGGCGCTCGCGCCGATCCTGGCCCCGGTGTACGAGCTGCTGATCAGCGACGAGGGTGACAACATCTTCGAGCTGCTGATCAACGACCTCAAGACGGACTCGATCACTGCCCCGATCCGCGAGCTGCTCTCGCCGGTCTTCGATGTCCTGTCCAAGGTCCTCTCGATCACGATCAACCGTCAGGTCACCGAGACGTCTGACTCGGTTGCCCCGACCGCCACGGCGGCCGAGGTCGTCACGTCGCTCGACCTGAACGCGCTGAGCATCGCGCTCCTGCCGGGGGAGAACGAGCTTGCTCGGATCAACCTTGGCAACGCCGCCGTGCGCATCACGCCGGACGACGGTGGACCTGGCGACATCGACCCGTCGCTGTCGGTCGACCCCGCCACTGTCGCTCCTGGCCAGTCGACGATCACGACCGGTGAGGGCTACACGCCCGACTCGACCGCGACCGTTCAGCTGACCGACCCCGAGGGCAACCCCGTGGGCGACGCCATCCCGGTCGACACCGACTCGGACGGTTCGTTCACCGTCGCGGTTCCGGTTCCGGCTGACGCCGAGCTCGGCGTCTACCCGGTCGTGGGTACGGACGACACCACCGGTGAGGCCGCTGAGGCCCCGCTGGCAGTGGTCGCCGGATCCGACATCTGCGCCATGGACCCGACGCTGACCGTCGAGCCGGGTGCTGTCTACCCGGGCGACACCGTCTCGATCGTCGGCCAGGGCTTCCCGGCGGGCGTTCCGGTCGCCGTGCAGCTGCGCGACGCCGAGGGCAACCCGGTTGGCGACGCGGTCATGGTCACCCCGGACGAGGCCTGTGGCTTCATCACCGACCTGACCGTTCCTGAGGACGCAGAGCCCGGCGACCACGTCGTCGAGGCCGTTCCTGAGGACGGCAGCGAGGGTGCCGAGGCGCCGCTCGAGATCCTGCCCCCGGGCACGAACCCCCCGGGTGAGTGCACGAACCCGAGCATCGTTGCTGACCCGGCAGTGGTCGAGGCCGGCGACGAGGTCATGGTCACCGGTTCGGGCTTCCCGGCCGGCTCCACGGTCATCGTCCAGCTGAAGGACACGCAGGGCAACGACATCGGTGACCCCGTCACCGTGACCGTCGGCGACGACTGCGGCTTCGAGACCCCGATCACGGTTCCCGAGGGGACCCCGCCGGGTGTCATCATCGTCGACGCCCAGCCGGAAGACGGCGGCGAAGGCGCGCAGACGCCGATCACCGTCGTGGCCAGCAACAGCGGCTCCGGCAACGGTGACGGCAACGGTGATGGTTCGGGTGCGGGCGCCGGTAACGGCGACGGCGGCCTGGCCAACACCGGTGCGAACGTCGCGGTCCTGATCGCCGCCATGGTGCTGCTGCTCGGTGCCGGTGCGGTCATGATCAAGCGTCGCCGCGAGATCAGCCAGGCCTTCGCCACCGCGATGGGCCGGATGTCGGGCGACAAGCCTGCCGTCTGATGAGCTGAGTCTCTGACGCAGTAGCAAGTGTCTGACGCAGTAAGACCGGCCCGGTGCGACGTCGTCGCACCGGGCCGGTCCTGTTCCCGAACGGCCCACCAACGGGCCGTGTGCCCGAGATCCAAGGGGGAGTCGTGTCCGAGCTGTCGCCGAGACGAGGGGTGATTCCGGCGGTCGTCGCAGCAGCGGCCATCGTCGCGCTCGTCGTGGCTGCGATCCTGGTCGTGGAGCACGCGCTACCTGCAGCGCCTGCCCCGCTGACGGAAGAGAACAGGGCGTCGGGCGGTGTGGACCTGAGGTGCCCGGAGAACGAGTCGATCACGCAGGAGCTGCTCAGCCGTTCGACCTGGACCATGTGCTGGCGGGTGGACTCCAGCCGCGGGCTGGTGCTCGAGGACGTCCACTTCACGCCGGCAGGCCACAAGCCGGTGCAGGTGCTGGCCGAGCTGTCCATCGGGCAGCTCGAGGTGCCGTACGACACGGGCCTGCGCAATACCGAGGACATCACCACGCAGGGCTTCGGCGGCCCCCAGATGATGACGCTCACCCCGACCGAGTGCCTGGGCGAGCGTCTCGAGACGTACCTGCCGAAGGTCGGCGACGGTTCGCTGGGCGGGGGCGGCGCGAAGCGTCAGGTGCTCTGCCAGGAGGTGGTCGACGGCGGCATCGCGTACCGCAGCGGCGAAGGCGAAGGTGCCGAGGTGGCACGGCGCACCGACCTGCGGCTCGCGACCATCTCGAAGGTCGGCTGGTACGAGTACGTCAGCCAGTACACGTTCGGCAGCGACGGGACCATCCGGTCCGACCTCGGCGCCACGGGCGACCTGTCGCCGGAGGACTACGGCGACGACCCCGCCCACGGCTGGCCGGTCGGCCCGGGAGACACCGACTACGCCACCAGCCACTCGCACAACGCGGTGTGGCGGGTGCACTGGGCGCTCGGGGGCCCGAGCAAGCAGGCGGTCGAGCAGTACGACGCCGCACCGACCGGCGAGCAGGGGCCGCGGGCACCGCTCGTGGAGGGCGATCTCACCCCGATCACGCACGAGGGCACCGCGGCGGCGGCGGACCGCCGCTGGTGGCGCGTGGTCAACCCCGCCGTCCTCAACGAGGACGGGCACGAGATCTCCTACCAGGTCGATCTCGGCGCGACGACGCCGTTCGAGCTCACCCAGGACCACCATCACGACGACGTCGACGACGCCGGGTACGCGATCGCGTTCACCGAGGCCGACGACTGCCAGCTGTTCGCCACGGCGAACAAGGAGGGCACGTGCGGTTCGGGTGTGCTCGACTTCGCGCAGGACAAGGCGGAGCTGTCCGACGTCGTCACCTGGGTCGCCGTCGGCTTCCACCACGTCGCGCGCGACGAGGACCAGAGCCCGATGGAGATGCACTGGCAGGGCTTCACCCTGACGCCGCGTGACCTGACCGCCCAGCGCGTCGACCCGCCGTCGGCCCGCGAGGACGTCAACGGGAAGCCCGCCGAGCTGCCCTGACGCAGCCGCCCTGAGCCAGAGGGTATCCCCGCGTATCCCCCGGCCACCAGCCGATATCCCCCGGTCGGGGGAGGGGGAGAGCACGTGGCGGACGGGAGTGTGGAGGCACACCGCACGACCGACCGGAAGGAACCGTCATGGAACGCCTGCCCCGCGCCACGCTCATCGGCGCCACCATCGCGAGCGGCGCCACCGCGCTGCTCGGCCTGGCCTGGATGCTCGGACTCCTGCCGAACGTCTACGCAGACCCCGCAACCGCACTCCTGGTCCGGTTCGCCCGACAGGACGCCGCGACCACCGTCCACGTCGTCACGGCGCTGGCCGGCGTCGCGAGTGGTATCGCGGCGCTCGCCGGCGTCCTGCGCATGCGGGGCCGGGTCTGGGCAGCGGCGCTGCAGCTCGTCGTGTTCGGCGTGGTGCTGCAGGGCAGCGGCCCGCTGTCCACCATGGGCTACCTCGTCGCCATGGCGATGCCGTTGGCCGTCGTGGTCCTGCTCGTCCAGGTGGTGCGCCGGTACCGCGTCGCCCGCTGGACGGTCGGCGTACCCGGCCTGGCCCTGCTCGTCGTCGGCGGGTTCCTGGCGCGGGACGCCCTCGCCGGGATGGTGCGCATGCTCGGTGCCGGCCTGTTCGAGAACCGTGCAGGGCTCCTGCTCTCCCTGCTGGTGCTCGCGGCCGGGACCCTGTGGTCGGCCGTCGGGGTACAGGCCCTGGCGGGCACGCCGGTCATGGAACGCACCACGGACTGGGTGGTGCGGCACCGCAAGGCCATCACGATAGTTGCCGCCACCGGACCGCTCCCGTACGCCCTCGTGCGGCTCACCTGGCTCACCCCGTGGCCGCAGCTCGGGTTCGACCTGGACATGTCCACGCGGATCTGGGGGCTGACGCTGTCCAGCGGCGCCTGGCTCGGCGTCTTCCTCACGCTGGGCCTGATCCGACCCTGGGGCGAGGTGTTCCCCCGCTGGATGCCGGGGCTTGCCGGGCGCCGCGTACCCATCGCCGCGGCCGCCGTGCCCGGTGGTCTGATCGCGGTGACCCTTGTCTTCTCCGTGGTCCCGATGCTGGTGATGTTCAGCGGGCAGAGCCTCGTCGAGGGTGTCGTGGGGGCCGTCGTGTTCCCGTGCTGGTACTGGGGTCCGGCCCTGGCGCTCGCCGTCTGGGGCTACGTCGCCCACCGGACCCGGTCCGAGCGCTCGCCGGTGCCCGACGCCGGGACGCCCGCCCGGGAACAGGTCCCGGCCGTCTGAGGCAGCAGGTTGCCTGGCGGGTGGACCTGAGGACCGGAGAGGATGACGGCATGCGGGCGACGAGGCGGCAGCTCACCAGGGGTCTCGCCAGGGAACTCACCAGAGATCTCGCTCGGTATCTCGCTCGGCGGTTCGCCTGGCAGATGCTGGGCGGGGCGATCGGGCTGGCCCTGGTGCTGCTCGTCTACAGCCTGCTGAACATCGTCGCCGGAGGGCTGCCCGCCTGGGTGGTGGCGGTTGCGACGGTCGCGGCCGCCATCGGGCTCGGGCTGGTACCCGGCGCACGGGAGCTGGAGGTCACCGCGGCCCGCGCGCTGCTCGACGTGGACGACGAGCTGGTGGTCCCGGCCCGGCCCCGCCCCGCGCACCGGCTCCGGACGGCGGCCTGGGTGGCGGGACACCTCGCCTCCGGCCTGCTCGTGGCGGCCGGGCTGTTCGCGGGCGTCCCGATGGCGGTTCTGATCGGCGTTGAGGCAGTCGCCGGGGAGGCGCTGCGCTCCGGGGACTCGTTCTACACCGGGCTGCCGCTGCCGACCGGGCCGGTGTCCCTCGCGCTGCGGCTGGTCGCGTGCGCCGCGTTCGCACTGCTGGCCCTGATCGCCACGTGGCCGCTGGGTGCCGCCGCCGCGGCGCTCGCCGGCCGGGTGCTCGGGCCCACGCCGCACGACCGCATGGAGACGGCGCTCGCCAGGGCTCGTCGGGAGGCGGAGCACACCCGCCTGGCGCGCGAGCTGCACGACGGGATAGGCCATGCGCTGACCGTCGTCAGCGTCCAGGCGGCGGCCGGACGCCGGGTGGTCGCGGTCAACCCCGATGCGGCGGCCGAGGCGCTGGCCGCCATCGAGGACACCGCACGGTCGGCGCTCGCCGAGCTCGACCAGCTGCTGGCGATCCTGCGGGACGACGCCGACGACGACGCACCCGTGGCGCTCGCACCCGCGCTGGAGGACGTCGTCACCGCCCACCGCCGGGCAGGACTCGACCTGGCCGCCCGCATCGACCTGCCTCCGGGTCTGCCGGCTCTGCTGGGCCGGACCGTGCAGCGCATAGTCACGGAGGCGCTCACCAACGCCCACCGGCACGGCGCTCCCGGCCCCGTACGGCTCACCGTGGGGCACGGCGGCGACGAGGTGCGGATCGAGGTCGTGAACCCGATTCTCCTCGGTGCGCGTCCCGGCAGGCGCCAGTCCGGAGGGCGCGGCCTGTCGGGTATCCGGGAGCGCGTGGCCCTGTTCGGCGGCGCCGTCCACGCGGGGCCGGACGGCGACCGGTGGGCATTCCGTGCGACGCTGCCCTGCGCGCCCCAGGCAACAGGCGGGGCCAACCGGAAGGATCCAGATGCCTGACACCCAGGTCCGGGTGCTCGTCGCCGACGACGAACCGCTCGTCCGCAGCGGTCTGCGTCTCATCCTCGACGCCGAGCCAGATATCGAGGTCGTCGGCGAGGCGGGCGACGGCGCCCAGGCGGTCGAGCTGGCGCGCGCCCTGCGGCCCGACGTCGTCTGCATGGACGTGCGGATGCCCGGCGTGGACGGGCTGCGCGCGACGGAGCTCGTGCTGCGGCTGCCGGACCCGCCCCGCGTGCTCGTGGTGACGACGTTCGAGCACGACGGCTACGTGCTCGACGCGCTGACGGTAGGGGCGTCCGGATTTCTGCTCAAGCGGGCGGGCGCCGACGAGATGGTGCAGGCGGTCCGGACGGTCGCCGTCGGGCAGAGCCTGCTGTACCCACAGGCGCTCCGGGACCTGGTCCGGACCCGTCCGCGTGCGGCGGCCGGCGCGCCGGTGCTGACGCCGCGCGAGCGAGAGGTGCTGGGGCTGGTGGCCCAGGGCATGACCAACGCGGAGATCGCCGCCGCGCTAGTGGTCGGCGTCGAGACGGTGCGCACGCACGTGGCGTCGGTCCTCGGGAAGCTGCAGGCCCGGGACCGGACGCAGGCGGTGGTGCTCGGGTACCGGGCAGGGCTCGTCGACCTGTAGCTGGTCCGGGCGTCAGTCCCGGGGGAGGGCCATCTCCACCTGGTCCGGGAACGGCGCGTAGTCGGACGCCAGGGTGCGTCCGGTCCGGCGCCAGCCGAGGTGCTCGTAGAAGCCGATGGCCTGGTCGTTGTCGGCGAGGCACCACAGGCGCGGGTCGCGCATCTCGGCGACCGCCGCGTCCATCGCCGCGCGGGCGAGGCCGGCGCCCCAGCGGGACGGGTGCACCGCCAGGTGCCGGAGCAGCCGCTCGTCGTGGGCGACGAAGCAGGCCAGCCGGGAGCTGTCCACGTCGTCGTCCAGGACGAGCACGCGCACACCTGGCTCGGTGAGCGCGGACTCCCACTTGGCCCGGACCTCGTCGGCGGGGAAGGGATACATGCCCGGCGGGAAGATATGGCCGAGCGCCGCGATCCCAGCGGCGCGCTCGACATCGAGGAGTGCCTGCGCGTCCTCGGGCGTGGCCTGCCGGAATCGGGTCGGTTCCATGCTCAACAGCGTATGCCCCGCCTGCGCCGCGGGCACCACCGTCGAGATTTGCGGAGGGCCGCGATCGACCGGGCACCCTACCGGCTGGCCCAGCTGCTGAAGATCGGGTGAAAGATTTCCCGGAAGTGCTGTGACCTCAGCGCGGTTCGAGCGTCAAGGCTGCATGACAGATACAGCATTCAGTGCAGTGATGTCCCGCTTGACGGCGCTCGACACGCTCTCGCTGCGAGTGAGTCAGGACTGGCTCGCGTTCGGCCTTGATCGGGTCGACGTGCTGGTCATCGACATTCTGACGGTCAGCGAGCTCACGGCCCTGCCGCTCGTGAGCAAGCACAGGCTGATCGCGGAGGAGTCCGACCCCGGAAGGGAGCTTGGCCTGACGAGGGTGTGGACCGGCTGGCTCGGCGACGCCTCGGACGTGGTGCCGGTCGCCATGCGGCTCACGCTCGCGCCCAGTGATGACTGAGGAGGAGGCCGCCGCCGCCTCGACGGCGGCGGCGGCCTGACCCTCAGCGCGGCAGGTGTGCCTCGATCTCGCCGACGATCGCCGGGTCGTCCGGCAGGGTCTTCGGTGAGTAGCGGCGCACATCGCCGCCGGGCAGGACCAGGAACTTCTCGAAGTTCCACCGGATCTTGCCCGAGTGCCCTTCGGCGTCCTCTGCCTTCTTGAGCTCTTCGTAGAGCGGGTGAGCGTTTCTGCCGTTCAGCCTGATCTTGTCGAGCACGGGGAACGTGACGCCGTACGTCATGGAGCAGAACTCGGCGATCTTCTCGTTCGAGCCCAGCTCCTGCAGGAACTGGTTGCTCGGGAAGCCCAGCACCGTGAACCCCCGGTCCTGGTACTTCTTCTGCAGCTCCTCCAGGGTCGCGTACTGCGGCGCCAGGCCGCACCGCGATGCCACGTTGACGACAAGCACCACGTCGTCCTAGTGCTCGGCCAGCGAGATCTCGGTGCCGTCCATGGTGTGGAAGCGGATGTCGTAGAGGTCCATTCCCGCATCGTCCATCTTTGTTGCACTCACTGCAAGGTTTCAGACGGGCTGGATCTCCGGAGCGGCTGTGGTGTTCGACTCATCTGTGTTCGACTCGTCGGCGGCGGAGATGTCGCTCTCCGCTACCGTCTTCCGCTCGTCGTAGACGTCGCGGTCGATCTCGCCGCTCGCGTTCGCGACGAGCATCGCGACGAGCGTGTCGCCGTTGACGTTGAGGAACGTCCGGAAGATGGACGAGGCGGACTTTCCTGTTCACGGCGCGCCGGAGGTAATGCCGGTACAAAGGCCTCGCGAATCGGCACAATCGACCCATGCCTTCCTCACGTCGTCCGGCGCGACCCTCGGGCTCGGCGCGCGGTTCGGGCGCACGCCCGTCGTCGACTCCGCGTGCCGGAGCGGGTGCGTCGGGCGTGAAGAAGGCAAAGGACTCGAAGCCGACGCCGAAGGGCAAGGCCGCCCCGAAGAAGCCGTCCGGTCCGACGGCGAGTGGTTCCACCGCGAGAGGTTCGGCGCCCGGCGGGTCGGCCGCTCGTCAGCCCGCCGCGCCGTCGTCGGCGAGCCGCCGTGCTCCCACGCCGCGGAGCGCGCCTGCACGGTCTGCCGCGCGCCCGGCGTCTGCCGCCCCGAGGGCTGCGCGGCCGGCGTCGGGCGGCGGGGTGAAGCGACCCACGCAGCCGCGTCGCCGCAGCGCTGTCAACGGCAGCGTCCCGCCGCCGCGTGCCGACCGTAAGCGCGGCAGCTTCGGGCTCGTGCTGCCCGAGGTGCTGACGGTCCGCGCGATGGTGCTGTCCGTGGTGGTGCTCCTCGCGGTGGTGCTCCTGCTGCCGACCGTGCGCGCCGCCGTGACCCAGCAGGCCGAGCTGCGCGAGCTGCGGTCCGAGCTGAACCAGCAGCTGGTCCAGAAGGAGGAGCTCGACACCGAGCTCGCACGCTGGGACGACCCGTCGTACGTGATCGAGCAGGCACGGTCGCGGCTGCACTTCGTCATGCCGGGGGACAAGGTGTGGCGTCCCCTGGACACCGACTCCGTACAGCAGGAGGAGCCGCCGCCCGGTGTCGTCGAGCCGTCGCCCGGCGCGTCGGAGGATGCGGATACCCCCTGGTTCACGAGCGTGTGGGACTCCGTGCGGATCGCGGGCGGCGAGGAGTAGGCGCGCGCGTTCGCCAGATCACGTGCCGCATCGCTCCTGGGGACAGTCTCTTGAGGGACAATGGAGCGGTGAACTCCGTGATCGAGACAGTGTCCGACGACGATCTGCGCGTCCTGGCCGAGCAGCTCGGCCGCGAGCCGCGCGGCGTCGTGGGGATCGCGGCGCGCTGCGTGTGCGGCCGTCCGACCGTGGTGCGCACCGCGCCGCGCCTGCCCGACGGCACCCCCTTCCCGACCGTTTTCTACCTGACCCACCCCGGTGCGACCGCGGCCGCGTCGACGCTCGAGGCGAACGGCGTCATGAAGGAGCTGACGGCGCGACTCGAGCAGGACGAGGAGCTCGCCGCCGCCTACCGGAAGGCGCACGAGCACTACCTCGCCCAGCGTGAGGCGATCGGGCACGTCGAGGAGATCGCCGGCATCTCGGCCGGCGGCATGCCGACGCGCGTCAAGTGCCTGCACGTCCTCTTCGCGCACGCGCTCGCCGCGGGCCCTGGCGTGAACCCGCTGGGCGACGAGGCGCTGGAGCTGGCCAAGGACAGCTGGCGCCCGGACCGCTGCACCTGCTGACCGGGCCGGCACCCACCTCCGCGGCCGCGTGAGGTTTCTCGCGGATCCGGCTTCTTCGACGCCTCGCGGCGGAGGGCCTGGAAGAATCTTCGCGTGACTTCCTCTCGTGTGGCCGCGATCGACTGCGGCACCAACTCGATCCGCCTGCTCCTCGCGGACGTCGACGCCGCCGGAAACCTCACCGAGCTCGACCGCCGCATGGAGGTGGTGCGGCTCGGCCAGGGTGTGGACCGTACCGGTGAGCTCGCGCCCGAGGCGCTGGAGCGCACCCTCGCGGCGACGCGCCGGTACGCGGCGGCGATCGAGGCCGCCGGAGCGCAGCAGGTGCGTTTCGTGGCGACGTCGGCCACCCGGGACGCGCGGAACCGGGACGCGTTCTTCGACGGCGTGCGCTCGGCGCTCGGCGTCGAGGTCGAGGTGATCTCCGGCGGCGAGGAGGCGCAGCTGTCGTTCCGCGGTGCCACCGGCGCGGTCGCGGAGGCGCACGCGGGCCCGTTCCTCGTCGTCGACCTCGGGGGCGGGTCCACGGAGCTGGTCCTCGGCACCGGTTCGGTCGACGCGAGCGTCTCGATGGACGTCGGTTCGGTGCGGATGACCGAACGGCACCTGCACAGCGATCCCCCGTCGGCGGCGGAGATCGCGGCGGCCCGCGCGGACGTGCGGGCACACCTGGACGACGCCGCCCGCGCGGTCCCGCTCGCGAAGACGGCCACCCTGGTCGGGCTGGCCGGTTCGATCACCACGGTGACCGCACACGCGCTGGGACTGACGGAGTACCGGCGCGAGCGGGTGAACCAGGCGGAGCTGCCGGTGCAGGTGGTGCTGGACTCCTGCGCGGCACTGGTCGAGGCCCCGCGCGCCGAGCGAGCGGCGATGGGCTTCCTGCACCCGGGCCGGGTCGACGTCATCGCGGCCGGGGCGCTCGTCTGGTCCGAGGTGATCACCCGCGTGGCCGCCGACGTCGCGGCCGCCGGCGGTTCGCTGACGAGCGTGGTGACGAGCGAGCAGGACATCCTCGACGGGATCGCGCTGTCCATGGCGTGAGCCGAAGCGGAACCGCAGGCTCACGCCATGCCCGCAGGGCGTGACTTCCGCCCGCCGGGAACTTCCGGCGGCGGTGGCCCGTTGTGGGTGCCAGAGGATCGAGGAAGTTCCTGCAGCGGCGACGACGGCGTGGGGTGCATCACGCACACGCCGTTCTTTGGCGTGTCAATGCGAATGCGCGGTGCGCGGTATCCTGGGAATCATGCCTCAGAACGACCTGACCTCGGTCAGCCATGCTTCCGATGCGGCGAGCACGCCGCGCCCGCGGAAGGTGCCGCGCATCGTGGTGCTCGGCGGCGGGTCCGTCGGCCTCTACGTGGCGCGCCGCCTGCGAAAGAAGCTGAAGAAGCGGGAGGCGGCGATCGTCGTCGTCGACCCGCGGCCGTACATGACGTATGCGCCCTTCCTGCCCGAGGCGGCCGCTGGGTCGATCGACGCCCGCGACGTCGTAGCACCGCACCGCAAGGCCCTCAAGGGCATCGACGTGCTGCAGGGCAAGGTCACCGCGATCGAGCACGGCCGCAAGCACGTGAAGATCCAGCCCGAGTCGGGCGAGGAGTACGAGGTGTCGTACGACCAGCTGGTCGTCGGCCTCGGCTCGGTGTCGCGCACGCTGCCGATCCCCGGCCTCGCGGAGTCGGCCATCGGCTTCAAGAACGTCGAAGAGGCCATCGCGGTCCGCAACCACGTGATCAACCGGATGGACGTCGCGTCCTCCACGTGGGACGCCGACCTGCGCAAGCGCATGCTCACGTTCACCTTCGTCGGCGGCGGGTTCGCCGGCATCGAGGCCCTCGCCGAGATCGAGGACATGGCGCGTTACGCGACACGCCAGTACCAGACGATCGAGGCGTCCGACCTGCGGTTCGTCATGATCGAGGGCGCCGGGCGCATCCTGCCAGAGGTCACGGAGCCGATGGGCGAGTACGCCCTCGCCGAGCTGAAGAAGCGCGGCATCGAGTTCCACCTCAACACGTTCCTCTCGTCCTGCGTGGACGGGCACGTGGTCACGTCGACGGGCGTCGAGTTCGACACCGAGACCATCGTGTGGACCGCGGGCGTCAAGGCGAACCCGGTCATCAAGGAGGCGTCCGACCTCCCGTTCGACAAGATGGGCCGCGTCACCGTGCTGCCAACGCTGCAGGTGGCGACCGAGGACGGCGAGATCGTCGAAGGTGCCTGGGCCGCGGGCGACTGCGCCGCCGTGCCGGACGTGAACAACCCCGGCAAGTTCTGCCCGCCGAACGCGCAGCACGCGATCCGCGAGGCGGTGCGCCTTGCCGACAACATCGTGGCGCTCTACAAGGAGAAGCCCGCCGTCGACTACGACCACAAGAACCTGGGCGTCGTCGCATCGCTGGGCCTGTACAAGGGTGTCGCCGAGCTGTTCGGCTTCATCAAGCTGCGCGGGTTCCCGGCCTGGGTGGCGCACCGTGGCTACCACGTGATGGCGATGCCGACCGGCAACCGCAAGATCCGGATCCTGATCGGTTGGATCGGGCAGTTCCTCATGGGCCGTGAGCTGGTCTCGCTGGGCTCGCTGCACGACCCGCGCCAGGAGTTCCGCAACGCTTCCGTGCCGCCGAAGCCGGCGGGCGAGAAGGTCGAGCAGAAGGCGGAGTCGTCCGCCGACCGTGCCGAGTCGGGCGCCAAGTCCTGACCAGCTGACACCGGTCCGGCTCAGGCCGTACCGCTGGCCGAGCTTGTCGAGACCCTGGTGGTCTCGACAAGCTCGACCATTGATGGCCGTGTACGTACTACGACGACCGCTGCCTCGGTAGTCTCTGGGGTGCGCCCCCATAGCCCAACTGGCAGAGGCAGCCGGCTTAAACCCGGCACAGTCCCGGTTCGAACCCGGGTGGGGGCACTCGGCGCTCCGGCGTCAGGAGAGCAGCTCGGCGAGGTGACGGCCGGTCAGTGACGCCTCCTCGCGTGCCAGGTCGGCGGGCGTGCCCTCGAAGACGACCCGCCCGCCGTCGTGCCCGCCACCGGGGCCCATGTCGATCACCCAGTCGGCACGCGCGACGACCGACAGGTTGTGCTCCACGACGATGACCGACCGGCCGGAGTCCACCAGGCGGTCGAGCAGGCCGGCCAGGTTGTCGACGTCCTGCATGTGCAGGCCGGCGGTGGGCTCGTCGAGGACGAACGCAGGGGTGTCGCCGCCCATCTCGATGGCGAGCTTGAGCCGCTGCCGTTCGCCGCCGGACAGGGTGTTGAGATGCTGCCCGAGCGAGATGTAGTGCAGCCCGACGTCGGACAGCCGGGAGAGCATCGGCACGATCGCCTTCTCCGTGAAGAAGCCCAGCGCCTCCTCGACGGACATGGCGAGCACGTCGGCGATGTTCTTGCCACGCAGGGTGTAGTCGAGGACCTCGTCGGTGAACCGCTTGCCGCCGCACGCCTCGCACGGGCTCGCGACACCCGCCATGAAGGCGAGGTCGGTGTAGTTCAGGCCGACCCCCTTGCACGCCGGGCACGCGCCGGCCGAGTTCGCGCTGAACAGTGCGGGCTTGACGCCGTTCGCGCGGGCGTACTGCTTGCGGATGGGCTCGAGGATCCCGGTATAGGTGGCCGGGTTCGACCGCCGCGACCCGCGGATCGCCGACTGGTCCACGAACGTCACGCCGTCGCGCGGCAGGCAGCCGTGGATGAGGGAGCTCTTGCCCGACCCGGCCACGCCTGTCACCGCGACGAGCACACCGAGCGGGACGTCGACCGTGACGTCCTGGAGGTTGTGCAGGGTCGCGTGCTCGATCCGGAGGAAGCCCGTGGGGGTGCGCGGCGTCTGCTTGACCGTGACGGCCTGGTCCAGGTGCTTGCCCGTCGCGGTCCCGGAGCTGCGCAGCCCCGCGATGTCGCCCTCGTAGACGACGGTGCCGCCGTGCTTGCCGGCGCCCGGGCCCATGTCGACGAGGTGGTCGGCCGCAGCCATGACCTCTGGCTTGTGCTCGACGACGAGCACCGTGTTGCCCTTGTCCCGCAGCCGCTGGAGCAGCGTGTTCATCTGCCGCACGTCGTGCGGGTGGAGGCCGATCGTCGGCTCGTCGAACACGTAGGTCATGTCCGTCAGGGCCGAACCCATGTGCCGCACCATCTTGGTGCGCTGAGCCTCTCCGCCGGACAGTGACGACGACTCCCGGTCCAGCGACAGGTACCCCAGCCCGATCTGCTCGAACGTGGCGAGCAGGTCACCGAGGCCGTCGAGAATGGGCTGGACCTGCGGGTCGGTGAGGTCGCGCACGAGCTCGGCGAGGTCGGTGAGCTGCAGGGCGGCCGCTTCGCCGATGTGCTTGCCCTTGACCAGCGACGACCGGGCCCGGTCGTTGAGCCGGGTGCCGCCGCACGCCGGGCAGGCCGTGAACGTGGCGAGCCGGTCGACGGCGGCACGCATCGCGCCCTTCATCGACTCGACGTCCTTGACGAGGTAGAGGCGCGTGATCTTGGGGACCAGCGACTCGTACGTGACGTTGATGCCGCCCGCGACGATCTTGCGCTCGGCGCCGTGCATCAGGTCGTGCCACTCGGTCTCGCTGTAGTCCGCCAGCGGCTTGTCGACGTCGAACAGGCCCGAGTCGGCGTAGACCTTCCAGTACCAGCTGCCCACTCCGAAGTTCGGGAACGTGATGGCGCCCTCGTTCAGCGACTTGCTGCGGTCCACGAGGGCCTCGGTGTCGATGGCCGAGACGCGGCCCAGGCCCTCGCAGTTCCCGCACATGCCCTGCGGGTCGTTGAAGGAGAAGAGGTTGGACCCGCCGATGTGCGGCTGGCCCAGCCGCGACCAGATGACGCGCAGCATCGTGTAGGCGTCGGTGGCGGTGCCGACCGTCGAGCGCGCGTTGGCGCCCATGGGCTCCTGGTCCACGACGATCGCGGCAGAGAGGTTCGACAGTGTGTCGACGTCGGGCCGCGGCCGGGACGGCATGAAGCCCTGGAGGAACGCCGAGTACGTCTCGTCGATCAGCCGCCGCGACTCGGCGGCGACAGTGCCGAACACGAGCGAGCTCTTACCCGAGCCGGACACTCCCGTGAAGACGGTGAGCTTCCGCTTGGGGATGTCGACCGAGACTCCCCGCAGGTTGTTCTCTCGGGCTCCGCGCACCTCGATAGATCCGAACACCACTGTCCTTTCCTGGTCGGTGGTCCCATCGTGCCAGCAGGCACTGACACGCACCCTGACTACGCTGGCGGGCTTTACGGCTGAGGGCCGTTACGCCAGGAGCAGACGCCGGAACGACCTACGGTGTCAGTGGGGTTGGGTACCGTGACGGGTACCAACGGCGGGAGTGGGCAGATGGCAATGATCTCAATGGGTACCGCACGTACTGCTGGGCTCGGCACCACGAACGAGGGCGGGCCCGGGACCAGACCCGGCACGCTCGAACACACCCGCGAACCGCTGTTGCGCGACCTGGTCGGCGGCATCCTGCGGCGCACCCGTCGGGAGCAACGGCGCACACTTGCCGACGTCGCCACTGACGCCCGGGTCTCCACCGCCTATCTGTCCGAGGTCGAGCGCGGGCGCAAGGAGGCATCCTCCGAGGTGCTCGCCGCCGTGTGCGAGGCGCTCGGCATGCGGCTCGTCGACCTGGTGGAGCGGGCATGGGCCGAGCTCGCCCTCGCGCTGGCGGCGCAGGAGGAGAGCCGCAGGGTTCGTGTCCTGTCGTCCGCTGCTCGTCGTGCGGCGGGCTTCTCGTCGTCCCGTCATCCGCTGCAGGCGGAGCAGACGGCGGCACCGGCCGGCACCTCCGGCGCCGGCCGGCGAGGCGAGGCGGTGCTGCTCGCGGCGTGAGGCCTCAGAGCCCGGCGCGTCGCCTTCCGCCAGGGCGGACGTCGTCCACCTGGTCCACGATCTTGTCGATCATGCCGTAGGCCAGTGCCTGCTCGGCGGTGAACCAGCGATCGCGCTCCGCGTCCGCGGCGACGGTCTCGACGGGCTGGCCGGTGTGCTCGGACTGCAACCGGGTCATGACGTCCTTGAGGTGCCGGATGTTCTCGGCCTGCACGACGACGTCGCTCGTCGTACCGCTGACCTCGCCCGCCGGCTGGTGCATCATGATCCGCGCGTGCGGCAGCGCGTAGCGCTTGCCCTTGGTGCCCGCGGCGAGCAGGAACTGCCCGATGCTGCCCACGAACCCGATGGCGACCGTCGAGACGGCGTTCGGCAGGAGCCTCATCGTGTCGTAGACGGCGAGCCCGGCGCTGACGGAGCCGCCGGGGGAGTTGAGGTAGAGGCTGATCTCGGCGCCGGAGTCCTCGGCGGAGAGCAGCAGGAGCTGCGAGGTGACGCGGTTGGCGACGGCGTCGTCGATCTCGGTGCCGACGAGCACCATGCGCTGGTGCAGGAGCCGCGAGCCGAGGTGGTCGTCGAAGGGCTGGGTGTGCGCTGTCTCGGTCATGCCCCCACGATCGTCCCGTGCGGGCCGGCCGGGTAGCGGTCTCTGCCCGCCGCAGATCTGCTGACGGCAGACCGCGTGCGTCAGATCGCGTGCTTCAGACCCCGTGCTTCAGACCCCGTGCTTCAGAGCGGATTGCCCTCGGGGTCGATAGTGGGGAACACGTCGAAGTGGATCTCGAACGGCACGGCTCCAGGGTTGCCCTCCTGGCCGCTGAGCGGGTCGAGATGTTCCGCTGCGAACTGCTCCCAGGCCTCGACGACCGCCTTCGCCTGCTCCCGCGTGGCCCATTTGTTGACCGTGACGAACGTGGCGGAGCCCATCCACGACTCCAGGGTCTCCTCGTCGGCGTCCTGTCCCGCGCGGGCGAAGGCCAGCACTCGTTCGTTGCGGAGGCGCAGGAACTCCATGTTGACCGCCTCGGCGGTCTGCCGGCCCGCGGGGGAGTCCTTGCCCGCGCTGGAGATGCTGAACCCACCGGGGGTGCGTTCCCACCAGCGTTCCCGCGCCGTGCCCTTGCCCTCGACCTCGCGGACCAGTCCGTGCTTGGCCAGCTGGCGGAGGTGGTAGCTCGTGGAGCCGCTCGACTCGCCGACGATCTCGCCGAGCTTGCTGGCCGTGAGGGGTCCGCGGATCGGCAGCAGGTCGAGGATGCGGATGCGCAGTGGATGAGCGAGCGCGCGCAGTGCTGCGGGGCCGAGCTCGGCCGGCGGGCCCGCGACGGTGGACGCGGCGCTGTCCGGGACCGCACGAGGTAATGGCGCCGAGGAGCGAGAGTCTCGTCCCGCCTGCCCGCCCGGGAGGTTCTTACGTGCTGTCGCCATAGGCAGGACGTTACCCACTCGACGTGACCGAGACCGGGCGGTGGCCACGGGGCGCGCGGCGATCAGCGCAGGGAGAGCGGGTGGCGAGCCGCCATGTTGTCGCGCACCCGCTCGGCCTGGGCTCGCTGCCGCTCGGCGCGCTCGGCCTCGCGGCGCTGCGCCTCGGGGTCGGTCTGCCGCGGCGCAGCGGGCCGCCGGACCCTGGCGGGGGCGGCGGCAAGCGGGACTCCGAGGGGCTGCGGAACGGCGGTGCGGATGGTGGGTGCGTAGACGCTCATCGCGATCTCCTGGCTTCGGGGCTCGTGAGGGGAGTAGCAGGTGCGCACGACTCTACGCAGGCAAATATCTCTTTGCAAGGCTTTCTTTGCAACCGGTTCTTTGGAGCGGCACCTCGGTGTGGAGCCGTCCCGCCGGGCTTGCGGGCGGCGCAGGGCCCTGCCCTACTCTGTGACTTCCGTCGTTTTTCACCCCCTTGGTCCGAACCAGGCCACGACGGCGGCGTCGTGCCGTATGCCCGAACCTCGTCCGCACCGTGGAGTCTTCGTGTTCCATCTCGCCCGGCTGTCCCTCGCGAACCGAGCGGTCGTGGCGCTGCTGACCATCGCGATAGCTGTGTTCGGGGTGCTGAGCATGACCTCCCTGAAACAGGAGCTGATCCCGTCCCTGCAGCTCCCGACCGGCATCGTGAGCGCGCAGTACCAGGGCTCGTCACCCGAGGTCGTGGAGGAGCAGGTCACCGACGTGATCGAGGAGGCCGTCGCCTCGATCGACGCGATCGCGTCAGTCCGGTCCACTGCGTCCACCGGTGTCTCGCTCACCACCGTCGAGTTCACCTACGGCACCGACATGGAGGCCGCCTCCCAACGTCTCCAGACCGCGGTGGCAGGCATCCAGCCCGCCCTGCCGGAGGGCGTCAGCCCACAGGTCACCACCGGTTCCGTCGACGACGTGCCGGTGGTCCAGCTGGCCGTGGCGGGCGACAAGAGCTCCGACGCGCTCGCCGACACGGTCGAGAACGTGGTCGTTCCCGCACTGGAGGACGTCGACGGCGTCCGCGCGGTCGCGGTCACCGGCGAGCGCGAGACAGAGGTCCGCATCCTGCCCGACCAGGAGAAGCTCTCCGCTGCGGGCCTCACTGCCGAGGACCTGACCACCGTGCTGCAGGACAACGGCGTGGTCCTGCCGGCGGGCGAGATCACCGAGGGTGGGCGCGCCTGGTCCGTCCAGCTCGGCAAGCCCGTCGACATGGTCGACCAGATCGCACAGCTGCCCGTCGTCCAGGGTGCGCCTGCCGTGCCGGACAGCCCGCCGCTGCTGGGGCAGGTCGCGTCCGTGCGGCTCGAGCCCGTGGAGCCGACGTCGTACTCCCGCCTCGACGGCGAGCCTTCCCTCGGCCTGGCCATCACGAAGACGCCGGAGGCGAACACCGTCGAGGTGTCCCATGCGATCGAGCGGGCACTCGCCGAGCGCGAGGTGGCGGACACACTGACCGGGCGCGGCGTCGACACAGCCGTCGTGTTCGACCAGGCGCCCTTCGTCGAGGACTCGATCCACGGGCTGGCCACGGAGGGTGGGCTCGGCCTGCTGTTCGCCGTCCTCGTCATCCTGGTCTTCCTGATGTCGATGCGCTCGACGCTCGTGTCCGCGATCTCGATCCCGCTGTCGCTGGCGGTGACGTTCATCGCCATGAGCGCGGGCGGCTACACCCTCAACATCCTGACGCTGGGTGCGCTCACGATCTCGATCGGCCGCGTGGTCGACGACGCGATAGTCGTGATCGAGAACATCAAGCGGCACATGTCGTACGGCGAGGAGAAGACCACCGCGATCCTCGCGGCCGTGCGTGAGGTCGGCGGGGCCATCGCCGCGTCCACGATCTGCACCGTCGCCGTCTTCCTGCCCATCGCGTTCGTCGGCGGCATGGTCGGCGAGCTGTTCCGGCCCTTCGCCCTGACCGTGTCGATAGCGATGCTCGCCTCGCTCGTCGTGGCGCTGACGATCGTGCCGGTGCTGGCGTACTGGTTCATCAGCCCGCCGAAGAAGGCAGGCCGCGGCGCGTCGCTCGCCCGGGCGGCGGCCGAGGAGAAGGAGAGCCGCGGCGTCTGGCAGCGGATCTATGTGCCGACGCTGAACGGCGCGCTGGGCCGGCCGGTCGTGACGATCGCGGTCGCCGTCGCGATCCTCGGCGGTACGGCAGCCCTCGTCCCGAACATGGAGACGAGCTTTCTCGGGGACAGCGGCCAGGACACGGTGACCGTCACGCAGCACTACGCGCCCGGTACGTCGCTCGCAGGGCAGGACGAGGCGGCGCGGCAGGTGGAGGCCGCTCTGGCCGACGTCGACGCGGTCGAGAGCGTGCAGGCCACCGTCGGCAGCAGCGGCGACATGTCGATGGCGGCCTTCGGCGGGGCGAGTGCGGGCCTCAAGGCATCCTTCGCGGTCACCCTCGCGGAGGATGCCGACGGCGCGGACGCCGCAGCCGAAATCCGCACCGCCGTCGGAGGGCTGACCGAGGAACCCGCGACCGAGGTCTCCGTGTCCGCCGGTGACTCCGTGGGTACGTCGTCGATCGACCTCGTCGTTCGTGCGCGCGACGACGCGACCCTGACCGAGGCCACCGATCAGCTGCAGGAAGCGACGAGCGGTCTGGACGGGGTGGCCGAGGTCAGCAACGACCTGGCGGCGGCACAGGAGATCGTCGAGGTGACCGTCGACCGCAAGGCCGCGGCCGGGTACGGGCTCACCGAGACCCAGGTGACCGCCGTCGCGTCCGCCGCGCTGGCCGGTGCACGGGAGATCGGCGAGCTGCACACCGCCGAGGGGCCGGTCGGGGTCACGCTCGCCGCGGGTGCGGTGCCGGGCACCATTGCCGAGATCGAGCAGATCCCGGTCCCGACGGCGGTCGGCGCCATACCGCTGAGCGACGTCGCGAACGTCGAGGTCGCCAGGACGCCGACGTCGATCAGCCGGATCGACGGCGACCGGTCGGCGACCGTCTCGGTGACGCCAGCGGGCGACGACCTCGGCGCGGTCACCGAGACGGTGAACGCCGAGGTCGGGTCGACAGACCTGCCGGCAGGGGCGACGGTGTCGGTGGGTGGTGCGGCGGCCGACCAGGCGGAGGCCTTCGCGAACCTGGGCATGGCGCTCCTGGCCGCCATCGCCCTCGTGTTCATCGTCATGGTGGCGGCGTTCCGCAGCCTGGCGCAGCCGTTCATCCTGCTGGTGTCTATCCCGTTCGCGGCGGTCGGGGCTCTGGTAGCGCTGGTCGCCACGAACACGCCGCTGGGCGTGCCCGCGCTGATCGGCACCCTCCTGCTGGTGGGCATCGTCGTGTCGAACGCGATAGTGCTGATCGATCTGATCAACCAGTACCGGCAGGACGGCATGGGTCTCGACCAAGCCGTGCGTGAGGGCGCCCGGAAGCGGCTGCGGCCCATCGTCATGACCGCCCTCGCCACGGTCTTCGCGCTGCTGCCGATGGCGTTCGGGCTGACCGGCGGCGGGGCGTTCATCTCGCAGCCGCTGGCGCTGGTGGTGATCGGCGGGCTCGTGTCCTCCACTCTGCTGACGCTGTACGTGGTGCCCGTGATCTACACGATCTTCGAACGCCGGGCCGAGCGCCGACGAGCGGCGGACGACGCAGCCGGGCGCAGCACGCGCCGGCCACTGACCGGTGCCTTCCCCAGCGTGGCGACGGGTGCCTTCCAGACCGTCGGACGGGAGGCTGCGGCGCGGCGTCGGGCGCAGGGCGGACCGGTCCAGCCGACCTGGCCGCCGGCGCGACCCGACCAGGCGCGCCCGGCGCGGCACAGCAAGCCGACCCCGGCTCAGGTTCCGGCCGCCTGGCCGCCGCGGAACCAGCCATCGCAGAACCAGCCATCGCAGAACCAGCCGCCCCAGTTCCAGCCGCCTCAGTTCCAGCCGCAGATCCAGACGCCCCAGCGGCGACCTCCGTCACCGTGGCCACCGCCGCCCGGGCCGGTCGCCGAGCCGGCCTACCAACGGCCAACGCCCCCTCCGGCCTGGCCCCACCCGCTGGATCCGCCCGACTGACGGCGGGCTCCGACGTCCGCCTGGAGAACGCGATCAGGCACGGTTCTGGGGCCAGAACCGTGCCTGATCGCGTGACGGAAGCGGGCCTCAGCCGGAGCGCCTGGTGCTGGCGACCGGCCGACGTCGGCCTGCTACGCGTCCTGAAGCTTCAGGCGCATCGCCGCGCCGGTCAGGACCAGCACCGTGTAGCCCGCAAGCACGCTGATGCCGACCCACGGTTCGAGCACGTCGGGGAACGCGCCGGCGTTCGGGGTGATCTGCGCCCCGGCCACGCTGGGCAGCAGCTTGTTCACCGTGCCTACCCACTCCAGCTGGGAGGCCGCGAACGTAGCGATCTGGACGATGGTCGGAATCACGAGGAAGATCGCGACCACCGTGAAGATCGCGCCCGCCGTATGCCGCAGCAGGGCGCCGAGCCCCAGCGCGAAGAGCGCCACGAGCGTCACGTACAGCACGGTGCCGAGCAGCGACCGCACCTGACCGCTGTCGCCGAAGTCGACGGTCGCGTCGTTGGAGCTCAGGATCGGGTAGGTGACGAGCCAGCTCAGCGCGAGCGACACGGTGATGAGCACCACCGTGACGAGCGCCAGCACGACCGCCTTGCCGAAGAAGGCCGGAAGCCGGCTGGGGACCGCCGCGAACGTCGAACGGATCATCCCCGTGGAGTACTCGCCGGTGATCATCAGGGCGCCGAGCACCGCGACCACGAGGGCCGCCATGTCGAAGCCCGCGCTGACGACCATGGTCCCGCCGAGCATCCCGCCCATGGCGGCCTGGTCCTCAGGTGCGGCGCCCTCCATCTCGTTCCCGACGAGCTGGACGATGAGAGCCATCATCAGCGCGAAGCCGACGATCACCACGACCGTCGAACCGAGCGTCCACCACGTCGAGCGCAGGCTCCACAGCTTGATCCACTCGGAGCGCAGCACCCGCCAGAACGTGACGTTGCGTACCTCGGTCTTTCCCGCCGTCGTGCCCGGGGCGGATCCGCCCGCCGGAACCGTGACCGTCGCGCTCATGCCTTGCTCCCCTCGAGGTCGGACTGTGTGCCCGCGTGGCCTGCGATCGCCTCGGACTGGTATTCCACCGAATCGGCGGTCAGCGACATGTAGGCCTCTTCGAGCGTGGACGCGACGGGCGTGAGCTCGTGCAGCACGACCCTGGCGGAGGCGGCGAGCTCACCGATGGTGGCCGCGTCCGTGCCCCGGATCTCCAGGAGACCGGGCTCGACGGCGTCCACCTCGGCGTCGGTGCCCTTCAGGAGCTCGGCGAGCACCGTGGCTTGCGGCGACCGGACCCGCACGATCTTGCGTGCGGCGCCGTCGACGATCTCGGAGACCGGTGCGTCGGCGAGGATGCGGCCCTTGCCGATGACGAGCACGTGGTCGGCGGTGAGGGCGACCTCGCTCATCAGGTGGCTGGACAGGAAGACCGTGCGGCCCTCCGACGCCAGGTACTTCGCGATGTTACGGACCCAGAGCACACCCTCGGGGTCGAGACCGTTGACGGGCTCGTCGAGGATGAGCGTGCGCGGGTCGCCGAGCAGGGCGGCGGCGATACCGAGACGCTGGCCCATGCCGAGCGAGAAGCCGCCCACACGCTTGCTCGCGACGGGCCGCAGGCCTGTGAGTTCGATCACCTCGTCGACCCGCTTCGTCGGGATGCCATGAGTGGCTGCCATGGCGAGCAGGTGGTTGCGGGCGGTCCGCCCGGTGTGCACGGCCTTCGCGTCGAGCAGCGCGCCCACCTCGGCGAGCGGGCTGCGGTGCGCGGCGTAGGGCTTGCCGTTCACGGTGACCGTGCCCGCGGTGGGCTTGTCCAGGCCCACGATCATGCGCATGGTGGTCGACTTTCCGGCGCCGTTCGGGCCCAGGAAGCCCGTCACCTGGCCCGGCTGCACGGTGAACGTGACTCCGTCGACGGCCGTCTTCGAGCCGTACCTCTTCGTCAGGCCTGTGGCCTCGATCATCACTTGCCCTTCCATCTGGCACGCCGGGGTGGCCTCTGCGGCCACTGGTCGGTCACTACAAGATTGGTTACGACGAGACTAGGGAGCCGACGGCACCCGCCGCACCCTTTTCCAGCCCGGATCATCCCTCGGACGGACCGAGTTCATCCGAAGGTATGACCCGGGAACTACTGAGACCTTCCCAGCGTTCCCTAGGATGGTCCGACAGACCAGGAGGAGCAGATGAGCAACCCCGTCTTTTCGAGAAGCGACGTCTTCGGTGAGCCCCGTCGCACCGGTGCAGCTGGCGCACGCCGTGGCGGCACCGCCACCTACCCCAACCAGACTCCCGCATACGGCACCCCGCCGCAGGCCGGCCAGTACGGCCAGTACGGCGGCCAGCAGCCCATGGACGCGTCAGATCTCGACGCGATGTACCAGTCGCCGTCCGCCACCACGGCGGACACCAAGCGCATGACCTATGACGACGTGATCATCAAGACCGGCGGGCTGCTCGCCCTCCTGGTCGTGGTGGCCGCGGCGACGTGGACGCTGGTGCCTCGGCCCATGCTGGGCATCGTCATGATCGTCGGCCTGATCGGTGGCCTGGTCCTCGGTCTGGTCAACGCGTTCAAGCGCAACCCGAGCCCCGCGCTGATCGTGGCGTACACGGTGTTCGAGGGCGCGTTCCTCGGCGCGATCTCGCTGATGTTCAACCAGATGGCCGAAGGCGCCGTGTGGCAGGCGGTGCTCGGCACCGCGTCGGTGTTCGCCGTGAGCCTGTTCCTGTTCAGGAGCGGCAAGGTCCGGGTGACCCCCAAGTTCACTCGCTGGCTGATGTTCGCCCTGCTGGGTTACGCCCTCTTCAGCCTGATCAACTTCGTGCTGATGATGACCGGCGTGCTGGACGGCTTCGGCATGCGTAACGGTCCGATCGGCGTGATCGTCGGTCTGGTTGCCGTCGGCCTCGCCGCGGCTTCCCTGATCGTCGACTTCGACTCCATCAAGCGTGGTGTCGAGGCCGGCGTGCCGGCCAAGATGGCCTGGGCGGCGGCCTTCGGCCTGCTGGTGACGCTGATCTGGCTGTACCTCGAGCTGCTTCGTCTCGTGACGATCATCAGCAGCTTCGGCAGCGACTGACTCACCTGCTGTACCACTGACGGCCCGGTCACCTTCCAGCGAAAGGTGACCGGGCCGTCGTCGTGCGCGGAGACTATGCCCGAGCTGTTCGGGAAGGTGTGGCGACCGCGACCAGCACGCATCCCGCGGCGAACAGGAACCCGTGCGTGATCCGCAGCTCCGGCCCGCCGAAGAACTGGGGAAGTACGAGCACCAGGCCGATCGCCAGCGGGATGCCGGCCCACCTCATGCGGGTGTCCGCCCGCCACAGGGCGACCCCTACCAGCACCCCGGCCACCGCGAGCAGGAGCAGACCCGTGGCGAACAGGGTGACTGCCCACGGCTGCATGCGCAGCACCTCGATGTCGGCGAGCAGCCCGAGGTCGCCGTCCCGCAGCGCGGCTTCCGCGATGGTGCGGATGCCGAAGATCTCGGCGCCGAAGTAGAGCGCCGCCAGACCGGCACCGGTCCACGTGGTGACGAGCGCCCAGGTCGCGGCACCGACACCGGCCTGGGCGAGGATCGCCCGTAGCCCGAGGAGTGCGGGCGCGAGAAGGGCGAGGCCGAGGATCCCGAACAGGTGCGCCACCACCCAGCGGTCGGACGCGAAGGCCGTGGCGAGCTCGGCGGTAGCCACCGTCTCGTCCGGCCAGGGCCGCAGCAGGGGGAAGAGGAGGAAGGCGAGGCCGGCGGCGACGAAGGCGACGCGGGTCCAGCGGACGGTGGTCATGAGTGGCTCCCGGTGGTGGTGTCGCTCTGAGGTGTGTCGGACGGTGCGAGCGCGGCGACTCCCGCGACGATCATGTCGAGCAGCACCGTGAAGCTCTGGTCGACGTCCTCCCGCATCCGGAAGCCGCCGCCGAGCTCGAGGGTGACGAAGCCGTGCACGCCCGCGCGGACCGCACGGACGGCGTCGATCAGGCGGGCGTCCGGGAGCCCGAAGCCGCGCAGGACGGCGACCACCACCTGAACGCTCTCGGCCGCCGCGTCGCGGAGCGCGGCGTCAGCGGGAGCGTCCGGGTCGGGGCCGATCTGGGTCGCCGCGTACCGCCCGGGGTGGCCCAGGGCGTAGGTGCGCCAGGCTGCCCCCAGAGCGCGGAGGGCGTCGGCCCCGGACCGGCCCACGGTCGCCGAGGTGGCGGCTGCCGTGAGCTCCCCGACGGCGATCAGCGTGACCTCGCGGCGCAGGTCGGCCAGCGAGCCGACGTGCTTGTAGAGGCTGGGGGCCGCGACGCCTGCCCTCGCGGCGACCTTGGCCAGCGTCAGGTCGGCGAACCCGGTGGTCCCACCGGCGTCGACGACCTCGACCGCCAGACGCACTACGGCGTCGGGGGACAGGCCCGCCCTAGGCACGCGCGCCCCCGTCCTGGGCCTGTGCGGTGGTCTCGGCGGTGGTGGGAGCCGGGAGGGGCGGGAGCCCGGCGAGGAGCTCGAGCACGGCGGGTACGACGACGTCGGCCGCCTGGTGCTGCGGGTAGTGGCCGGCGTCCGGGACCAGGATGCCGCGGGTGTCGATCGCCCCGGTGATCCAGTCGAGCTCGGCCGCCGGGTCGGAGAAGTCGGGGTCGAGCGCGCCGACCACGGTGACGGAAGGGGCCTTGACGGCCGCCAGGCGGGCCTCGACGACCGAGTGGTCGAGCGATACCGCGAGGTCGCGGAGGGAGCGCAGGCGGGCCGGGTCGCTCATGTTCCGCCGGATCGCGGCGACGTGCTCGGCGTGCCGGGGAGAGCGGCGGCCTTTGCTGATCGAGGTGTAGAAGGACCCCCAGAACGCGGCGCCCCACGGCCGGGCGAAGAGCACCCGGTACGCCACCCCCATGACCTTCTGCATGCCAGGGGAGCCGGGCTGGCGCAGGTACGGGCTGAGCAGGACCAGGCCGCGCACGAGGTCCGGGCGCTCCGCGGCGGCCCAGGCGGCGGCCGAGGCGCCCATCGAGTTGCCGACCAGGACCGCCGGGCCGGCGCCGAGGTGCTCGACGAGCGCGACGAGGTCGGTGCCCGTCGCGTCGTCGCCGTGCGTGCGGAACGTGGTGTCCGAGTCGCCGTGGTCCCGCAGGTCGACGACGACCACGCGGTAGCCGGCGTCGACGAGTGCGGGGGCGACGTCGTCGTAGGTGGACCGGAGGTCACCCATGCCGGGGACGGCGACGACGAGCGGCCCGGCGCCCGTGTCGCTGTACGCGATGTTGCCCTCGGGGCGGGAAAGGAAGGCGAGCGGGGTGCTATGGCTGGTCCTCATAGCCAGAAAGCTACGCCCATTAGCCAAGGGGCGCAAGACTTGTCAGAACTTCGCGCACGTGTCAGACGCTCAGGTCACCCGGGTGACCTGAGCGTCTGACACGT